>NZ_JARAUO010000014.1:0-158588 GCF_033792105.1 Streptomyces sp. WI03-4A
GCCGAAAAGCGGCTCGCCGGCCGCCACCACCGGTGGGCCCGGCGTCGTCTCCGCGCCGCCCGTCGCGTCCACGCCTGGTTCGGCGCCCGCCACCACCGCGCCGGCCGGCGGGCCGACGCGCACGGCCACGACACCGCCCGGCACGCCCGGCGGATCGCCGTCCACCGCGGCGTCCGCCTCGCCCGAACCGACCCTCACCGGCACGCCGACCGCCTCCTGGACCGCCGGCCACCCGGGCCACGGCCACGGCCACGGCGGCGGCAGGAAGCCCGGGGACGTCCGGAACTGACGGTCCGTCGGGGAAAACGTTCGCCTACGCCTCCTTGCCCAGGCATGCCCCTCTCGTGAGAATGCTCATGACAAGACAGCGGGCGGCCGGAAGATCTCCGGTCGCTCACGTCTGCAGAGGGGACCCCCACATGAACAAGCCTCTCCTGGCCGCACTCTCCTCCCTGGCGATCGCCGGGGTCGGTGCGGCTCCCGCGGTCGCCGCTCCCCAGGCCAAGGCGGCAGCGGCGGTGACCGTCAACTTCGCCGGGACCGTCTCGCTCAGCAACTGCTCCGGCTCGGTCATCCGCTTCCCGAACTCCGCGGACACCGACCCGGCGCTGGTGCTGACCAACGGCCACTGCCTGGAGACCGGTTTCCCGGCACCCGGACAGGTCATCACCGGCCAGTCCTCCAGCCGCAGCTTCGGCCTGCTGAACGCCTCCGGCAGCCGGGTCGGCACGCTCCGCGCCAACCAGGTCGTCTACTCGACCATGACGGACACGGACGTCACGATCTACCGCACCACCACCACCTACGCGGCGATCAGGAGCACCTACGGGATCAGCCCGCTCACCGTGCAGGACACGCACCCGACCGCCGGCACCGCCATCAAGGTCGTCTCCGGCTACTGGAAGCGCACCTACAGCTGCAACATCGACGGGTTCGTGTACCGGCTGAAGGAGGGCGACTGGACCTGGAAGGACTCCGTCCGCTACACCTCCGCCTGCAACACCATCGGCGGCACCTCGGGCTCGCCCGTGATCGACACGAGCACCGGCAAGGTGGTCGCCGTCAACAACACGGGCAACGAGGACGGCCAGCGCTGCACCGAGAACAACCCCTGCGAGGTCGACGCGAGCGGCAACGTGACCGTCCGTCAGGGCATCAACTACGCCGAGGAGACCTACCTCATCCCGGCGTGCTTCACCACCGGCAACAAGCTCAACCTGAGCGCGGCGGGCTGCGCCCTGCCCAAGCCGTAGCGCCGGTCCGTAGCGCCGGTCCGGGCGGTCACACCGGTGTCCGGCGGACCGCCCGGCCCGCGAGCACGTCCGTGCGGCGGCCGTCGTCGATGACGAAGCGGCCGTCGACCAGGACGTACGGGATCCCGGTCGGGAGCGTCCGGGGCTCGGCGAAGGTGGCGCCGGGCCCCACCGTCGCGGGGTCGAAGAGCACCAGGTCGGCCCGGTGGCCCTCGCGCACCAGCCCGCGGTCCGGCAGCCGCAGCCGGGCCGCCGGGCGCCCGGTGAGGTGCGCGACGCACTCCTCCAGCGTCAGCACCCCGAGCTCCCGCACGTAGTGCCCGAGATAGCGCGGGAAGGTGCCGTACGCCCGCGGGTGGGGCTTGGCGCCCCGCAGGATGCCGTCCGAGCCGCCGGTGTGGGCGCGGTGCCGCATGATGGCGCGGACGTTCTCCTCGTGCCCGACGTGCTGCAGGACCGTCGTGCCGAGCCGGTCCTCGACGAGCAGCCGGCGGGCGGTCGCCCACGGGCTCTCGCCGCGCTGTCCGGCCGACTCCCGCACGGTGCGCCCGACATGGTCCGCGAGCGCCGGGTCGGCCACCCCGGAGATCTCGATCGTCTCCCACTCCACGGGGACGCCGTGGCAGCCGTCCGAACCAGTCGCCTCCAGGTCGTGCCGGATCCGCTCGGCCGTCGCCGGGTCCGTGAGCCGGGCCAGCACTTCCTCCGGGCCGCCCTCGCTCGCCCAGCTCGGCAGCAGCGCGGCCAGCGTGGTGCAGCCGGGGGTGTAGGGATAGGTGTCCAGGGTGATGTCCGCGCCCGCGTCCAGTGCCTCGTCGAGCAGGGCCAGCAGCTCGGGCGCCCGGCCCCGGTTCACGCCGAAGTTCATCGTCGCGTGGGCCAGGTGCAGCGGGCAGCCCGCCTCCCGGGTCAGCGCCACCATCTCGGCGTAGGCATCCAGGGCGCCGGCGCCGTAGGAGCGGTGGTGCGGGCAGTAGTAGCCGCCGTACCGCGCCACCACCCGGCACAGCGCGGTCAGTTCGGCGTCCCCGGCGTACATGCCGGGCGTGTAGGTGAGCCCGGAGGACAGGCCGACCGCGCCCTGCTCCAGGCCCTCCGCCACCAGGTGCCGCATGCGGTCCAGCTCCGCCGGGGTGGCCGCGCGGTCCTCCCAGCCGACGACGAGGGCGCGGACCGTGCCCTGCGGGACCAGGTAGGCGGCGTTCACGGCGATCCCGCGGTCGAGCCGGTCCAGGTACTCGCCCACCGACCGCCAGTCGAAGTCGACGTCCTCGCCGTATCCGTTCCAGCCCGTGATCGCCCGGCGGACCTCCTCCAGCGTGCGGTCGTCCACCGGGGCGTACGACAGCCCGTCCTGGCCGAGCACCTCCAGCGTGACCCCCTGCGCGGCCTTCGCGCTGTGGTCGGGGTCGCGCAGCAGGGCGAGGTCGGAGTGCGCGTGCATGTCGATGAAGCCGGGGGAGAGGACCAGCCCCTCCGCGTCCAGCTCCCGCCGCGCGCCGGGCCGCTGGCAGCCGGCCGCGGCGGCCTCCTTGACGATGGCGACGATCCGGCCGCCGTCGACCACCACGTCGGCGCGGTAGGAGTCGGCGCCGCTGCCGTCGACGACGTCGGCGTCCCGGATGACCAGGTCCTCCATGGCACTCCCTCGAAGAACGTACGGGCTAGAAGAAGGTGCGGATGTAGTCCACGACCGTGCCGTCCGCCTCGGCCACCGGGATCAGCTGCCACTTGTCGAAGGACGTGCAGGGGTGCGAGAGGCCGAAGCCGACCCAGTCGCCCACCTCCAGGTCCGCCTGCGCCTCCGTGCGCAGCCAGGCGTGCTGGTCGGACAGGCCGGTCACGCTCACCCCTGCGGCCGGCCGCTCGGTGCCGTCCCGGCGGACCACCTGGGCCTCGGGCAGGTCCAGGTCGTGGGCCGCGTCCCGCTTGCCCGCGTTGGCGAAGGCCTGTTCCGGCGAGGGGCGGGAGACGACCTGCGCCCACAGCCGGAAGGCCGGCTCCAGGGCGCCCTCCTCGGGGACCCGGGCGAACGGGGTGAGCCTGCGGTAGTGCCCGTCGTCGTGCGAGACGTACGCGCCCGACCGCAGCAGCCTCAGGACCGGCAGGGAGAGCGCGGGCAGCTCGGCGAAGACCTCGGCGACGGCGTCGAACCAGGCGCTGCCGCCCGCGCTCACCACGATCTCCTCCGCCCCGGAAAAGCGCCCGTCCTTGTCCAGGCCGGCGGCGAGCGCCGTCAGCCGCCGCAGATAGGCCGTCACCCGCTCGTGGTCGGCGCGCGGCACCTCGCCCTCGTACCCCGCGACCCCGACCAGCCGCAGCGTCTCCGTGGCGGCCACGGCGTCGGCGACGGCGGCGCACTCCGCCTCCGTGCGCACACCGGTGCGGGCGCCCTCGCCCGCGGCCAGCTCCACCACGACGTCCACCGGCCGGGCGGCGCCGCGCAGCGCCGCGTCCATCAGCTCCACCCCGCGCACGGAGTCGACGTAACAGACGAAGCGGAAGTCCGGGTCGGTGGCCAGATCGTCGGCGATCCGGCGCAGGGCGGCCGGGTCGACCAGCTCGTTGGCCAGGAAGATCCGCTCGATCCCGAACGCCCGGGCCACCCACACCTGGTGCGGCACCGCCAGCGTGATGCCCCAGGCGCCGTGCTCGATCTGCCGGTGGAAGAGCTGCGGGGCCATCGAGGTCTTGCCGTGCGGGGCGAACGCCAGGCCGTGCCGGGCCGCGTACGTCTCCATGAGCGCGAGGTTGTGTGCGAGGCGCTCGGCGGACAGGGCGAGCACGGGGGTGGTGAAGCCGTCGGTGAAGAGGTTGCGGCGCTGGCCGGCCAGCTCGGCGACGGTCAGGCCCACGGCGTCCGGCGGAAGGCCCTTGAAGCGGTGGTCGACCCGGTCCTCGGCGAGGTGGGCGAGCGCTTCGGTGCCGGTGTCGCGGGCCATCCAAGCCTCCTGATCTGGTGCGTTGCGTTATATGCAACGTCCGTTGCGTATGTCGCTCAGTGCTGTCTAACATCTCGGCCGACACGGGGTCAACGAATCCGCCGCCACCCGGCGACCGGCGACCCTCACCCCACGACCGACGAGGAGCCTCTCCCATCGTGACCGCCGACGGCCATCTCAGCGCCGCACCCGACGTCGTGGACGTCGTCGCGCTCGGCGAGTCCATGGTCACCTTCCTGCCCACCCGTCCCGGCCGCCTCGCCGACGTGCCCTCCTTCGACCGGGGCATCGGGGGAGCGGAGTCCAACGTGGCCTGCGCGCTCAGCGCGTTCGGCCACTCGGCGCGCTGGGTGAGCCGGGTGGGCGCCGACGGGTTCGGGCAGCACCTGGTGGAGACGGTCGGGCGGTACGGGGTCGACGTCTCCCGCGTACGACGGGACAGCGCCCGGCCGACCGGCGTGTACTTCCGCACCGCCGGGGACCGGGGGACGGACGACCACGAGGTGGCCTACTACCGGGCGGGCTCGGCGGCCTCCGCGATGAGCCCCGCCACCGTGGACCTGGCCGCGGCCCGCGCCGGACGCGTGCTGCACCTGTCCGGCATCACGGCCGCGCTGTCCGGGGACTGCCTCGAACTGCTGCGCGTCCTCACGGCGCCCGCCGCCGGCCGCCCCCTGGTCTCCTTCGACGTCAACCACCGCCCCGGGCTGTGGCCCGACCCTGCGGCGGCCCAGGTGCTGCTCGGCCTCGCCCGCCGCGCCGACCTGGTGTTCGTCGGCGAGGACGAGGCCGAGCAGGCGTGGGGGACCGGCGGCGGACCCGGGGCGGTCCGGGCGGCACTGCCCGAGCCGCGCCTGCTGGTGGTGAAACAGGGGAGCGGCGGCGCGACCGTGTTCGCGCGCGGGGACGTCGACCCGGACGGCACCCGGCCCGTCTTCCAGTCCGCGCCGGCCGTGGACGTCGTGGCCACCGTCGGCGCGGGGGACGCCTTCGCCGCCGGCTTCCTCTCCGGCACCCTGCGCGGGCTGCCGCTGCGCGACCGGCTCCGGCACGGCCACCTCATGGCCGCCGCCACCCTCACCGTCCCCGGCGACCTCGCCACCCCGCCCGCCCGGAGCCACGCCGACCGGCTGGCGGCCCTGGACGACGAGGCATGGGGGAGACTTCGACTCGGCCCCGGCTGGACCGACGCCGCACGGGCCCCGGAGGAGGCGAACACCCCATGAGTCAGACCGTCGACCGCGCCCTGAGCATCCTGCCGTTGCTCGCCGAGGGCCCCGCGGACCTCGGACAGGTCGCCGACCGGCTCGGCGTCCACAAGTCCACGGCCCTGCGCCTCCTGCGCACCCTGCACGAACACGGCCTGGTCTACCGCCAGTCCGACCAGCGCTACCGTCTCGGCGCCCGCCTCTTCGCGCTCGCCCAGGAGGCGATGGAGAACCTCGACATCCGCGAGATCGCCCACCCCCACCTGGTCCGCCTCAACGAGAGCTGCGGCCACACCGTGCACCTCGCGGTCCACGAGGAGAACGAGGTCCTCTACATCGACAAGGTCGACAGCCGTTACCCGGTCCGCATGTACTCGCGGATCGGCAAGCCCGTCGCCATCACCGTCGCCGCGGTCGCCAAACTGCTCCTGGCCGACCTGCCCGAGGCCGAGCGCCGCGCCCTCGCGGAGAAGCTCGACTATCCCCTGTACACGGCCCGTTCCACCCCCAACGCGACCGCGTTCCTGCGGGAGTTGGAGCAGGTGCGCGAACAGGGCTGGGCCACCGACCTCGGTGGCCACGAGGAGTCCATCAACTGCGTCGCGGCCCCCGTCCGGGGCGCCGACGGCCGGGTGGTCGCCGCGATGTCGGTCTCCGCGCCGAACGTCGTCGTCACCGCCGAGGAACTCCTCTCCCTCCTCCCGCAGGTGCGCCGTACGGCGGACGCGATCAGCGGCGAGTACTCCGGAAGAACCCCAGTGAAGGACCGCACCGTATGACCGACAAGATCGCGCTCACCCCGAAGACCCACACCACCCCGCCCGCGACGTTCTCCCACGGGGTGCGCAAGGGCAACATCCTCCAGGTCGCCGGCCAGGTCGGCTTCCTGCCCGCCGAGGAGGGCAAGCCCCCCACGCCGGCCGGCCCCACGCTGCGCGAGCAGACCCTGCAGACCCTCGCCAACGTCAAGGCGGTCCTGGAGGAGGGCGGCGCGAGCTGGGACGACGTCATGATGATCCGCGTCTACCTGACGGACGTGGACCACTTCCCGGAGCTGAACGAGATCTACGACGCGTACTTCGGGGAGCAGCACCTCACCCAGCCGCCCGCGGCCCGGACCACGGTCTACGTCGGTCTCCCGGCCGGCCTCCTCGTCGAGATCGACGCCCTCGCCGTCCTGAGCTGACGGAACTCCGCCGACGCGAGTCCAGCCGGTCCCGCTGATCGCGCAGACTCCACCGATCACGCCTGTCCCGCACGTCCCGCACGGCGCGGCACCCCCTCCGGGTGCCGTGCCGCGCCGCCCCCTGCCCGAAAGCACGATGCACTTACCCAGAGGACCCCCGTATGCCCGTTCCGCTCGCCGCCACCGCCCCCGTCGCCCCACCCCACACCGGAGGACTGCTCCTCCTCGTCGACGGCACCGCCGGCCTCCTCACGGTCGCCGCCGTCGGCATAGCCCTGCTGCTCTTCCTGATCATCAAGGTCCGGCTGCAGCCGTTCGTCGCCCTGCTCGCCGTCTCCATAGCCGTCGGCCTGCTGGCCGGCCTCTCGGTCACCGAACTCTTCGGCACCGTCCAGCGCTCCGACGCGGTCTCCACCATCGAGTCCGGCATGGGCGGCATCCTCGGCCACGTCGCCGTCATCATCGGCCTGGGCACCATGCTCGGCGCGATCCTGGAGGTGAGCGGCGGCGCCGAGGTGCTGGCCTCCCGGCTGCTGGGCCTCTTCGGCGAGCGGCGCGCGCCCCTCGCCATGGGCCTGACCGGCCTGATCTTCGGCATCCCGGTCTTCTTCGACGTCGGCATCTTCGTGCTCGCGCCGCTCGTGTACGCGGCCGCCAAGCGTGGCGGCAAGTCGATCCTGCTCTACTGCCTGCCCCTCCTCGCGGGCCTGTCCATGACGCACGCCTTCCTGCCGCCGCACCCCGGCCCGGTCGCCGCCGCCGGACTGCTGCACGTCCAGCTCGGCTGGGTCATCCTCATGGGCGTCGTCTGCGGTGTCCCGGCCGTCCTGGCCGCCTGGGCCTACTCCGCCTGGATCGGCAGGCGGATCTTCGTCGCGGTACCGCAGGACATGGCCGAGGCGGCGGAGGAGGCCAGGCGGGCCGTCCTCGCCGAACAGCGGGCCCAGGGTGTGGAGCCGCGGGAGACGCCGGTGCCGCTCGGCACGGTCCTCGCCATCATCGGCACGCCCCTGGTCCTGATCCTCGCCGCCACCTTCTCCTCCATCGCCCTCGACCCCTCGCCGGGCCGCTCGGTGCTGGAGTTCTTCGGCCACCCCTTCGTGGCCCTCACCATCGCCCTGCTGCTCGCCTACTACCTGCTCGGCATCCGGCGCGGCTGGTCCCGCACGTCCCTGGAGTCCGTGTCGACCTCGTCCCTCAAGCCGGTCGGCAACATCCTGCTGGTGGTGGGCGCGGGCGGCGTCTTCGGCGCCGTCCTGAAGGCGAGCGGGGTCGCCCAGGCCCTGTCCGACACCTTCAACGGCGTCGGCCTGCCGGTGATCGTCCTGGCCTACCTGATCTCGCTCGTGCTGCGGGTCGCCCAGGGCTCGGCGACGGTCGCCATCGTCACGACGGCCGGCATCGTCGCGCCGCTGCTGGCCGAGGGGCACCACTCCCAGGCGTTCACGGCTCTCGTCATCATGGCCGTCTCGGCCGGCTCCATCTTCGCCTCGCACGTCAACGACGGCGGCTTCTGGATGGTGGCCAAGTACTTCGGCATCAGCGAACGCGACACCCTGCGCACCTGGACCGTCCTGGAGTCGGTGCTCTCCGTGGCGGGGTTCGCGGTGGCGGCGGCGGTGAGCGTGTTCGTGTAGGCAGTATGGGCGGGTGACCTCCTTTCCGGACCACTCCGCCCCGCAGGCCGACCCGTTCGGCGACCTCACCGCCGAACGGGACGCCGTCTACGACCGGTTGGCGGAACTGTCCGCCGACGACCCGGAGGCGCCCGGCCTGTGCGGGTACGCCGGTGAGCTGAGCCACCGGCTGTACCTGCTCCGCGACGACCCCGGGCGCGACGAGGAACTCGACCTGGCCGCCGAGGCGTTCGAGATCGCCTTCCGCACCCCCGGCGACGGCCCGCGGTGGGCGTCCTGGCGGATCAGGTTCGGGCACCTGCGCGGTGTGCAGTACGAGAACGGCGGCGAAGCCGACGGCGGCGACCGGCAACTGATCGAGGAGTCCTGGCGGTTGCTGTCCGACGGCGTGGCCGCGCTGCCCGCCGACGACCCCGGCTCCGCCTGGGAGCGGGCGTGGGGGCGGTACATGCTCGCTCTGTGCGCCAAGCTCCGCGCCCTCGCCGAACCGGACTCCGCGCCGCTCCTGGAGGAGGCCCTGCACCGGCACACCGACGCGCTCGCGTACACCGAGCCGGGCGGCGAGGAGGAGACGGTGCTGCGGACCGGGGCGGCCCATCTGCACCTGCACCGCGCCCTGCACCTCGGCGACGCCGACGCCGCCGACGAGGCGGCACGCCACTACCGCGCATTGCTCGGCACCGCCCCGCCCGACGACATCCCCCTGCTGCGCTACGACCTGGGCCTCGCCGACCTCGTGCACGGCCGCGTCCGGGCCGACCGCGCCCGCCTCGAGTCCGCCCTCGACTCCTTCGACACCGCCCTGACCGAGAACCGCCGGGCGGGCGGCCCCGAGCCCGACTGGGCCTTCGAGGCCGAGGTCAACGCCCTCTTCGTCCGCGCCATGATCTGGTCCACCTGGAAGGACCTCGGCCAGAGCCTCACCGCCGAGATCGAGCTGCGCCGGCTGCTGGAACGGCCCGGCGCCGAGGACCGGATGCTGCCGCAGTACCTCGACCTGTTCGGGCGGCTGCTCTACGAGCGCGCCGCGGCCCGCGACGACGCCCCGGGCCGCGACCGCGGCATCGCCCTGGTACGCCGGGCCGTCGACCAGTGGGAGCCCGCCCGCGACGGCGACGTCACCGCCGCCGCGCTCTTCCTCGCCCTCTTCCAGCAGGCCCGCCACCACGACGACCCCGACCCCGCCCGGGCCCAGGACGTGCTGCGCGCCGCCACCCTGGTCCTGGAGGCCGAACACGACGTCCACGACCTCGCCCAGACCGCCCGCATGCTGGAGGGCTGGGCCCGCTTCACCCTCGCCGACCACGGTGTCCTGCCCGAGACCGACGGACGCCCGGAGGGACTCGACACCGACCTGCTGCGCCAGTCCGTCGCCACCCTCCTGGACGACTTCCGGGAGGGCCGGGCCTTCGTCGACTTCGGCGAGGAGGAGTTCGTGCGCGGCATGAGCCGGGACGTGGCCGGACAGCACCGCCGCGTCCAGGGCTTCGAACAGGCCCTCGCCCAGCTGCGCTCCCTCGACCCGGACACACCGGGCCGGGCCGAACTCGCCGCCCTGATGCTGTGCAACCTCACCGTCGTCGACCCGGAGGGCACCTACATCACCGCCGCGCACCGCCGGGAACTGACCGAGGCGGTGCTCCGGCGCGCGGAACACGACCCGGCCTGGCGGGGCAGGGCGCACGCCGTCACCGGCGTCGCCCGCCTGCACGAGGAGATGAGCGCCGGCTCCGGCGCCGGGCTCGACCAGGTGCTGGCCGACTTCGACCTCGCGGAGGCCGGCGGCGGCCTCGGCGGCGACGAGCACGCCTACGGCCTCACCCTGGCCCGGTTCGTCGCCCAGACCCAGCGCGGCCAGACCGGCGGCGCCGACGACGACATGGAGGCCGGCGCCGCGACCTGGCGGCGGCTGCGCTCGGACCCCGCCCTGCCCGGGCACGTGCGCCGCCTGATGGACCTCCAGCAGGCCGGCTTCGAGGCGCACGCCGCGGTCCGGCGCGGCGACCTCGCCGCCGCCGACCGGCACATCGCCCTGCTCACCGACGGCCACGCCACGCTCGGCGACGAGGACCCCACCCGGATCGAGATCCTCACCCTCCTGGAGAACGCCCGGGCCGGCCGCGACAACCTCGCCCGGCACCTCGGCGTCCCCCCGCTGCCCCCGCTCGCGGCCCGCCCGACCCCCGCCGAACTGCGCCGCCAGGCGCGCCGGCTGCCCCGCGACCACCGGGCCTGGGTGCTCGGCGACACCGGCATGACCCGCTTCGTGCGCGCCGTCACCCAGCAGGACGGGCCGGGCATCGTCGCCGCCATCGGCCTGCTCCGCGAGGCGCACGAGCTGTGCGAGCCGGGCAGCGACAGCCGCCTGCGCTACGCCAACGGCCTCGGCATCGCCCACTGCGCGCTGTCCGAGCTGGAGATCGACCGGGTGCGCCGCCGGGAGCGGCTGGCCAAGGGCATCGCCCTGCTGGAGGGCGCCTTCGAGGAGACCGGCGGCCCCGAGCACCGGCTGTACGCCGACACCGGCCTCGCCCTCGCCCGCGCCCACCGCACCCGCGACGACCTGCACCGCCGCGACCGCTCCAGCGCCCGTGCCCTCGGCCTGAAGTCACTGCGCGGCCACGCCTGGGCGGCCCTGCTGCAGTCGGGCACCGACCACGCGACGGTCGCCGCCGCGCAGGCCACCGGGGCCGCGCTCGAGGTGGCCGGCTGGTGCCTGAAGGACGACCGCCCCGAGGAGGCCCTCCAGGCCCTGGACGCCTGCCGGGGCCTGGTCCTGCACGCGGCCCTCACCTCCGCGACCGTCCCCGACCTGCTCACCGCCACCGGCAACGCCGACCTGGCCCGGGAGTGGGGCGCCGCGGGGGCGGAGCAACCCGCCGACCCGGTCACCGCCGTCAAGGCGCCGCAGGCCGTCCCCAGCGCCCTGCGCCGCCGCGTCCTGGCCGCCCTCACCGGCACCGACGCCCCCCACCAGGCCCGCCTCCTCGACCCGCCCGCGCCCGAGGAGGTCGCCGAGGCCCTGCGCGCCCTCACCAAGGACGCGCTGGTCTACCTCGTGCCGGCCGGCGAGGACACCCCCGGCACCGCCCTGGTCGTCACCTCCCGGGGCACGGCGCACGCGGTGCCCCTGCCCACCCTGAGCGAGGAAGCGGCCCCCCTCAAGGAGTACCGGCCGGGGGAGGAGGCGGCGCGCGACGGCGGCCCCGCGCCCGCCCGGGACCCCCGCGACCTCGGTCCCGTCCCCGGTTACCGGCCCACCGCCCCGCCCACCCTGCGCGCCCAGCTCGACCGGCTCTGCGGCTGGGCCTGGTACGCGGCGATGCGGCCCCTGCTGGAAGCCTTCGAGATGCCGGCCGGACGGCAGCCCCGGCTGGTCCTCGTCCCCATGGGCCGGCTCGGCCTCGTGCCCTGGCACGCGGCGTGGGAACCGGGCGGCCCGCGCGGCCGGCAGTACGCGCTCCAGGCCGCCGAGATCTCCTACGCCGCCTCCGCCCGCCTGCTGTGCCAGGTGGCCGCCCGCCCGGCCGCCGAGCACACCGGCGCCGCCCTGATCGTCGGCGACCCCACCGGCGACCTGCGGCACGCCGGTGAGGAGGCCGACGCCGTGCAGCGCGCCTTCTACCCGGACGCCCGCTTCCTCGGCCGCCGCACCACGGGCACCTCGGACGGGCCGGGCACCCCAGGCGAGGTACTGGGCTGGCTGCGTGAGACACCCGACGACGGTGCGGTGCTGCATCTCGCCTGCCACGCCTCCGTCGCCGAGAACGCCCGCCGCAGCGCCTACCTCGCCCTGCACGACGGGCAGCTCGCGGCGGAGGAGATCACCGGCGCCGGCGGCGACCGGCTCGCACTCGTCCTGCTGGCCGCCTGCCGCAGCCACGTCTCGGGCCGCGGCCACAACGAGGCCTACAGCCTCGCCACCGCCTTCCTCGCGGCGGGCGCCCGCTCGGTCGTCGGCTCGCTGTGGCCGGTACCGGACGAGGCGACCTCGGTGCTGATGTTCCTCACCCACCACTTCCTGCGCACCCACGGCGAACCCCCGGCCCGGGCGCTGCGCCGGGCCCAGCTGTGGATGCTCAACCCCGACCGTGAACTGCCCGCCGGACTGCCGGAGTTCCTCGCCGAGCGGGCCGGCCGCATCGACCCGCACGACCTGAGCGCCTGGGCCGGCTTCACGCACCTCGGCCGGTGACGGGGCCCGGCACCAGCGTGCGCAGCGGCACGGTCACCGCCGTCCAGCGACCCGACGTGCCCAGCACCGGGCCGAGAACGCGGCGCTTGCCGGCCGCGCCCCAGGCGGGCAACTGGAACGGCACTGTGCTCAACTCACGGTCCGCGACCACGAGTTTCAGCCAGTCCCGGGCCTCGGCTCCCGGCTCCACCGGCCGGGAGGCGGGCAGCGAGAGCTGCACCGGATCACCGTCCAGCGCGTGGCCCGTGTGCCCCGGTCCGATGAAGTGCCCGGGATAGAGCACCGTGTTGACGGCGTAGTCGTCGGTCAGGTCGAGCAGGACGCACCACAGGGTGCGGTCGGGGGAGCGGTTGTGCAGGCGGATCGACACCCACGGCGGGCGCAGGGCGTCGTCGTACGCGCAGACGACGTCCCCGGAGGCGTCCGGCCGCAGCGGCTCCTCCGTGCCCCACCGGGTGATCTCCAGCTCCACCAGACCGTCCAGCAGCGAGCGCCGCGGGGCGAGGTCGCGCAGCCGGTGCCAGTGGGTGAGGTGCGCCAGGCAGTCCGCCACCCGCGGCGCGTTCGCCGGTCCCGCGTACGGCAGCGGAGCGGTGAACTCCGTACCGTCCCGGCGCAGCACGCGCGCCGCGCCGCCGTCCACCCGCACCCGGAAGTGCAGTCCGTGCGCCGCCTCGGGCCCGTCCACCGCCCGCACCAGCGGCCCGAGCGCCCCGCGCACCCGGCGCACCGCGTCCGCCGGGCCGTCCACCGTCACGCTGGCCGGGGGCAGTGCCACCGACGACAGCGCCACCGGGTACACCCGCTCCGGGTCCGGATCCCAGTCCACCGGCGCGACCAGCGTTCGCGCCGTCGACACCGCCAGCGCCCGTACGACACCCCGGCCGGGGCCCTCGTCCAGCGCGGCGAACGTGGTGCCGCCCGCCTCGGCGCCGTCCTCCCGCAGCCCGTGCACCGCGCCGCAGTCCACCTCCCAGCCGTCGGCCGCGTAGCGCAGCAGCAGCCGGGCGTCGGTCGCGCGGAGGGCCTGTTCGCCGAGCAGCGGACGGTCCGCCGCACCGCCCGGCAGATCGGGCCAGAGCACCGGGTGCTGGGTGCTGCCCGCCCGCTGCACCCGCGCGGCGGCCGCCGACAGCAGCTCACGGCAGGTCGCGGCCGGACCGGCCGCCCGAGCCGCGCCCACCAGCGCGTGCGTGAACGCCCCGTGCGGGCGCCCGTCGAACCAGCCCTCGTACGACGGCTCGTTCAGCCGGCTCGCCGCCAGCAGCACGTGCCGGGCCGGACCGCGGGCCGCCTCGGCGCCCAGATCCCAGCCGGGCCGCGGCGGCGCGTACCGTACGCCGAGTTCCGCCTCCCGGGTCGCGCCCCCCGAGTGGCAGCAGTCCAGGACGGCCACCACCTGGGCGCCGCCCGCCGCGGCCAGGTCCAGCAGCGCGCCGAGGCGCTTGTCGGGCAGCGGCCCGTCCACGCACACCAGCGCCTGGTTCCGGCCCGTGGCCTCGATCAGCAGATCGTCCCCGGAGGCCGTCTCCTGGGTGCCGTGCCCGGAGAACCACAGCAGCGCGGTGTCCCCGGGACCGGCCGAGCCCAGGTGCTCCAGCACCGCGTCCGACACCGCCGCCACCGTGGCCCCGGCGTCCGCCAGGACCCGCACGTCGGCCCGCCCCCGGGCGAGGTCCGCCAGCAGCCGGCCGGCCTCGGCGATGTCGTTGGCGCAGCCGCCCAGCGGCCTCGCCACGTCGGCGGGATAGTCGTCGATGCCCACCAGCAGGGCCTTGATCGTCGCCATGACCGGCAGTCTGCCAGTGTCGTCACGGTGTCGATCGGTCGGTAACGGATGCGCTCTTGACGCAACGTCACTAATCTTCTATCTCCGTGCATCGCACAACCGCTCACCACCCATGACTCTCGGGGGACACATGGGGTACACCGAACGGCCACGCCGTCTCGTGCGGCCGGCGGCACCGGGTCCGGGCGCCCGGCCGGCCACCGCACCCGCGCGCCTGGCACCCGCCGCGGCCCGCGGCGAGCTGTACCGGCCGCGCCCAGGCCAGTTGCTGGAGGCGGTCGCGCGGCTCGACGCCGGCCTCGACGAGCAGGCCTGCCGGTCGCTGGCCGAGTGGATCCGCGAGCAGTACGCGACGGAGTACGGCTCGGTCCCGCTCGGCTTCGTCGCCCGCTGCTACCTGGGCCCGCCCTACGTGGACCACCAGCTCAACCTGTTCCACGTCATCGTGCGGCACTTCGCCCCCGCCGAGCCGATGCCCGAGCCGTTCTCCGCCGCCCGCATGCTCGCCCGCTCCGGCGGCTACGCCCACGTCGAGGTCTACGAGGACGGCATGGTCCTGCCCGTCCTGGACGACGGCACCGTCGTCCGCCCCTGACTCCCGCCCGCTCACCCCGCAGCACCCGAACGGAGCTCCGCATGCCCGAGGTCGACTACACGCTGCGCCGCCAGGTGCAGGAGGTCAGCAACCTCGTCATCAGACTCAGCGAGAGGGTCGGCTCCGTGTCCGGCCAGGTCTCCGCCGTCGAGGCCAACCAGCAGCAGACCCGCACCGAACTCCAGCAGCTGCGCGACGAGTTCCTCGCGTTCGCCCAGCGGGCGCAGGCCATCGCGAACGTGCAGCGCGCCGAGACCCGCATCGGCGCCATCGAGGACAGGATCGACCACGAGTTCGGCCACCACAAGACGGTCCGCCGCACCGCGGTCGGCATGCTCCAGGCCTTCGACGTCGGCCTGGTGTCGGAGGAGAACGTCCGCCTGGTCGGCGACCAGCTGATGCTCCAGACCCCCCGCTACTGGCTCGCCCCCGCCCTGGTCGCCCTCGCCTCCTGGTCCGCCGACGACCGCACCCTGTGCGACCGGGCGGTCGACGAGGCGTTCCGCCGCTCGCCCGACCGCACCTCCCTCTTCTTCGCGCTCGTCCTGCGCCGCCAGGGCCGCTCCGAGGCCGCCGTGCGCTGGCTGCGGCACTACCTCCTGGCCCAGGACCCGGCCGCGCTCGGGCGCGAGTTCGCGATCATCCTGGAGGCCATCGCCCAGGGCGCCTTCGGGCCCGTCGGCCGCGAGCTGCTGGACCGCACCCTCGCCGAGTGGCGCTCCCAGCTCATGGACAACGCCGACGCGCAGGCCAGGCAGGTCCGGCGCTGGCGCGACGAGCTGGAGTCCCTGCGCGGGCCGTCCCAGGCGGCGGAGTTCCCGCGCCTGGCCGCCGTCTCCCCGCAGTGGGTCACCCTCGACGGCGTCCTGTCCTCGGCGCGCGGCCAGCAGCCGGTGCTGGACAAGTACACGGCCATCATGGACCGCGAGTTCAGGCCGTCGGAGCGCATCGAGGACGCCGTCGACGACATCCTCGACCGGCTGGTCTCCGAGTACGACAACGAGGAGCTGCCGCTCCGCCGTGACCTCGCCTTCAACCAGGCGGTGGTCGACCACGACGGCGACCTCGACACCGCCCGCGGGACCGCCGACGCGGACGCCGCCTCGTACGAGGAGACCCTCGACTACCTGACCGTGCAGACCACCGCGGCGCTCAACCCCGGCGCCATCGGCACCTCGCCGGCCACCCAGCGGCTCTCCGTCGCGGCCTGCCACGAGTGGTTCCAGCAGGCGCACGCCGCCCACACCCGCGACTACCGGGCCGCCGTGCCGCAGGACGTCCAGGCCCAGTTCGCCACCAGCCACTCCGTGGGGTCGCGCCTCTTCCAGCTACCCGCCTGGGTCGGTTCCTTCACCCAGCCGCTGGCCGCCCTGGAGAAGTCGCTCGGCGACCACTGGGACCACCACACCGGCCCGTTCGTGGACGCGCTCGCCTTCCCGTGGGTGAAGAAGGTGGCCCCGGCGGCGGCCGTGGTCGCGGCGATCCTCCTCTTCCTGGCCGGCAACTGGCCCCTCTTCGCGGTCACCGCCGCCGCGGTCGTCGGCCTCGTCTGGGGCCTGGTCCTGCGCAGCCAGGCCCAGACCGCGGCCCGCGCCCAAGCGGCGGCCCGCGAGCTGCTGGAGCGGGCCAAGACCGAATCCCTGCACCAGCTCCGCGGCGCCTCAGCCGAACTGACGGACTGGTACGACAAATTCACGACCGCCGACAAGACCGAGGCGCAGGTGCGATCCCTGATCGCCACCCTGCCCACGGCGGGCGGCGCCCCCTCCCCGTTCGAGGGCCGCACGATCCCCAAGAACCCCGGCCCGACCTCGGACTCCGGGTCCCCCTGGGCCGCCTCGTCCAAGCCCCGGCCGGGCGACGAAGCGGCGTCGGAGCCTTCCGGCGAGCCTGCCCCCACGGCGGACGGCCAGGCCGGCTGGGCCGCATCGCCTGAGTCCCGGCCGGGCGAGTCGAAGCCGGGGTCGGGCGCCGGGGCCGGGACGTCGTCGGGTGACCGGGAGTCGCCTTGGGCCGCTTCGGCCGAGTCCCGGCCGGGCGGGGAGCCCCCGCTGGCCTCGTCGCGCGAGTCGGAGCCGACGCCGGGCGCCGAGGTGCCGGACGACAAGTCGCCTTGGGCCGCTTCGGCCAAGCCCCGGCCGGGCGGTGCGCCGTCGTCCGGGTCGTCCGGTGGCGACGCCGAGGCCCACGAGAAGGCATTTCCCGAACCCCGGACCGGCGAGGAGGCTTCGGCCGACGAGGAGTCCGTGCCCGAGCACCAGGAGGACAGCGCCCGATGAGCACGCCACCGCCGCCCGCCCCCCAGGGCCAGGGCCCGACCGCCCCGCAGTCCCCGTGGGCGTCCGCGTCCCAGCCCGCAGCCCCGGGCACCGCCCAGCAGCCCCTCGGTCCCGCCGACACCGGTCAGCAGCCCCCCGCCCCCGGCACCGGCCACCAGCCACCGGGGTACACCGGCACCGCACAGCAGCCCGCCGCGCCCGGCACCGCACAGCAACCCGCCCCGTCCCCCTGGGCCGCCGCCCCCGGCGCGCCCGCTCCGGACACCGGGCCGCAGCCCTCGCCCGCTACGGACACCGGGCCGCAGCCTTCCGCCGCCCCCGGCACCGCGCCGCAGAACGCCCCCGCCCCCTGGGTCGCAGCCCCAGGCGGCACGCCGCAGCCCTCGGCCGCTCCGGACACCGGGCCGCAGCCTTCGCCCTGGGCCGCCGCCCCGGGCGCCACCCCCGCTCCGGGCATCGCGCCGCAGTCCGCCTCCGGCCGGTCGGCCACCCCCGGCCCCGGCCGGCCGACCGCCTCCGGCACCGGTCAGCCCCCCACCCCCGAAGCCGCGCAGCGCCCCGCCTCGCCGTGGGCCGCTTCCGCCGACGCCGGGCGGGTGCAGGCGTCGCCCTGGGCCGCGCAGCGCGGGCCGCAGCGGGAGCGGGTGACCAGCAGGCTGCGGCGGGTCGTGGAGGGGCTGCCGGACTGGGAGCCGCTGCCGCCCGGCGAGACCCTCGTCCGCCGGCCGGGCAGCGGCGCGTGAGCGGCCTGTGGGGCGACGGCGGCCCCTACCAGGCGTGGGTCGGCTTCCTGGGCCGCTGGGCCGCCCTGGAGCCCGCCGACCCCGCCGGGCTGCCCCCGCTGGCCGAGGAGCAGTACGACAGCGACACCTGGGTGCGGCTGACCCAGCACCTCACCAGCGCCCTGAACACCCGCCTGGTCACGTGGGCCGAGCACCTCGTGCGGGCCCTCGGCGAGGCCCGGGACGAGTTCAGCTTCGGCCGCGAACTCGCCCAGGCCCGCACCGGCCTGCACACCATCCGCGCGCTGGCCGCCCACCCCGGCCTCCCGGAGTCCCTGCGCACCCGGCTGACCGAACTGGTCGACAACGAGATCACCCAGGTGCAGGCCCAACTGGAGCGGAACCTCGACGCCGAGACCAGACGCGGCACCGACCCGCGCCTGGTCGAGCGCCGCCGCCGCACCCTGCGGGACAACGCGCTGACCGCCACCTTCACCGTGACCCGGAGCCCGGACGCCTGGTCGTACGACCCATCGGCCCCGCCCAGACGCCGCATCCTGCCCGGCTGACGCCCGCCCGGCTGAGGAACCCGCACCGCCGCCCCCGCCCCTTCCGAGAAGGCACGAATGTCGAACTACGCCGAGAGCCTCAGCCATCTCGACAGCTACATCTCCGCCCGCGTCCCGGTCATCGCGATGCGCACCATCGAGCAGCAGCGCGCCCTGCGCCTGCTGCGCGAGGCGGCCACCCAGTCCCGGCGCAGCAGCATGCCGTTCTGGATCTACACCCGGGCCACCGGCCTGCGCGACCTGCGCACCAACGCCTCCGTGCAGGACGACCGCTCGCTGGCCGGCGCGATGGACTTCGCGGCCGCCCAGTTCGGCAGCCGCGCCAACGCCACGGTCGTCTTCGTCGACCCCGACGAACTCGAGTCGGACACCCCGGTCACCCGCCACTTCGCGGAACTGGCCCGCCTGGCCGACAGCAACATGGGCAGCATCGTGCTGATCACCGACACCCCCATCTGGAGCGGCCTGCAGCGCCTCGGGATGAGCCTGCGCCTGGACCTGCCCGACGCCGAGGAGATGTACGGCATCCTCAGCGGCTTCCTCGGCGACCACCACGGCCACATCCCCATCGAGTGGACCGAGGAGGACGCCCGCCGCGCCGCCGAGTTCCTCAACGGCGTCACCGAGGCGGAGTGCGTCAACCTGATGGCGACGATCGCCGCGAAGGGCTCCATCCGCCAGGCGGACGTCCTCGGCCTCGCCCAGGCCAAGGACCGCATCTTCAGCGACCTCACCGGTCTGGAGCGCGTCCACCTCAAGCAGAGCGACTACGCCATCGGCGGCCTGAGCGGCCTGCGCACCTGGCTGGAGCGCAAGCACGACATGATCTCGCGGGACCTGCGCCACACCGCCCTGCGGCCGCCGCGCGGGGTCCTGCTGGTCGGCGTCCCCGGCTGCGGCAAGTCGCTGTCCGCCAAGGCCATCGCCCACGACTGGCAACTGCCGCTCTACCGGCTGGACATGGCGTCCATCCACGGCAAGTACCTCGGCGAGTCCGAGGGCCGCTTCCGGGAGGCCCTCGCGATGGCCGACCGGGTGGCCCCCTGCGTCCTGTGGATCGACGAGATCGAGAAGGGCCTCGCGGGCCGGGACGACATGTCCGGCGTCCCGCAGCGCATCATCGGCCAGTTCCTGTACTGGCTCCAGGAGTCCCAGTCCCGCGCCTTCGTCGTGGCGACGGCGAACGACATCCGCAGCCTGCCCCCGGAACTGCTGCGCAAGGGCCGCTTCGACGAGCTGTTCTTCGTCGACCTGCCCGACGCACAGGACCGCAAGGAGATCATCCGCATCTACCACCACCGCTACCTCCAGGCCCACCCCGAGCCCGAGCAGCTCGACCGCCTGGTCGACCTCTCCGAGGGCTTCGCGGGCTCCGACATCGAGGCGGCCCTGCACGACGTGGGCGAGGAGGCGGTCCGCCGCGGCGGCATCGGCCGGCTGAAGGACTCCTACGTCATGGACACGTTCGCCCAGGTGCGGCCGCTCAGCGTCAGCAACCCCGAGCAGATCGAGGAGATCCGGGCCTGGGGCCGTGAGCGCGCGGTGCCGGCGGGCCGGGCGGCGGTGACGCCCGTGCCGGGGGACGGCGGCCGGACACGCCGGATCGTCTTCATGGACGAGTGACCAGTGCGAACGGAAGTGAAAGGCGGGCTGACTGGTTCCGGCACAGGTATGTCGTCCATACTGCCGCCGTGGACCAGCGCATAGGATCGAGCAGCCAGCCCGTGAAGGGCGAGCCCGTCAAGGGCGCCGGTTTCGACCCGGCCTTCATCCCCGGCATCACCGCGCAGGCGGCGGGACCGGAGGCGGAGGACGCGAAGCCGACGGAGGAGGCGGGGCGCCCGGTGCCGGAGCCCGCCGGGGAGCCGGAACCCGAGGCGGCGGCGCGGACGGCCGAGGCGTCGGCGGAGCCGGAGGACGTGTCGGGCAGGGCCCCGGAGCAGGAGTCCGGGCCGGAGGAGGAGGCCGGGGCCGTCAAGGACGGGCCCGTCTTCGAAGTCTCCGACCGCAGGGCCCGGTTCGCCGCGGACCACCGCGGGGTCAGGCTCAGCCTCGACGAGGAGAACTGCGAGTTCCGCTGGGACGAGATCGCGGCGGTCGAGACGGAGTCCCCCCGCTTCGGCAAGCGGTTCACCATCACGGTGCACACGCCCGACCGCCGCTGGTACCCGATCGAGATCGAGGCGGCGGCCCGGGCGCGCTTCAAGGAGTGGGAGTCGGAACTGGACGCGGTCCTCGACGCCTACTTCGAGGAGGCCTGACCGCAGTACTGGGCGGCCTTGCCGATCGCCCGGTACATGCAGTCGGCGTTCTCCAGCAGTTGCAGCACCGCGTCCCTGTTACGGGAGGTCTCCCGCTCGATCACCTCGTCGGGCGGGTAGAACCCCCCGTTCGCGCCGGAGGTCGGGTACATCTCGAAGGTGTAGTCGAAGATCTTCTGCGTGCCCCACAGGTAGTCGTCGATCGACCCGTCCGTGATGTAGAGGTCGCTCGACTGCTCGGGCGTGTACCCGTTGCTGGCCGCCATCTTCCGCCCGACGGCCTTGAAGGCGGCGGCGTCGTCGGCCGTCATCCCGGTGGCCGTGTCCGCGTAGGTGTACCCGAACGGCCACAGCACCAGTTCGCTGTAGGTGTGGAAATCGATTCCCGCCTTGATCTGCTGCTTGCCCCCGACGACCCGGCCGCGCACGAAGTCGGCGACGACCTTCACCTCGGGCGCGGACTCGGCGGCGGAGCCGCGGTAGGTCTCGGAGGACTTGGACCCCGAGGAGCCGCCGCAGCAGCCCCACTTGTAGTCCCAGTTCCGGTTCAGGTCGGTGCCGACGTACGACGAGCCGGAGTTGGGCTGCCGGTTCTTGCGCCAGGAGCGGTAGGACCCGGTGGCGATGTCGTACTCGCCGCCGTCGGGGTTGAGATCCGGCACGATCCAGATCTCCCGGCTGTTCACGAGGTTCGTGATCCGGGAGTCGGACCCGTACCCGGCGCCCAGTTCGCGCAGCAGGTACAGTGCCATCTCCACCGTCAGGTGCTCACGGGCGTGCTGGTGGAAGGTGAACAGCACCTCGGGCTCGTCCTCGTCCGTCGCCACGTTGTCGCTGACCTTGATGGCGACGATGTCCCGGCCCTGGTACGACTTGCCGATCACCCGCCTGCTCATGATGTCCGGGTGGGCGGCGAGCCGCTGGTCGATCTCGGCGTTCGCCTCGGCGTAGTTGTGGTACTTCGCGTCGGCGGTGGGGAAGTCGTACAGCCGCGCCCCGGACCGCCGGGGCGCCGCGCCCACCGGGGTCACCTCGTACCCGAGCCGGCGCAGCGCGCGTATCTGGTCCGCCCGGCCGGAGACGACGACGGTCTCCTCGCCGGCCTCGTCGACGGTGACGCCGGCCGCCTGGATGGCCGTACGGGTCACGGGGTTCGTGCGCTGCTGGATCTCGTACTGCCGGACGTCGTCGCCGGCGGCCGGGGCCTTCCGGGCGCTGTCGGCGGCGGCGTGCGGAGCGGTGGCCGAGACGGGGGCGGCCAGGGCGATGACGAGCAGTGCGCCGAGGGCGGCGGTACGTCTGCCGCCGCGCGCGCCGGAGCCGCGAACACGGAGTCGCATGAAATCTCCTTGAATCTCCAGGAATTCCGGGGTCGCCGGACGTGGGGGAGTGGAGCCGGGGGGTGCTTCAGTGCGACGTGCGGGTGTGGCGCTCATGGTGAAGCTCTGGCATGGACAGGTCAATAGGTAGTCAAAGGTGATGCTCCGAACGCGGCCGGCCCCCGGGGCGGCCGCCGTGCGGTGGAACGGGCGCAGCGCGCCACTCCCCGAGGGAGTGACGCGCTGCGCGAGGTGCGGTGCGGGTCAGTGGTGACGGCCGCCCCAGCCGCCGCCGTCGCGGTGACCGCGGTGGTCGCGGCCCCAGGAGACGGAGTCGACGAAGCGGCCGTGGTCGTTGCGCAGGGTCGCGGTGTCGCTGCGGGTGTCCCACACCGACCGGCGGCGGTCCTGGAAGAGGTCCGTCCGGCTGTCCCGCCCGAAGCCGGTGTGGACGCGGACGGTCGCGCGGCCGTCCAGCCGGTAGTGGTGGAAGGTGTAGGTGTGGCCGTCCTCGTCCGACAGCGTCCACCCGTCCAGGTTCACGCTCCGCCGGCTCGCGTTGGTGACCTCGACCCACTCCCGGTTCAGGTTGCGGTCGTAGCGGCTCGACGCGGGGTGCTGCACGTCGCCGATGCCCACCAGGGTGCGGTGGTGCGAGCGGTCGTGGCCGTGGTCGGCGGCCGATGCCGGCAGTGCCACGGCGCCTACGACGGCGGCCGTCGCGATGGCGGTGGCGGCGACACGGCGGGCGGTAACAGAAACGGACACGGAGTCCCCCTTTGAAGGGTCGTGCACACCCCGCTGCCCGCGGCCGGAGCGGCGGACAGGAGGTGCGGTGTGCTGGTGGCGACCGGTCGGCCGCACACCCACACCTTGCAGCCGGCCGCGGAGCCGGTCGGGCGAAACCTGGCTGCTGTTACGGTTCGCGCATATTCCTGTGACTCACGACTGCAATGTCCATTTACGGCCTGAATGAAGGTTTTCCCGCCAGCTCAAGCGCCTCTGCCCGGCTACGTCCGAGGCCGCTTCCACGAAAGGGTGTAACAGCCAACAACGGCTCTGGCCAGGGCTTTCGTCAACGACGGGACGCCCGGCCCCTCGTCGGGGCCGGGCGTCCGGGTGGCGCTGGGCTCAGGTCACGGCATGGCGTGGACGTGTGCCCCCACCGCGTTCGACCAGGCGTTGCCGGAGCTCGCGTCCCAGTTGGTCGACCAGGTCATCGCGCCCCGCAGGTCGGGGTAGGTCCTGGCGGGCTTGAAGGAGCCGCAGCCGGTGCCCTTGGCCAGGCAGTCCAGGGCGTTGTCGACCACCGTGGGGGAGACGTAGCCGCTGCCCGCCCCACTGGTGGAGGCCGGCACGCCGAGGCCCACCTGGGACGGCGACAGGCCGCCCTGCAGCTGGATGCAGGCGAGCGCGGTGAGGAAGTCGACCGAGCCCTGCGAGTACACCTTGCCGTCGCAGCCCAGCATGGAACCACTGTTGTAGTACTGCATGTTGACGACCGTGAGGATGTCCTTGATGTTCAGGGCCGTCTGGAAGTAGGAGTTCGAGGTCGACTGCATGTCGATCGTCTGCGGGGCCATCGTGATGATCAGCGAGGAGCCCGCCTTCGAGGACAGGGAGCGCAGCGCCTGCGTCATGTACGTCGCGTTCAGGCCGTTCTCCAGGTCGATGTCGACGCCGTCGAAGCCGTACGTCTGCATCAGGGAGTACACGGAGTTCGCGAAGTTCGCCGCCGACGTCGAATCGTTGATCGACACCGTGCCGTTCTGGCCGCCGATGGAGACGATGACCTTCTTGCCGGCCGCCTGCTTGGCCTTGATGTCGGCCTTGAACTGGTCGACCGTGTAGCCGCCGAGGCCGGCCGAGTCCAGGTTGAAGGAGACCGCGCCCGGCGTGCCGGCCGCGTCCGCGAAGGCGACGGCGATGATGTCGTAGGCGGCGGGGACGTCCGACAGCTTCTGGACGGTCGCGCCGTTGTTGAAGTTCTGCCAGTAGCCGGTCACCGCGTGCTTGGGCAGCGTGCCCCCGCCCCCGCCCCCGGTGGCGGTCGTCGTCCCGGTCACGGTCGCCGACTTCGCGGACTCACCGGCCGAGTTGGTCGCCGTGACCTGGAAGGAGTAAGAGGTCGACGCCGACAGTCCGGTCACCGTCGCCGACGTCCCCGTCACCGCCGTCACCTTCGTGCCGTTGCGGTAGACGTTGTAGCCCGTCGCGCCCGACACCGCGGACCAGGACAGGGACACGGACGACGAGGTCGTGCCGGAGACCGAGAGGCCGCCCGGCGCGGACGGGACCGTGGGGGCCGGGTCGCCGCCACCGCCGCCGTCGGGGCCGTAGACCGAGACGTCGTCGGCGTAGTAGGCCGCCTGGCCGTACCAGCCGTGGGTGTAGACCGTGACGGAGGTCGTGGAGGCGCCCGTGGTGAACGTCGTCGACAGTTGCTTCCAGGACGAGGAGTCCGGCGTCCAGGTCGAGACGTCCGTCGTGCCCGTGCCCGTCACGCCCAGGTAGGAGTAGCCGCCCTGCACCCAGGCGCTCAGCGTGTACGTCGAGTTCGGCTTCACCGCGACGGACTGGGTGCACTGGGCGTTGTCCTGCCCGGCCGGGGTCGCCTTCAGCGCGGCGGAACCGGAGTGGACGGGAGAGGAGACCGTCGTGCCGCTGCCCGCCGTGCAGGTCCAGTTGCCGAGGCCCGACTCGTAGCCGGCGTTCTTGACGTTGTTGACGTCCGCGGCCGACGCGGGGGTGGCGGCGAGGCCCGCGACCGAGAGGGCGAGGGCGGTGACGGCGGACCACGTGGCGATCCGTCGTCTGCGGGGTCCGGGTATGCCTGATGCGCGGTCCACTGGTGCCTCCGATGGGGGAGTCGGCGGGGAAGGGGAGGTGCTGGGGAGTCAGGGGCGGTGGCCACCGCTGGCGTACAAGTTGGTCCAGACCAATTCGGCTGTCAAGAGGTCCAGACCAAAACCGTCCTCGCCACTTCGCTCAACCTGTCCGGATTTGGCGGTAGTTGCGACCGATGAGTTGCACACGAGCTACACAAACGCTGTTCTCCGGTCATTGGGCCGTGGTTACAGTGCTCAGGTAGTCACGCAACGAAGTCGTCCTGGCGCATTGGAGTCACACCGGTGGGCCGAAGGGTGTGAGGAGCGGGGAGCGGAGCGTGCCAACTGCCATTGCCGTGACCAGTGCCGACATGGCACTGCCGGTGCAGGACGAACGGACCATGCCCGCCGTCGTGCTGCGCGACCTCGACCAGCGCCCCCTGGAGCACGCCCTCGCCGAACTGCACGCCCTCATCGAGCAGTACGGATACGTGGTGGTGCTGTGCTCACAGGCGACGCCGGAGCCGGTCGTGCGGCGGCTGTACACCCTGCGGTCCCTGCTGGAGAGCGACCGCGTGGCCCTCTTCCGGCCCGCGCTGCCGCCGCTCGGCGTCGCCGTCCTCGCCCGGCAGCTACGCCAGCTCGCCTCCTGCGACCTGAGCCCCGGCGTGCTCGCCTCCGCCGGACGCCTGCTCACCCACTACGTCCACGCCGGCGCCGTCCTCGGCTCGGTCGCCCGGCTGGACCGGGTCCCGGTGGGGCTCAAGGCGCACGCCAAGTCCTGGGTGCCCGGCAGTCAGTTCGCCGTCGTCGCCCACCCCGAACCCCAGCTCGTCAAGGTCGCACCCGGCGCCACCCTCAAGGGCCCCGAGTTCAGCACCTGGATGCTCGTCGCCAAGGGCCAGCTCCAGACCGACTGGCTCACCGGCCTCGCCAAGGAGTGGACCTCCCACGGGCTGCGCGAGACCCCGCTGCCCGCGGAGTCGGCCCGCTGGTGGGGAACCGGCCGCGTCGTCGAGTTCTGCAGCTACCTCGCCGACCTCTCGGTGCTGTACCAACTGGTGTCCTCCGTGCGGCAGTCCACCTGCCACTGGTGCGGCCTCGACGTCATAGGCGACCTCTGCGTCTTCTGCTCCGCCACCCCGCCCGCGCACGAGCCCGCCGCCCCCCGCGCGCTGGAACAGCGCACGCCCGCCTGACCCGCACCAAGGTGACCCACTTCCCGACCGACCGATTCCCCCAATGAGGTTGCACGGTTCATGAACTCCCGTCAGCGCCGCGGCGTGATACTCCTGATCCTGTCGGTCCTGTGCGCTCTCGGCGCGTTCGCCGGCGTGCTCTCCGTCGTCCACGACGTGCAGTCCAAGGTCGGACCCGAGGTCAGCGCCTACCGGGTCAGGTCCGACGTGAAGCCGTACACCGCGCTGAGCACCGGCCAGTTCGAGAAGATCAAGATGCCCGAACGCTGGCTGTCCGGGAACGCCGTCACCGATCTGAGGCAGATCCAGGGCAAGATCGCCGTGACCACCCTGCGGGCCGGATCGCTGCTCCAGACCGACATGATCGTCGACCAGCCCGCCCTCCAGCAGGGCCAGCAGGAGGTCGCCATCATGATCGACGCGGCGACGGGCGTCGCCGGCAAGATCACCCCCGGCTCCCGCGTCAACGTCTACGCCACCTTCGAGGGGAAGAAGGACGGCGACCCCGACCAGTCGAAGATCATCGTCACCAACGCGCGCGTCCTCGACGTCGGCCACATCACCGCCCTCGACCCCGACCGCAGCAAGGACCAGCAGCAGCCCACCGAGGCCGTCCCCATCACCTTCGCGCTCTCCACCCTCGACGCCCAGCGCATCACCTACGCCGAGTCCTTCGCCCAGCGCGTCCGGCTCGCGCTGGTGGCACCCGGCGGCCAGACCAGCGTCCCGGACAAGGACCGCACCTACGAACTCGTGACGGACAAGTGAGAGGCGGCCATGCCCACCAGGATCCTCCCGGCCGGCGCGGACCCGGACGCCGTCCGCTCCCTCACCACCCTGCTCAGCCAGCTGCCCGACGCCGAACCGCAGCCGCCCGTAGGTGACTCCACCCAGCTCGTCGACACGCTCGCCCGGTCCGCCGCCGAGTCGGTGGACGAACTGCCCGAGGTGGTCGTCGTGCACGAGCGGATCGGCCCGGTCCCGGCGCTGGAGCTGATCCGCGAGGTCGCGCTGCGCTTCCCGGCCGTCGGCGTCATCCTCGTCACCACCGACGCGAGCCCCGGCCTGTTCGCCGCCGCCATGGACTCCGGCGCCCGCGGCCTGGTCTCGCTCCCGCTGTCGTACGAGGAACTCGCCAGCCGGGTCCAGGCGGTCGCCCAGTGGTCCACCGGCGTACGGCGCCACCTCGGGCACGGCGCCGACGTGCTCGGCGGGGCCGGCGGCACCGTCGTCACGGTCAGCGGCGCCAAGGGCGGCGTCGGCGCCACCGTCACCGCCGTCCAGCTCGCGCTCGCCGCCCAGGCCTCCGGCCGCGCCACGGCCCTGGTCGACCTCGACCTCCAGACCGGCGACGTCGCCTCCTACCTGGACGTCCAGTTCCGCCGCTCGGTCGTCGACCTCGCCACCATCACCGACATCTCGCACCGGGTCCTCGCCGACGCCGTCTTCCGGCACGACACCGGCCTCGCCCTGCTCCTCGCCCCCGCCGAGGGCGAGCGCGGCGAGGAGGTCACCGACCGCGCCGCCCGCCAGGTCGTCAGCGCCCTGCGCTCGCGGTACGAGGTGGTCGTGGTCGACTGCGGCGCCCAGCTCGGCGGAGCGAGCGCGGCGGCCGTCGAGATGGCCGACGCCGCCCTGCTGGTGACCACCCCGGACGTGGTCGCCGTACGCGCCGCCAAGCGGACCGTGCGCATGTGGGACCGGCTGCAGATCCGCAAGGCCGAGGAGACGACGGTGATCGTCAACCGTCACAGCCGCGCCACCGAGATCCAGCCGGCGCTGGTGCAACGGATCACCGGCACCGCGGTGGCCCGCACCGCCGTGCCCGCCAACTTCAAGGAGCTGCAGGGCGTCGTCGACGCGGGACGGCTGCACGAACTGGACAGCCGGAGCACGGTGAAACAGGCCCTGTGGGCGCTGGCCGGCGAGCTGGGCCTGGTCAAGGCGGCCGAGGGCGCGCACCGGGGCGGTGGCCGCGGCGCGGTCGGCTTCCGGCGGCGGAAGGAGTAGCGGCCGATGAGACGCCTGCGCGGGGACGACCGGGGGCAGGTCAGCATCGAACTCCTCGGGATGACCCCGCTGATCGTGCTGACCCTGGTGCTCATGTGGCAGTGCGTGCTGGTGGGGTACGCCTACACGCTCGCGGGGAATGCTGCGGACGAGGGCGCCCGGGCGGGGACGGCCGCGCCCCGCGGCGGCGCACGCCAGGCCGCGTGCGAGGCGGCCGCGCTCAAACACCTGTCAGGGGCGTGGAAGGGGGGAGCCAAGGTGGCGTGCAGCACGAGCGGCTATGTGACGGCCGACGTCAGGCTCAAGGTGCCCGTCCTGTTCCCCGGCGCGATCGACTTCCCCGTCACGGTGCAGGGCCACGCCGGCACCGTGGAGGAGGTGAAGGAGTGAGGCCGCCCGAGACACCGACCGGGAAGCCGACCGAGGAGGCGCCCGGGACGCCGACCGGGAAGCCGCACCGGCGCAAGCGACGCGACGCGGGCCAGGTCGCCATCGAGTACCTCGGGTTCGTCCCGGTCCTGCTGATCGTCGGCCTGGCCGGCTTCCAGATCGGGGCCGTCGCCTACGCGGCCGAGCAGGCCGGCACGGCGGCCCGGGCCGGAGCGCGCGCGGCCGCCCTCGGGCAGTCCCCCCAGGGGGCGTGTGCGCAGGCCGTCAGCGGGGGGCTCCACGTGACGTGCGGCGAGAGCGGGGGCGGGGACGACTCCGTCACCGTCACCGCCACCGTCTCGGTCCCCCGGATCGTCCCCGGCTGGTCCTTCGACCCTGTCCAGAAGCGCGCCACCATGCCCCGCGACCACGGAGGAGCAGCGAACCCATGAGCCTGCGGGCACGCATCAGCACTCCCGAGGAGCACGGCAGCCGGGGCGAGGACGGGCATCTGGTCGCCTCCTACCGGGCCAAGCTGCTGGAGGAGATCGACCTCGCCGAGATGAGCTCCCTGGCCGCCGCCGAGCGCCGCGCGCGCCTGGAGCGGGTCCTCGGGCACATCATCAGCCGCGAGGGCCCGGTGCTCTCCACCGTCGAACGCTCCCAGCTCATCCGCCGGGTGGTGGACGAGGCCCTGGGCCTCGGCATCCTGGAACCGCTGCTCGAAGACGCCTCGATCACCGAGATCATGGTCAACGGACCCGACGCGATCTTCGTCGAACGCGGAGGCCGCGTGGAGCAGTTGCCGCTGCGCTTCGTCTCCGCCGACCAGCTCATGCAGACCATCGAGCGGATCGTGTCGACCGTCAACCGGCGCGTCGACGAGTCCAACCCGATGGTCGACGCCCGCCTGCCCTCCGGCGAGCGCGTCAACGTCGTCATCCCGCCGCTGTCGCTGACCGGCCCCACCCTCACCATCCGCCGCTTCCCGCGCTCCTTCACCCTCCAGGAGCTGATCGGCTTCGGCTCGCTCGACGAGCAGATGGTGTTCCTGCTGGCCGGCCTCGTGCAGGCCAAGTTCAACATCATCGTCTCGGGGGCCACCGGCACCGGCAAGACGACCCTGCTCAACGCGCTCTCCGGGCTCATCCCCGCGCACGAGCGCATCATCACCATCGAGGACTCCGCCGAACTCCAGCTCCAGCAGACCCACGTGGTCCGGCTGGAGTCACGGCCGCCCAACGTGGAGGGCAAGGGCCAGGTCACCATCCGCGACCTGGTGCGCAACTCGCTGCGCATGCGGCCCGACCGGATCGTGGTCGGCGAGGTCCGCGGCGGCGAGTCCCTCGACATGCTGCAGGCCATGTCCACGGGCCACGACGGCTCGCTCGCCACCGTCCACGCCAACAGCGCCGAGGACGCCCTCACCCGGCTCCAGACCCTGGCCTCCATGTCCGACGTCGAGGTGCCCTTCGTCGCCCTGCACGACCAGATCAACAGCGCCGTCGACGTCCTCGTGCAGCTCACCCGGTTCGCCGACGGCGCCCGCCGGATCACCGAGATCGCCGTGCTCGACAGCCACGGCGGGGAGCCGTACCGGCTGGCGACGGTGGCCCGGTTCCTCGCCCAGCCGCTGACCCACGACGGCCGGGTCCACGGCACCTTCGAGTACTTCCCGCTCCCGCGCCGGACCGCCGACCGCCTGTACATGGCGGGGCAGCCCGTACCGCAGGCCTTCGGGGTCGCCGGCACCGCGGACCAGCTCGCCACCCGAGTAGCCAGGTAGGCCACCCCATGGAACTCCACGACCTCGTCCGGCTGACCACCGGTGTCGCGCTGCTGACCTGCGTCCTGGCGGTCGTCGGCGTGCACGTCTACGCCTCGGGTCGGGCCCAGCGGGCCGCGCTGATCGACCGCCTCTCGCACACCGGTGCCGTCCCGGGCGGCGGCCGCCGGCGCCGCTTCCGCGACCTGGACCGCCGGCTGCGCCGTACGGCGCTCGGCCGGAAGCTGGAACTGAGACTGGCGGCCACGGGCCTGGACGTCACGCCGGGCGAGTTCTTCGTCTACATGCTCGCCGCGGTGGCCGCGCTGTGGCTGATCGGCCAGGCCACCCTGGCCCCCTTCTTCGGCCCCCTCGCGGGCCTGCTCGGCATCTGGGCGTCCGTCCAGTTCCTCAACTGGCAACGGCAGAAACGCATCGAGCGCTTCATCAACCAACTTCCCGAACTGGCCCGCATCCTGGCCAACGCCACCCAGGCCGGCCTGGCCCTGCGCACCGCGATCGGCATGGCGGCCGAGGAACTGGAGGCGCCCGCGGGCGAGGAACTGGCCAAGGTCGCCGACCAGCTCGCCATCGGCCACTCCATGGACGACGCGCTGGGCGAACTCGCGGACCGGCTGCCGTCCCGCGAACTCGTCGTGCTCGTCACCACCCTGGTCCTCTCCAACCGGGCGGGCGGCCAGGTGGTCAGCGCGCTCCGCAACCTCACCGAGACCCTGGAGGAGCGCAAGGAGACCCGGCGCGAGATCCGCACCCAGCTGTCCCAGGTGACCATGACGTCGTACGCCGTGCCCGTCCTCGGCATCGGCGCCCTGTTCCTCATGAACGGGGTCAAGGACGGCGCCCTGGAACGCATGACCGGCTCACCCGTGGGCCAGGTCTGTGTGGTCATCGCGTTCGCCCTGTACGCCGTCGGCTTCGTGCTCATCCGCCGGATGAGCCGGATCGACGTGTGAGGAGGCTGCACCGATGGCATTCCTGCTCGCCCTGCTGACGGGCCTCGGCGTCTGGGGCGCCTTCGCCGGCGTCCGGATGTACCGCGCGGACGCGAAACTCCCCGGCGACCTGGCGATCGCCCTGGAGGTCGGCGCCACCCGCACCGGCGCCGTGGACTCGGTGATCGACCGCATGGGCATGCGGTACGCCCCCGCCGTGCTGCGGCTGATGGGCCCGCGTCTGGTGGCCAGGTACCGGCGCCGGATCGACCTCGCGGGCAACCCCGGCGGCCTGACCATCGACCGGTACGCGGCCCGCCGCGCGGTGTACGGGGCGCTCGGCGGCGTCGGCTTCCTCGTCTTCCTGCTGCGCGGCCAGTGGTTCGTGGCGCTGCTGCTGCTCCTGTTCGGGGCGTTCTGGACGGAGGTCGGCATCTGGTCGGCGATCCGCGTCCGCAAGGACGTGATCGAACGGACCCTGCCCGACTTCCTCGACGTGCTCGCGGTGGTGGTCAGCGCGGGGCTCGGCTTCCGCCAGGCCCTGGACCGGGTCGCCACGCGCTACGAGGGTCCCTGGGCCGACGAACTGCGCATCACCCTGCGCCAGATGGACCTCGGCATGAGCCGCCGCCAGGCCTTCGCGGAACTGCGCCGCCGCAACGACTCCGAGCAGGTGGCGATGTTCGTGACGGCGCTGCAGCAGGGGGAGGAACTCGGCGCCCCCATCGTCGACACCCTGGTCGCGCTGGCCAAGGACATGCGCCGCACGGACGCCCAGAACGCCCGCCGCAAGGCCGCCCGCGCGGTCCCCAAGGCCACCTTGATGATCACCACCTTCATGGTCCCGGGCACGATGCTCCTGCTGGGCGCCGGCCTGCTGCTGGGCTCCGGCGTGGACTTCGGCTCGCTCACGGGGAAGTGAGCGCCCGATGACGACGATGGGAGCGACCGGTCCGGGCCGGCGGCTGTCCCTCCGGGTCCCCCTGCGGGAGGCCGCGCGCGCCGCGTGGCGCGCGTCGGCCGCCCACCTGCGCGGTGAGCGGGCGGCCGTACCGGGACGGGTCCCGCCGGTGACGGAGGCCGCCGGTGTGCTCCCCGAGCCCTCCGAGAAGCCCTCCGAGAAGATCCAGGTACGTGCCCTGCAGGCGATGTGCCGGCAGGTCTTCGGCTTCCGGCTCGCGATGATCGTCCTCGCCGCCCCCGCCGCCCTGCTCAACGCCGCTCCCGGACTGGGCGTCCGCCTGGTCGGCGGGGCGGTCGTCGTCACCTTCATGGTGTCCTACGTCCTGTTCCGCGACTGGGAACGCTTCGGTCCCCTCCTCCTGCGCCACCCCACCCTGCTCGCGGCCGACACCCTCGTCGGTTCGCTGCTGCTGGTCTCGGCGGGCCCCGACACCACCCTCGCCTACGTCAGCGTCTGCACCCCGCTGCTCGCGGGCCTGGTCTACAGCTGGCGGGGTGCGGCCTGTTTCGCCTCGCTGCAGTCCCTGATCCTGCTCCTGGTGCACACCACCCTGAAGCCGGACGGCCGGACCGGCGTGGCCGAGTCCCTGCTCCTGCCCGGCCTGTGCGTCATCGCCGGAGCCATGGGCTCGACCCTGCGCAACCTGATGCTCCGCTTCGGCGCGGCCACCCAGGCGCTGACCGCCGTCCAGGCCCGACTGGCGGCGACCGAGGCGGTGCACGCCGAACGGGCCCGGCTGGCCCGGGAGATGCACGACTCGGTGGCCAAGACCCTTTACGGCGTCGCCCTCGCCGCCGACGGCCTGGCCACGACCGCGTCCGCCGAGGCCCCCGACCCGGCCCGGGTCCGGCAGCAGGCCGACCTGGTGTCCCGCTCGGCCCGCAGGGCGGCGGCCGAGTCCCGCGAGCTGCTGGAGGACCTGCGGCGGGAGGAGGACCCGGCCCGCCCGGTGGACGTCTGGACCGAACTGACCGCACGGGTCGACGACTTCTCCGCGCGCACCGGACTGCCGGCGGTCTGCCGCCGCACCGGCGACGCCCACCTCCCGCCCGTCGCACCCGCCCCCGCCCGCCACCTCCTGGCCATCGCCGCCGAGGCCCTGGAGAACGTCTCCCGGCACGCCCGGGCGACCCGCGTCGAGCTGACCGCCGGGGTCCACGGCGACCAGCTCCGCCTGACCGTCCACGACGACGGCGCCGGCCTGCCTCCCGACACCAGCCTGGAACGGCTGCGCCACGGCGGCCACTTCGGCCTGCTGGGCATGGTCGAACGGGCCGCCTCGGCCGGGGCGCGCATCCGCATCGGCCGGGGCGAGCACGAGCGGGGCACGGAGGTCCGCGTGGACCTGCCCCTGCGGGCGGCTGTGCCCGGCGCCCCCGCGGACTCCCGAGAGGAGACACCCGATGCGGCAACCCCGTGAGCCGGGCCCCGACTTCCCGGACCGACCGGACTCCGCCGGCTTCCCGGCACCGGTCGCCGCGGCCCCGCTGCGCCTGGTGGTGGCCGACGACAACCCCGTCGTCCGCGCGGGCCTGACGGCCCTGCTGTCCGGCCGTGCGGACACCACGGTGGTAGCCGAGGCGGCGGACGGCCGGGAGGCGTACGAGGCCGCGCTGCGGCACCGGCCCGACGTCATCCTGCTCGACGTCCGCATGCCCGGCGTCGACGGGATCTCGGCGTTGCCCCACCTGGTCCGGCTGGCCCCGGTCATGATGCTCACCTACAGCCACGAGACGGAGACGGTGCGGGAGGCGCTGCGACGGGGGGCGGGGGGTTATCTGGTGCACGGGGAGTTCACGGCGGAGCAGCTGGTGAGGGCGGTGCACGACGTCAGGGAGGGGCGGCCGCACGTGACGCCGGGTGCGGCGAAGGCGTTGATTCCACAGGTCCAGACGAGTGCACCTGCACATGAAGGTGGTGAACTCGCCGTTATTTTAGGCGGAATTCCACCCCAAAACCTTTCGCAACTGCAATCCGATGTGGGACAGTCGTTCCGGTCACGGTTCCAACTGAGCAGCAGAGAGGCGGAGATCATGGACCTCATCGCGTCCGGCATGACCAACCAGCAGATCGCCGCCACCTGCTTCATCAGCGAGAAGACGGTCAAGAACCACATCAACCGCATCTTCGCCAAGCTCCAGAGCACCACCAGGTCCCAGGCGGCCGCGAAATGGCTGGGGGTGGCCTGAGATGCCGAACGGGGAGCGGCGTTGGGTCCGGGAATGGGCCCTGGGGCCCTCTGGGGGGTGGGGGAGTCGGTCCTACGGTTCCGGAGTCGGAAGCGCACCTGGAGGGGAGCACCGTGAGCGACCTGATGCTGAAGTTGGTGGTTGCGATGCAGCGACGCACCAACGACAAGGGCCAGACCGCCGTCGAGTACCTGGGGATCATCGCGGTGGTGGTGGCGATCGTGCTGGCGATCACAGGTACGGACATCGGTCAGACGATCCTCGACAAGATTCAGGCGAAGATCCAAGAGATCACCTGATTCTTCGCCGTCGGCTCGGTGACGCAGGGCAGGCCTTCCCCATCTACATCACGGTGGTGGCGGGTCTGCTCTTTCTTGCGTTGGCCTATCTCGCCGTAGGACAGGCAGCGGTCAATCGGAGTGGTGCCCAGACGGCTGCTGACGCGGCGGCGCTCGCGGCGGCTCAGGAGACACGGGACCAACTCGCCGACAAGTGGCGCGCGGTCTTGCTCGACCCCACCAAGTGGCAGGACATCTTCGAAGGCAAGGGCAGCGGTAAGGACTGCTGGCGCGCGGATCAACTGGCCGCGCAGAACGACGCGAAGGTGACGGTCTGCGATCCCGGACTGCTCGAGTACGTCGTGACGGTCGAGGCCAACAAGCCGGTCGGGGACTCGATCGTGCCTGGTACGGAGAACACCAAGTCCACCGCGTCCGCGAAGGCCGTGATCAAGGCGCTGTGCGAGCCCCCGAGCGGGAGTGCCGAAGACGACGCGTCGCCCCAACTCAAGTGCGGGGACAAGACCTGGGACCTGGACCCGGACGACGAAGCCGGTCTGCCGGGCCCGGATGACCTCTTCGACGTCCACCTGGCCACGAACGACGAAGGATGAAGGAAGCGGAGCGATGAGCATGCAGTTCACTGCGAAGGCCCGCAGGGGGATGGTCGCATTGGCCGCTGCGGCCTGCCTGGCCGTCGGAGTAGCTGGCTGTGGTGGTGGCGACGACGACGGGAAGAAGCCGGAGGGGTCAGCCTCTGCGACCAGAAGCGACGGGTCCAAGCCGAGCGCTCAAGAAGGTCAGTCCGACGAGCCGCTGGCCGAGCTGAAGGGTCCCAGCGGCCTGCTCCTCTCGATCACCTCGGCTCAGCGGGACGCGGGCGGATTCGTCACCGTGAACGCCGCCCTGAAGAACGACAGCGGGAGCGCCGCGATCATCCCGTCGAGCGTGAGGGGAAACGAGACCGAGATCATCAGGAACGGCAGCTCGCTGGGCGGCGCCACGCTCGTCGACTCCAAGGGAAAGAAGCGTTACTACGTCCTGCGTGACACAGATGGACGACCACTCACGACCACCGGACTGACGTCGCTGAAGGCCGGCGAGGAGACCCAGGTCTTCATGCAGTTCCCCGCCCCTCCCGCCGCCACAACCGAAGTCGACTTCCAGTTGCCCGGCTTCCCCACTGCCTCCATCCAGATCTCCGGGTGAGGCCGAAGTGACCACCAACCCCCGCCTCACCCTCACCGTCACCGCCGCGACCCTCCTCGTCCTCACCAACCTCTCGCTCGCCCGGGCCGACGACACCGGACCCAGTGAGCCGCCGGGCACGGAACCCTCCGCCACCGCGCCCGTGAAGATCGACCCCACCGACCCGGACCTCAAGCTGCCCGAGGGCGCCACCCTCGCGCAGCCCAAGGTGCTGGACATCAAGTCGGTCGTGGAGGACCAGAGTGGGGACGAGCGCCGGGAGGACACCAACGCGGACGTGACCTTCGCCCTCCAGGCCGAGGTGCTGTTCGGCAAGGACAGCGCCAAGCTCGGCGCCGAGGCGAAGGCGCGCATCGCGACGATCGCCGAGGAGATCAAGAAGCAGAACGCGACCCAGGTCCGCGTCTTCGGCTTCACCGACAACCTCGGCTCCTCCGCCCACGGCGACGTGCTGTCCAGGCAGCGCGCCAACGCCGTCCAGGCCGTCCTGGACCAGGACCTGAACGACCCGGACGTCACTTTCGAGGTGCGGGGCTACGGCGAGCAGTACCCGATCGCCGACAACTCGACGGAGGAGGGTCGGAAGAAGAACCGACGGGTGGAGGTCAGCTTCCCGCGCACCGGTCAATGAGCCGCGGGATCGCCCACCTCGTAGTCGAACCGGATCCGATGGGTGCCGTCGGTGTCGACGGCCAGTCCGCCGGCCCCTCGGATCCCGGTCAGCGCCCCCGTACCGCTTGCGCATCGTGGCCACCCCGACGAGCACCGCAACGCCCCCGGCCATGACGCGACGGTCAGCCCGGCTCCACCCCCACCCGTACCCCCGCCCGCATCCCCCACCCCACCATCGCCCCGGCGGCCGCCTCCAGTACGTGGCGGGAACGGAGGCGGGGCAGACCCAGGCGGCCGGGGGGCATCGTGCGGACGGCGATGACGGTCAGCCCGCGGTCGAGGTAGGCGATATCGATGGGGATGCGCATGCCGAAGGTGTGCACGCTGCCCGCGGGAGAGAGCAGCATCGCCCCCTCGACCGCGTCGCGGCCCAACAGGCCCCTGGTGCGCGCCCGATAGGAGGCCGCGATCTCCAGCGGCACGGTGAGCGGGGCCCCGCCGTCGTCCGGATGGATCAGCAGACTCCCGTGACCGTCCCGCCATCGCGCCATGCTCCCGTCACCTCCGCGAGGACCGTACCCACGGCACGGCGGGCGTAAAGGAGCGGGCCGCGGAGGGCCGTTGTCAGTGGCCGCTGCCACACTGCACGGCATGAGCGACGAGCCCCCCGAAGTCGGCCTGCGGGTCGTCACGGAAGACGACCTTCTCCTCTTCCTCGGCCAGGAGCACGACCCCGAGGCGGTCCGGCGGTCGCGGTTCGCCCCCCGGCCGCGGGAGGCGTTCCTGCGGCACTGGCGGGAACGGGTGCTCGGCGATCCCGACTGCCTGGTGCGGACCGTCGTCGTGGACGGGAAGGCGGCCGGGCACGTCGTCTCGTGGACGGAGGGCGAGCGGCGGTTCGTCGGCTACTGGCTGGGGCGGCCGTACTGGGGCCGGGGCGTCGGCACCCGGGCGCTCGCTCTCTTCCTGGAGCTGGACCGGGTACGGCCGCTGTACGCCGACCCGTTCGCCGGCAACACGGCCTCCGTGCGCCTGCTGGAGAAGCACGGCTTCGAGCGGGCCGGCACGGTCCGGCACGGCGAGGACGAGCACGTCCTGCTCGTCCTCGCGGGCTCCGAGGCCGGACCGGTCAGTCCGCCGCCCGGTCCGTGACCTGGTCCCCGGCCGGACGGTGGTCGCCGGTCGCGCCGTCGATCAGCTCGCGCAGGATGTCCATGTGGCCGGCGTGCCGCGCGGTCTCCTCGATCATGTGGACCAGCGTCCAGCGCAGGGACACGGACCGGTCCCGCCAGGCCGGCCGGCCCTGCGCGTCCAGGGGCAGTTCGGTGATCGTGCGGTCGGCGGCGGCGCGGGCGCGGCCGTAGAAGGCGACGATCCGCTCCGTGGTCTCGCCGGGGGCGATCCGCGTGTCCTCGTCCTGGTACGGGTCGAACCACAGGGGCTCCGCCTCGCGTCCGAACGTCTGCACGAACCAGCCGTACTCGACCGAGCCCAGGTGCTTGACCAGGCCGAGCAGGGTGGTGCCGCTCGGCGTCAGCGGCCGGCGCAGCTGCTCGTCGTCGAGTCCCTCCAACTTCCAGAGCACGGCGTCCCGGTGCCGGTCCAGACTCGTGTGCAGGATGTGCTTCTCGTCGGTGGTGTCACCAGCGGCGCCGTCGGCGGCAGAGGTCGTCATGCGGCGGAAATTAGCAGGACCCGGTGACATCGGGCTGCGATCATGACGGGCATGGCAGAGCAGCGTTCCTTCGCGGACCTCGTCGCCGAAGGCGCCGCGGTGCCCACCGAGGGATGGGACTTCTCCTGGTTCGAGGGGCGGGCCACCGAGGCACGGCCGTCGTGGGGGTACGCCCGGTCGGCGGCGGAGCGGCTGGCCCGCGCCGAGGCCGCGCTCGACGTCCAGACCGGGGGCGGCGAGGTGCTGGACTTCGCCCTGGGCCGGGCCGAGCCGGACCGGCCGTCGCCGGTCGCGGCCACCGAGGGCTGGCCGCCGAACGTCGCCAAGGCCACCGCCCTGCTGCGGCCGCGCGGTGTGGTGGTCGTCGCCGCGACCGACGACGAGCCGCTGCCGTTCGCCGACGGGGCCTTCGACCTGGTCCTCAGCCGGCACCCGGTGCGCCCCCACTGGGACGAGATCGCCCGGGTGCTGCGGCCCGGCGGCACCTACTTCGCCCAGCACGTCGGGCCCGCCAGCGTGTTCGAGCTGGTCGAGTTCTTCCTGGGACCCCAGCCCGCGCACGTACGCGGCGCCCGCGACCCCGAGGGCGAGCGGGCCGCGGCGGAGGCGGCCGGTCTGCGGGTGGTGGACCTGAGGGCGGAGCGGCTGCGGATGGAGTTCCGCGACATCGCCGCCGTCGTGCACTTCCTGCGCAAGGTGGTCTGGATGGTCCCGGGCTTCACGGTCGAGGAGTACGAGCCGCGGCTGCGCGCGCTGCACGAGCGGATCGAGCGGGAGGGCCCCTTCGTCGCGCACAGCGCCCGGCATCTCTTCGACGTCCGGAAACCGACCCGCTGACGGGCCGCCAGGACGCCGGGACGGGCGCCGCCCGGTTCACCCGGAGTTCACCCGAAGTCTCCTCAGGGTATCCACATCGTTATCGGCGACGATTCACACGCGCCTCACCTGTCACGTAGGTTCAGGCCAAGGTAATTCGCGCCAGCAAAACCGCGCGGGCGGTACCGCGCGGCGGAGGGGGCTGCGCGGTGCCGCGACGCCCCCGGAACCGGTAGCGGAACCGTCAAGCCACCGTTCGCTGACCGGGTAGCCCGTCGGGGGGACCCCCGGACAACTCGCCGAGGCGTCACCAAGACGGACCAAACCCTCTTGATCACTCCGTATGGGGCCGGATCGCCTGTGAATCCGCTGTGAATCGGCCATCAGACGCCCCTGAATGCACCATTCCGCGCACATCCCGGCGTCGCCGCCCGACTCCGGAGAGTAGTTGTGGCACGCCGATGCACGCGCCGGCCCTTACGAAGGGTTATGGTGGAAACCCCCCCTCGGGCCGGTCCGTCTCCCCCCCACGGACCGGCCCGTTTTTTTCTTCCTCATCGCACCCTGCGAAGGCCCCGGAGCCTCGCCGGAGTAACCTCAAGCCCTGCGGGGACCGCAACCGCGCCATATGGAGGGGCTCACCGTGAACCTGCGCGACAAGCTGCGCGGCCTGCTCGTCAGGCTCTACGCACGCCGGGTGGAGGGTCACCTGGACCACGCTCAGGTGCCGAAGCACATCGGCGTGATCATGGACGGCAACCGCCGCTGGGCCAAGGCCGCGGGCTCCACCACGGTCCACGGCCACCGGGCCGGTGCCGAGAAGATCGAGGAGTTCCTCGGCTGGTGCAGCGAGACCGACGTCGGGGTCGTCACCCTGTGGCTGCTGTCCACCGACAACTTCGACCGCGCGCAGGAGGAACTGGGCCCCCTGCTCGGTATCATCGAGGACGTCGTGCGCACCCTCGCCGCCGACGGCCGCTGGCGGGTGCACCACGTCGGCACCCCCGACCTGCTGCCCGCGGGGATGCAGCGCACCCTCAAGGAGGCCGAGGAGGCCACCGCCCACGTCGACGGAATACTGGTCAACGTGGCCATCGGCTACGGCGGCCGCCAGGAGATCGCCGACGCCGTGCGCTCCATGCTGCTGGACGCCCGCGACAAGGGCGTCTCCCTGGACGACCTCGCCGACTCCGTCGACGTGGACATGATCGGCCGTCACCTCTACACCGGCGCCCAGCCCGATCCGGACCTGGTCATCCGCACCAGCGGCGAGCAGCGGCTGTCCGGATTCATGCTCTGGCAGACGGCGCACTCCGAGTACTACTTCTGCGAGGTCTTCTGGCCGGCCTTCCGCAAGGTGGACTTCCTGCGCGCGCTGCGCGACTACGCCGCCCGCCACCGCCGTTACGGCGGCTGAGCCGCACCCGGACACACCGGACGCCCCGTCGCCGACCGTGCGGCGGGGCGCTCCGTATACCCCGGTTGGGGCGGAAGTAACGACGAGTTCACCGTCGCGCAGTTGGCCGCTTCTGCATGGTGGCGCATGTTCGAGGGCATAAGCCAAGCAGGTCGACGCCCGAACCACGGGTGTCGGATCTCAGCGGGCGGCACGGGGCCGTCCCGCCCGGGAGGCCCTTTGCACCAGCCCGACCGTGCGGTCACCGCACGGAAGCAGCCGCGGAGGCCCGGTGTCCGGCCCGCCTCGCGCGGGAGCCGGGTACCGGTCGCGATGCTCCCGTTCTCCCGGCCCGGCTTCCGTCTCGTCGCTCCCCGACCTCATCCGAGGGGGTACGTCCTTCCGTGGTGACCAGCGCAAAGCGCCGCATGCCAGACCGGCGCACCTATGTTCTCGACACCAGCGTCCTGCTGGCCGACCCGAACGCCCTGACCCGCTTCGACGAGCACGAGGTCGTGCTCCCCATCGTCGTGGTCACGGAACTGGAGGCCAAGCGGCACCATCCCGAACTCGGCTACTTCGCCCGCCAGGCCCTGCGCCTGCTGGACGACTACCGGGTGCGGAACGGCCGCCTCGACGCCCCCATCCCGATCGGGGAACTGGGCGGGACCGTCCGTGTCGAGCTCAACCACTCGGACCCCAGCGTGCTGCCCAGCGGCTACCGCCTGGGGGACAACGACTCCCGCATCCTCGCGGTGGCCCGCAACCTGCAGGCGGAAGGGTTCGACGTCACCGTCGTCTCGAAGGACCTGCCCCTGCGGATCAAGGCGTCCTCCGTCGGTCTGCTGGCCGAGGAGTACCGCGCCGAACTCGCCATCACCGAGAACTCCGGCTGGACCGGAATGTCCGAACTGGCGCTCCCCGGCGAGCAGGTGGACGTCCTCTTCGAGGAGGGCCGCGTGTACGTCCCGGAGGCCACGGACCTCCCCGTGCACACCGGCCTGACCATCCAGTCCGAACGCGGCAAGGCACTCGGCCGGGTCACCGCCGACGGCAGCGTCCGCCTGGTGCGCGGCGACCGGGAGGCGTTCGGCATCAAGGGCCGCAGCGCCGAGCAGCGCATCGCGCTCGACCTGCTGCTCGACCCGGACGTCGGCATCGTCTCGATGGGCGGCCGGGCCGGCACCGGCAAGTCGGCGCTCGCGCTGTGCGCGGGCCTGGAGGCGGTCCTGGAGCGCCGCCAGCACCAGAAGGTGATGGTCTTCCGGCCGCTGTACGCGGTGGGCGGGCAGGAACTGGGCTATCTGCCGGGTTCCGAGGCGGAGAAGATGAGCCCCTGGGCGCAGGCCGTCTTCGACACGCTGTCCGCGGTCACCAGCCGCGAGGTCATCGAGGAGGTCACCGCGCGCGGCATGCTGGAGGTCCTGCCGCTGACCCACATCCGGGGCCGCTCGCTGCACGACGCGTTCGTCATCGTCGACGAGGCCCAGTCGCTGGAACGGAACGTCCTGCTGACCGTTCTGTCCCGGATCGGCGCGAACTCCCGTGTCGTCCTCACCCATGACGTGGCACAGCGGGACAATCTGCGCGTGGGCCGCTACGACGGTGTGGTCGCCGTCGTGGAGAAGCTGAAGGGGCATCCCCTCTTCGCACACGTCACGCTGACGCGCTCCGAGAGGTCCCAGATTGCGGCGCTTGTGACCGAAATGCTGGAGGACGGACACATCTGACACCCCTGTGGGGCCCATCCGACCTACGGGTGACGTCCGTTGGCGCCGTCCGGCAAAGGCCAAGAGCCTAGCCGGGCGGCGCCTTCGCGTGTGGCGGTTTCCTGAAATCCCTGGCGGCAAACGAGGTGTGAGCTTTCACACGCAACACAGAATTGCCACCTGGCGTCGGGTTACGGCAGAGTCTCATTCCTGTCAGGCCCCGCATACGACACACCTGTACCCCCAGCGGTACGGCACCACCGAAGCACCGCCTTCAACTCCATAGCGTCGTCGTATGCCGCCCGAGCACCATGCGGCGCTCCCTTCCGGGGAGTTGCCCACCGGGCCCGCGCCTCCCGTGACCCCGCAGTTGGGAGGCCAGTGTCAGGGGGCACGATTGCGTCCGCCAGGGTCACCGAAGCGGGCGATGCTGGAAGGAAACCGTGTGAGCCGGATTTCGGTCCGGGGACTGGCAGTGGCCTCGGCCACCGCGGTCACCGCTGTCGGAAGCGTCGTCGGCGTTGCCTCGGGCAGCACCGCGCAGCCCAACGACGCCGAGGCGACGGCAGCCGACACCACGCTCCTCGCGGACATACCCGTAGGTGAGCAGGCGCAGGTCCAGACCGCGTCCCTGACGCAGCAGGCCGACGCGCAGGCCATCGCCGCGGACGCGAGCGCCAAGAAGGATGCCGAGGCCGCCGCCCGCAAGGCAGCCGCCGAAACCGCCATCGCCAAGAAGGAGGCCGCGCAGAAGGCCGCCAAGGAGGCGAAGGAGCGCGCCGCGGCGAAGGCCACGGCCACCACCCGCTCCACCCGCGACACCTCCAGCTTCCCCGTCCAGGGCAGCTACACCGTCGCGCAGATCCAGGCGATGGCCAGCCAGATGGTGGGCGCCGGCCAGTTCCAGTGCTTCAGCAACATCGTGGACCACGAGTCCAGCTGGAACTACCGTGCCGTCAACGCCTCCTCCGGCGCCTACGGACTCTTCCAGGCCCTGCCCGGCTCCAAGATGTCCTCCGCCGGAGCCGACTGGCAGACCAACCCGGCCACCCAGATCAAGTGGGGCCTCAACTACATGAACAGCCGGTACGGCAGCCCGTGTCAGGCGTGGTCGTTCTGGCAGGCCAACCACTGGTACTAGGCCGCCCGGTCGCAACCCGACCTCGCGAAGCCCCTCCCCGTCCCAAGGGGAGGGGCTTTCGCGTTGTACGGTCGTACGCGAACGACCTCAGGGGCAGGTACGGCGTTACACCCGGGGACGCGGGGGAAGAGGACGAAGCATGTCGCGAGTGCCAGGGTGGCTCGGCCGGCTCGGTGCCGGTCTGACGGAGATGAGCGAGCGCCTTGACGAGCGCCGCGCCGAGGTGGAGCACGAGCAGGACGACGGGCCGGCGCAGGCCCCCGCCCGCCGGGCCGCCGAACCGGTGGTGCCCGCACCCCGGCCGGCCACGCCGGCCGGCCCCCGCCCCGACCCCGCCCAGGCGGTGCCCTGGGGTGTGCGGGTCGCCGCCGAGGCCGGCTGGCGGCTGCTGGTCCTGGCCGGCACCGTGTGGGTCCTCATGCGGGTCATCAGCGCCGTCCAGCTGGTGGTCTTCGCCTTCGTCATCGCCCTGCTGGTCACCGCGCTGCTCCAGCCGACGGTCGCCCGGCTCACCCGGCGCGGGGTGCCGCGCGGTCCGGCCACCGCGCTGACCGCCATCCTCGGCTTCGTCGTCATCGGCCTGATGGGCTGGTTCGTGACCTGGCAGGTCATGGAGAACATCGACACGCTCTCCAACCAGATCCAGAACGGCATCGACGACCTGCGCAACTGGCTGCTGAAGAGCCCGTTCCACGTCACCGACAAGCAGATCAACCAGATCGCCAAGAACCTGCGCGAGGCCATCGGCGCCAACACCGACCAGATAACGTCGGCGGGTCTGGAGGGAGTCCAGGTCGTCGTCGAGGCGCTGACCGGCATCCTGCTGGTGTTCTTCTCGACGCTGTTCCTGCTCTACGACGGCGAGCGCATCTGGCAGTGGTTCCTGAAGCTGGTGCCCGCGGCGGCCCGGCCGGGCGTGGCCGGGGCCGGCCCGCGCGCCTGGCGCACCCTGACGGCCTACGTCCGGGGCACGGTCCTGGTCGCCCTGATCGACGCCGTCTTCATCGGCATCGGCATCTACTTCCTCGACGTGCCGATGGCCGTCCCGCTGGCCGTCTTCATCTTCCTGTTCTCCTTCATCCCGCTGGTCGGCGCGGTCGCCTCCGGCGCGCTGGCGGTGATCGTGGCGCTGGTGACCCAGGGTGTCTTCACGGCCCTGATGACGCTGGTCGTGGTGCTCGCCGTCCAGCAGATCGAGGGCCACGTGCTGCAGCCGTTCATCCTCGGCCGCGCGGTCCGCGTCCATCCGCTGGCCGTGGTCCTCACGGTGGCGGCCGGCGGCATGGTGGCCGGCATCGGCGGCGCGGTGGTGGCCGTACCGCTGGTGGCGGTGACGAACACGGTGGTGGGCTATCTGCGGCAGTACTCGCTGGAGGCCCAGCAGCCGCAGTCACCGCCCGATCCGGCCGACGAGGTCCCCGTCGCCGCAGCGGAGGAGAACGCGCAGGACCCCGCCCACGAGGTGTGAGCGGGGTCCCGGGGAACCACAGCCGTGGTACTTACTCGGCGAGAACGGCCTCGGCGTCCAGGGTGACGCCGACCGCCTGGACCACGGAAGCGATCTTGAACGCCTCCTGGACCACCTCGCGCTCGACGCCGGCCTTGCGCAGCACCTGCTCGTGCGAGTCCAGGCACATGCCGCAGCCGTTGATCGCGGAGACCGCGAAGGACCACAGCTCGAAGTCGACCTTCTCGACACCGGGGTTGCCGATGACGTTCATCCTCAGGCCCGCGCGCAGGGTGCCGTACTCGTGGTCCGACAGCAGGTGGCGGGTGCGGTAGAAGACGTTGTTCATCGCCATGACGGCGGCCGCGGCCTTGGCGGCGGTGTACGCCTCGGGCGACAGGTTCGCCTTGGCCTCCGGCTCCAGCTCACGCAGCACGATCGGGGAGCGGGAGGCGATGGCGGTCGCCAGCACGGTGCCCCACAGCTGCTGCGCCGGCAGGTCGGAGTTGCCGATGACCGAGCCCAGGTTGAGCTTCAGGTCCTTGGCGTAGTCCGGGACGAGGGACTTCAGCGAGTCGAGCGACATGGGTCACTCACCGGCCAGCAGCGCGACCGGGTCGAGGGTCTCGTCGCCCTTGCTCCAGTTGCACGGGCAGAGCTCGTCGGTCTGCAGGGCGTCCAGGACCCGCAGGACCTCCTTGGGGTTACGGCCGACGGAGCCGGCGGTCACCATGGTGAACTGGATCTCGTTGTTCTGGTCGACGATGAAGACGGCGCGCTTGGCGAAGCCGTCCTCGCCCTCGATGCCCAGGTCGCGCATCAGCTCGTGCTTGGAGTCGGCCATCATCGGGAACGGCAGGTCACGCAGGTCGTCGTGGTCCTTGCGCCATGCGTGGTGGACGAACTCGGAGTCACCGGAGAAGCCGAGGATCTGGGCGTCGCGGTCGGCGAACTCGTCGTTCAGCTTGCCGAACGCGGCGATCTCGGTCGGGCACACGAAGGTGAAGTCCTTGGGCCAGGCGAACACGATCTTCCACTTGCCCTCGTAGGTCTTGTGGTTGATCGTCTCGAACTCCCTGCCCTTCTCCAGCGAGACGCAGGCGGTCAGTTCGAACTCGGGGAACTTGTCACCGACAGTGAGCACTTGCTCTCCTTGCAGCGAGGAAACACCCTTTTTGAGGGATTTTCCCTTTGGGTTGGACGTTGTCGATGTTGGCACAGGGTGCATTGATTAGTGAAATAGCTACACTCGGTCGAGTTGATCGGAGGTATCTATCAGTGACCATCAGTAGCGGAAAGCGGAGGCAGCCCAGCCTCGCGCAGCTGCGCGCCTTCGCCGCCGTGGCCGAGCACCTGCACTTCCGGGACGCGGCGGCCGCCATCGGGATGAGCCAGCCCGCCCTCTCCGGCGCGGTCTCCGCGCTGGAGGAGACCCTGGGCGTGACCCTCCTCGAGCGTACGACCCGCAAGGTACTGCTCTCGCCCGCCGGCGAGCGGCTCGCGGTGCGCGCCAAGGCCGTGCTGGACGAGGTCTCGGCGCTGCTGGAGGAGGCCGAGGCGGTCCGCGCGCCGTTCACCGGTGTGCTGCGGCTCGGAGTCATCCCGACCGTCGCGCCCTACCTGCTGCCCACCGTGCTGCGACTGGTGCACGAACGCTATCCGCACCTCGACCTCCAGGTGCACGAGGAGCAGACCGCGAACCTCGTCGAGGGCCTGAACTCCGGCCGCCTCGACCTGCTGCTGCTCGCCGTCCCGCTCGGTGTCCCCGGTGTCACCGAACTGCCGCTGTTCGACGAGGACTTCGTGCTCGTCACCCCGCTGGACCACTGGCTCGGCAGCCGTGAGGGCATCCCGCGCGAGGCCCTGAAGGAGCTGAACCTGCTGCTCCTGGACGAGGGGCACTGCCTGCGCGACCAGGCGCTGGACATCTGCCGCGAGGCCGGACGGGAGGACGCCCCGGTCACCACCACCGCCGCCGGGCTCTCCACCCTGGTGCAGCTGGTGGCGGGCGGCCTCGGCTGCACCCTGCTCCCGCGCACCGCCGTCAAGGTGGAGACCACCCGCAGCAGCCAGCTGCTCACCGGATACTTCGCCGAGCCCGCCCCGAGCCGCCGGATCGCCCTCGCCATGCGCACCGGCGCCGCCCGCGGCGCGGAGTACGGGCAGCTCGCCGAGGCGCTGCGCGAGGCCATGCGCCCGCTGCCGGTCCGGGTCCTCGGCGCGGACGGCTGAGGACCGGGTTCCCGGGAGGGCTCGATCGCCCCGGAGGGGCTCGCCGCGATCGCCGCCGCCGGCCTCGGTCTCGCCCGCCGCACCACCCAGGCCACCGCGCGCGGCATGCTGCGGCAGACGGTGGCGTACGGCAGTCACGGCTGTGCCGCGTTCTACGCCGTCGGCGACACGGCGTTGAGGGTCGTGCTCGGCGACGAGGGGCTCGACCCGGAGAGCCTGCCCCGGGCGACCCGGCCGGCCCTCGACCGCGCCGGATCGATCCTCTGCGTCGCGTCCGGCGTGGTCGACATGTCCACCGGCATGCTGCTGTCGTACGAGACCGTGGACAACCACCGCCCGAGGTCCTGGACCTGCGTCGTGGTCTGCCGCAAGTCGGTCAACGGCGGCATGCTCCTCGCCCGGGCCCGCAGGGTGGTGCGCGAGCACAGCCTGTGAACGACCGGCAGGGGCCCCTCCCGACGGGAGGGGCCCCTGCGGCGGCCGGCGTGCCGGCTACTCGGTGCGCAGGCCCTCCGGGCGCATCAGGCGCAGCAGCGGAGGCATGCTGAGCAGGGTGACCGCGAGGACGACCGCCGCGCCGATGCCGGTCATCGTCAGCACCCCCGGCCAGTCGACGCTCACCGTCGCGCCCACCATCTTCAGCAGCACCGCGCCGAGCGTCAGCCCCACGGCCCCCGCGAGCAGCAGGCCGAGCGCGATCGGGATGGCCGTCTGCCACAGCACCGACAGGCTCAGCGTGCGCCGGCGGGTGCCGAAGGCGACCAGTGCCGACAGCAGCTTCCTGCGCTCGCGCAACTGCTCCAGCTGGGAGACCAGCAGGCTCGCGCCGATCAGCGCCAGCACGCAGGTGGCACCCACGAGCAGACCGGTGCGGATGGAGGTGAACTTCCTGGACTGCTCGGTGGCCGACCAGTCCATCGCGTCCGCCAGCGGGTCCACGCGGGCCGCCGTGTTGCGGACGTACTCGCGCGCGTCGTTCACCGACTCGTCGAGCGCCAGGTAGACCTGGGTGCTCATGGCGCCGGTCAGCCGGCCGGGCAGGGCTGCGGGGGTCAGCAGCAGGCCGCTCGCGACGTTCCCGGTCGGGCCGTCGGTCGCGCGGGCCCGCTTCAGGCCGTCCGGCACGGTCCACAGCAGGTCCCGTCCCGCGGTCAGGCCGTTGCCCGTCTCGACGTGGAGCCTGCGGCCCGTCACCGCGAGCTTCTTCGTGTCGGCGTCCATCTGCTGGTCGCCGCCCGTGGCCACGAAGACGTCACCGTCGTGGCAGGAGGGCAGCTTCGCCACCTCGCGCAGCGCGGCGCAGTCGCCGACGGTCGCGCTCGACGAGGTGTGCGGTCCGTCCTCGGTGGTCCAGGTGCTGTCGGCGATCTGGAGGTCGCCCAGGGCGATGGCCTTGCGTACGCCCCGGGTGGCGGCGAAGTCCCGGTCGGCGGAGGCGAGTGCGGTGCCCCGGGGGAGCTGGACCTGCATCTGGATGCGGTTGACGTCCTGTCCGGTGACCTTGGTGTAGTCGCCCTCGACGCCCGCGAACAGCATCTGCAGGGCGATCGCGCCGGCCACCGCCACCGCGATGCCGTTCACCGGGCGGGCCGCCGTGCCGCTGCTCAACTGGAGCCTGCGCACCGCGAGTTGCCAGGCGACTCCGCCGTTTCCGAGCCGGCCCACCATGGCCTCGACGACCCACGGCAGCAGTGCGGTGACGCCGACGAGCAGCAGCAGCACGCCGCCGATCACCAGGTACTGGTTGAAGTCGCCGTTCGACCGGCCCTGGCCGATCATCGGGGCGAGCATCGCCAGTCCGCCGAGCGGCAGCAGCAGCCGCCACCACAGCCGGCGCTTCGCGGGCTTGGCCGTACGGACCACGCCGAGCGGTTCGATGACCACTCCGCGCAGGGCGAGCAGGGTGACCAGCACCGCGGCCGCCGGGACCGTGACCGCGACCAGCGCGGCCAGCGCCGGCGTCGGGTTGAGGTAGCTCGGGAAGACGCTGATGCCGAGGATCTCCGCCGAGCCGGCGAGCTGCCGGCCGATCAGGAAGAAGACGGTGCCGAAGACCAGTCCGACCAGCGAACCCGCGAGGGCCTCGCCGGCCGCGATCCGGCGGGTCATCCGGCTGTCGGAGCCGACCAGCCGCAGCGCCGCCAGCCTGCGGTCGCGCCGCTCGCCGCCGAACCGTACGGCCGCGGCGATGAACACGGCGACCGGCATCAGCAGCACCACGAACACGACGAGCACCAGCAGGATGAGCACCGGGTCGGTGTGCGAGGGCACCGCGTTCGGGTTGCCGAACGAGGTGATCCGGGCGGTCTGCCAGCCGTTGATGCGGGGCGCCAGGTTCTTCGCGCCGGCGTAGTAGGCCAGTTCGTGCGAGCCGATGAGCCCGGGCTCCCCGATGGTGCCGACCACCCGGTAGGGCAGCCGGTCGCGCAGCAGCTTGCCGTCGGCCGAGTCGAGCAGCCGCTTCAGGGCGGGGGAGACGACCATGTCGCCCGGCGCCGGGTAGCGGGTCAGGCCCGGGGCGAGCGGTGCGCGCGGACCCTCGGGTTCCACCAGGCGGCCGCGGACGTCGGCGCCGTGGTAGGTCGAGTTGGCGTCCGCGATCAACAGGGTGTCGTCGCCCCTGGCCGTGTGCTCCCGGCCGTAGGTGTAGTCCAGGCGGGCCTGGTCGCGGTCGTGCCGGACCGCGAGGGCGCTGGGCAGGGCGGTCGTCAGCAGCAGCAGCGCGACGCCGAGCCCGACGCCGATCGCCGTGAGCAGCACCCGGACCCAGCCCTCGCGGCCGCCGGTGAAGGCGAACCGGGCCCCCAGGGCCAGGTCCCTGGACCACTGCCGGACCTTCATATGGCCCGCTCCATGTCCCGGGACCTGCCGTCGCGCACGACGATCTCGCGGTCGGAGTAGGCCGCGACCCGCGCCTCGTGCGTGACGAGGACGACGGCGGCGTCGGTGGAGCGGGCCGCGTCGGTGAGCAGCTCCATGACCCGCTCGCCGTTGAGCGAGTCCAGCGCGCCGGTGGGCTCGTCGGCGAACAGCACCCTGGGCCCGGTGACCAGGCTGCGGGCCACCGCGACCCGCTGTCCCTGGCCGCCGGAGACCTCGCCGGGCCGCTTGCCCTTCAGGTCGTCGACCTCCAGACGCTCCATCCAGCCCAGCGCCGCCTTCTCGGCGGCCTTGCGGGAGGTGCCGTTCAGCCGCAGCGGGAGCGCCACGTTCTCCACGCAGGTCAGCTCGGGGACGAGCTGTCCGAACTGGAAGACGAAGCCGAAGTCGCTGCGCCGCAGCGCGCTGCGCTCGGCGTCGCTCATGGTGGCCAGCTCGCGGCCGGCGTAGGTGATCGAGCCCGAGTCGGGCCGGACGATCCCGGCGAGGCAGTGCAGCAGCGTCGACTTGCCGGACCCGGAGGGGCCCATGACCGCGACGACCTCGCCGGGGTGGATGGAGAACCCGGCGCCGTCCAGGGCGAGCGTGGGGCCGTAGGCCTTGCGCAGGTCCTCGGCGACGAGCAGGGAACCGGGGGGAGGGGTCATCGGGCCACCTCCGCGCGGAGCCTGTCCAGCCGGGCGGCGGTCAGTTCCAGCCAGCGCAGGTCGGCCTCCAGGTGGAACAGGGCGTGGTCGCAGATGAGCTGGTCCGCGAGGTCGCCCTTGCGCTTGCGGTCCGTCAGGACGCGCATGCTGCGCAGGTGCTCGGCGCGCTGGGTGTCGAGGATGTCGGCCGCGTCCCGGTGGGTGAGCAGCGCGAGGACGACCTTGGTGTAGAGGGTCGACTGGAGGTACTCCTCCGGCTTCTCCGGGGTCGCGAGCCAGCGCGCCACGTCGGTGACACCGGCGTCCGTGATGGCGTACCGCTTGCGGTCGGGGCCGCCACCGGCCTCGATCCCGTCGACCGTGACGAGCCCGTTCTTCAGCAGCCGGGACATCGTCGAGTAGACCTGGCCGTAGTGCAGCGGCCGGTCGTGACCGAACTTCTCGTCAAAGGCCCGCTTCAGGTCGTAACCGTGTCGCGGGCCGGACTCAAGGAGTCCCAGGAGGGTGTGACCGATGGACATGGCAGCACTCTACACACGGTGTATACGCACTATGTATACGCGGAGTGTGTACCTGGTAGCGGGGGGTGCGGGCCGGGGGTGCGGCCGGTACGACGGTGCAGGTGGGGCGCGAGTGTCACGGTTCTGCGACAGGCGGCCGGCCCCGTCGCGGCAGCGGGCCGGTGTCCTTCGGCAGCCGCCCCGCGTCGGCCAGCGCCTTGCGCAGCAGGAACTCGATCTGGGCGTTGGCCGAGCGCAGCTCGTCCCCGGCCCAGCGCGCCAGGGCCTCGTACACCTGCGGGTCGAGCCTCAGCAGCACCTGCTTGCGCTGCTGAGGCCGGCGCCGCCGGGCCGGGCTCGCGGGCGTGTCCTCGGCCGGGCCCTCGGGGGGAGTCGTCACTGGTAGAGCGTCCCGGTGTTCAGCACGGGCTGCGGGGCCCGGTCGCCGCACAGCACCACCATCAGGTTGGACACCATCGCCGCCTTCCGTTCGTCGTCCAGCTCCACGATGTCGCGCTCCGCGATCCGGGTGAGCGCGGCCTCCACCATGCCGACCGCGCCGTCCACGATCTGTCGCCGGGCCGCGACGACCGCGCCGGCCTGCTGGCGCTGGAGCATCGCCGAGGCGATCTCGGGAGCGTACGCGAGATGGGTGAACCGCGACTCGATGACGCTCACCCCGGCCGCCTCCACGCGCGCCTGGAGTTCCACGGCCAGCTTCTCGGTGATCTCCTCGGCGTTGCCGCGCAGCGAGAGGCCGTCCTCCTCGTGGGCGTCGTAGGGGTACTCGATGGCGATGTGCCGGACCGCCGTCTCGGTCTGGGTGGCGACGAACTCGGCGAAGTCGTCCACCTCGAAGGTCGCCTGCGCGGTGTCCTGGACCTTCCACACCACGACCGCGGCCAGCTCGATCGGGTTGCCGTAGGCGTCGTTGACCTTCAGCACCGCGGTCTCGTGGTTGCGCACCCGGGTGGAGACGCGGGTGCGCGAGGTGAAGGGGTTCACCCAGCGCAGGCCGTCCTGCCGGATCGTGCCCCGGTAGCGGCCGAACAGCTGGACCACCCGGGCCTCGCCGGGCGCGACCGTGTTCAGGCCGCGCATCGCGATGACCGCGGCGAGGAAGACCAGGAAGCCGCCCGCGACGAACCCGCCCTTGGCGCCCCCGGCGTCGACCATGGAGCCGGCGGCGAACAGGGCGGCGGCGACGCCGAGCCCCAGCAGGCCGAGCAGCAGGGCGAGCCCGCCGCCGATGCTGTGCGCCGGGAACTCCCGCACGCGGGGTGCGGGCATCTCGGGTACGTCGGCCGTCGCGGACGCGTCGTGTGCGGACATGGTGGGTCCCCCCGTTCTCGGAACGTCTATCGTACTTCTAGCTAAGTGATATCACTTTTGCTTGTCAAGCAACCCCGCACCCTCCACAGCCGTCGGTTCCCTTGGGGTCGGGTGCTGATTGTCACGTCCGTAAAAGAGCGGATCGGACGCCCTTTGTCATATAGACGGGTGTTAGCTTTCGGAGCTGACCTCACGACGGAAGCGGAGCGTAGGGACTCATGGGACGAGCGGAAGAGAGACGTGCGCGGCAGCGCGGGGGCCACCGCGCGGCACCCAGGCGTTCCCCGTCCGCAGCCGCCGCGCCCGCGGCCGGCGCCAAGCCCGCCAAGGGCCGCATACGCAGGCTGTTCACCTGGAAGAAGATGCTCGGCACCTTCCTCGGACTCTGCCTGCTCGGCATAGGCGGCTTCGTCGTGCTGTACATGCTCGTCGATGTGCCGAAGGGCAACGCCGCCGCACGGCAGCAGAGCAACATCTACAAGTACAGCGACGGCTCCGTCCTGGCCCGCGTCGGCACGGTCAACCGCGAGAGCGTCGACCTCGCCAAGGTGCCCAAACCCGTCCAGCACACCTTCGTCGCGGCGGAGAACAAGACCTTCTACCACGACTCCGGAATCGACGTGAAGGGCCTGGCCCGCGGCCTGTTCAACACGGTCAGCGGCCGTGGCACCCAGGGCGGCTCGACCATCACCCAGCAGTACGTCAAGAACTACTACCTGAACCAGGACCAGACGGTCACCCGCAAGCTCAAGGAGATGGTCATCTCCCTGAAGGTGGACCGCCGCCTGACCAAGGAGCAGATCCTCGCGGGCTACATCAACACCAGCTACTACGGCCGCAACGCCTACGGCATCCAGGCCGCCGCGCAGGCCTACTACCGCACCGACGCGAGCAAGCTCAGCGTCCAGCGGGGCGCCTACCTCGCCGCCCTGCTCCAGGCACCCAGCCAGTACGACTGGGCCGTCGCCGGACCCGTGGGCAAACGGCTGGTGCAGGAGCGCTGGAACTACGTCCTGGACAACATGGTCAAGCAGAAGTGGCTGGACCCCGCCGAGCGCCGGGGGATGAGCTTCAAGGACGCGATCCCCGAGGACCCCAAGGGGACGCCCGGTGAGGAGGGACAGAAGGGCTACCTGGTCCAGCTCGCCAACCAGCAGCTCGAACAGCAGCTGATGAGCGACGAGGGCATGTCCCGCTCCCAGGCGGAGGCCGCCGTGGTGGACCGCGGCTGGACCATCACCCTGAACATCCAGAAGAAGCGGCAGAAGGCGCTGGAGCAGGCGGTCAAGTCGCAGCTCACCAGCAAGCTGGACCCGAAGAAGCGCAAGGTCGACGGCAACGTCCAGGCCGGCGCCGTGTCCGTGGACCCCAAGACGGGCCACATCGTCGCCCTCTACGGCGGCCAGGACTACTTCAAGCACTACTTCAACAACGCCACCCGCCGCGACTACCAGCCCGCCTCCACGTTCAAGCCGGTCATCCTCGCCGCCGCGCTGGAGCAGAACGCCACGACGCAGAACGGCAAGCCGATCAACGCCGGCACCCTCTACGACGGCACCAGCGGCCGCCAGGTCCTCGACCACGGCAGCAAGGTCGGCTTCGGCCCGCCCAACGAGGACCACGTCGACTACGGCCCCATCACCGTCCAGCGGGCGATGGACGAGTCCGTCAACTCCGTCTTCGCGCAGATGGGCGTCGACGTCGGTATGACCAAGGTCATGGACACCGCCAAGCAGCTCGGCATGGACACCGAGGGCATGCAGGCGGTGCCCGCCCAGACGCTCGGCTCGATGGGCGCCAGCCCGCTGGAGATGGCCGGGATCTACGCCACCTTCGACAACCACGGCAAGAAGGTCACCCCGTCCATCGTGAAGACGGCCGAGCAGAAGGACCGCTCGGTCCGCATGCCCGCCCCGGTCGGCGACCAGGTGATCAGCCGGACCGCCGCCGACACGGTGACCTCCGTACTGACCGGCGTGGTCGACGACGGCACGGCCAAGAACTCCGTGGCGGCCAACCCGCTGCGCGACGGCCAGCAGGTGGCCGGCAAGACCGGCACCTCCGACGAGAACAAGTCCGCCTGGTTCACCGGCTACACACCCGACCTGGTCACCTCCGTCGGCCTGTTCGGCGAGGACAAGAAGACCAGGTCCCACGTGACCATGATGGGCGCCACCGGCCGGCTGCCCTACCCCGGCCGCGTCAACGGCGGCAGCTACCCGGCGCGGATCTGGGCCGAGTACACCTTCGGCGTCACCAAGCGGGCCACGTTCGACCTGGACACCACCCAGGGCGCCGCGGTCGAGCCCACCGACACCCCGACGCTCAGCCCGCCGCCGTCCAAGAGCCCCTCGAACACCCCGAGCAGCGAGCCGCCGACGTCCACGTCCCCGTCCGACACGCCGTCCAGGACGCCGACCCGGACCCCGACGCAGACGCCCAGCCAGACCCCGACCTCGCCACCCCCGACCACCGGGCAGCCGACGGACGGCGTCACCGAGGACCCGCTCAATCCCGACAACGCCGGAAACCTCGGCCAGTAGGCCACACACGAGAGGGGCGCCCGGGGGAATCCCCCCGGGCGCCCCTCTCGCGCGCTCAGCCCCGGTTCAGCTCGAACCAGACCACCTTGCCGGTGCTCAGCCGGGTCGCACCCCAGCGCCGCGCCAGCCGGTTGACCAGGTACAGTCCGCGGCCGCCCTCGTCCGTGGCCCGCGCCTGCCGCAGCCGCGGCAACTGCGGCACGTCGTCGCCGACCTCGCAGCGCAGCACATCGGTCCGCAGCAGCCGGAGCGTGACCGGCCGCGACGTGTACCGCACGGCGTTCGTCACCACCTCACTGACCAGCAGCTCCACCGAGTCCGTCAGCTCCTCCATGCCCCAGCGGGCCAGCGCGCGCCGCGCCAGCCGGCGAGCCTGCCCCGGAGCCGAGACCTCCGGCTCCAGGGTCCAGTACGCCACATCGCTCGGCGCGATCCCGTGGAAGCGGGCCGCGAGCAGCGCGATGTCGTCGTCCCGGTCACCCGGGCCGAGCATGTCCAGCACCTCGTCGCACAGCGCCTCCAGCGGCGGCGGGTGATCCGGGCCGGTCAACTGCGCGGTGGCCGCCAGCCGTTCACGCAACTGCTCTATCCCGGTCCACACGTCCCGCAGCCGGGACTCCACCAGACCGTCGGTGTACAGCAGCAGCGTGGCCCCAGCCGGCGCGTCCAGCTCCACCGCCTCGAAGTCGACCCCGCCGACGCCGATCGGCGCCCCCGGCGGTACCCGCAGCACCTCCGCCCGGCCGCCCAGATGCAGCAGAACAGGCGGCGGATGACCCGCGTTGGCGATCGTGATGCGGTGCGTGACCGGGTCGTAGACCGCGTACAGACAGGTCGCCATACGGTCGGTGCCCAGCCGCTGCGCCTGCTCGTCGAGGTGGTGCAGCACCTCCTGCGGCGGCAGGTCGAGCCCGGCGAGCGTCTGTGCCGTCGTGCGCAACTGGCCCATGATCGCCGCCGACGTCATGGAGTGCCCCATGACGTCACCGACCACCAGCGCGACCCGGCTGCCGGGCAGCGGGATCGCGTCGTACCAGTCCCCGCCCACCCGCGCCGTCTCCGCCGCCGGCAGATAGCGCGAGGCCAGCCGCACACCGGTCGGACGGGGCAGGGTCTCGGGCAGCATCGTGCGCTGCAGCTCGTCGGCGATGTAGGCCTCCCGGCCGTACAGCACCGCCTTGTCGATGCCGAGCGCGCTGTGCGTGGCGAGCTGGGCGGCCACCAGCAGGTCGTCCGCCTCGAACGCGAGCCGCTCCGGACGGCGCAGGAACAGCGCCGCGCCGATCACCCGGCGCCGGCCGCGCAGCGGCGCGAGGATCGCGTGCTGCCCGCCCGGCACCACCGCCTCGCCGCCCTCACCGAGCAGCTCGGGCAGCGCGGCCCGGGCCGCGGGCGCGTCGGCGAACACCGGCCGCACCCCGCGCAGCACCTCGTTCAGCGCACCGCCCGGCCGCACCTCGCACAGCTCCGTGGTCAGCGACGACAGTTCCGAGAGCCCCGAGGAGTCCGGCTCCGGCTCCGGGAACGGCGGCAGCGACAGGCCCTCGGTGTCCCGCTCGTCCGGTATCCGGTCGGTCCGGCGCAGCCGCAGCACCACCGGACCGGTGGGCCGCTCGTCACCGACCGGCAGCGGGTCGCGCAGATAGACCAGGATCGCGTCCGAGAACGTCGGAACCGTGGCCCGGCACAGACCCATCACGATCTCGTCCAGATCGATGCCGCGGGCGATCCGCCGGGTGGCCGCGCCCACGAATCTGAGCCGGTCCCCGTCGCGCCGCATCGGCATCGGCCGACCCGGCGGCAGACCCCGCCCGGTACGGCGTTCCTGACCGCCCGGCGTCCGCTCCTGCTCGGAGGCGGGCTGCGCCGGGATGGCCTCCGGCGCGGGACGAGGACGGTGTTCCCCCACGCTCGCACTCGCGCGCGCGGGAGCCGTGCCCATCGTCTCGGCGGTGGCGGGCTGGGAGTGCTCCGGGCCGTTGACTGGGGGCTCCTTCCCCTTGTTCCCCTTGCCGCAGGGCGCGCTCGTCCCCGGTCCGGCGGGTGTGCCGTCCGCACGGGCCGCCTGGGCGGGTAAGGCCGGGTTGCCGAGCGGCGCCGGGGCACGCAGCAGCGCCCCGCGGGCTTCCGCGGGGTCCACGCCCGGCTGCGGGCGCTCGTAGGAGGAGGTGGGCTGCTCCGTCACGCGTGTCGAATCCGTCCGTCCGGGGCTGCGCGCCGGGCGCGCAGATGGTCCCGCCGAAATGCCGATACCCGGAATACGTGCCCCAGGAACGGAATTCCCGCGCGGTCAGAGGTCGTGCCTGTGCCACCGGCGGCCCCGTGCGGTCCCGCGGTGGTGTTGCCCTCGTACCCCTCGCTCACGTCCTGCCGCCCCTCGGTGACGTACGGTCAGACCCGGCACATGCTCCGGGAGTTGCTTGGAAGCGCCCTTGCGGAGGACGATCCTACGGTTGTGGACCGGGGGCGCATCAAGGGTCTCATGAGGACACGTGCGCGGGTGTACGGTCCCAGTCCTCGGGGAGTGACGGTACTCCCCAGGAGGGGTCCGGGCGCCAGTCCTCCCAGCCGTCCGCGAACGGTGCGCCCCACGCCTCGATCACCTCCACCGCGTCCCGGCCCGCCGCCCGCACCCGCCCGGCGGTCCGCTCGTCCATCAGCCCGTCCCGCTGGGCCTGCGCGAACTCGTCCTCGTCCAGCCAGCGCCAACGCCGGTCCGGGTCGACCGCGATGTCCAGGAAGTAGTCCTCGGAGTCCACACCACCCTCCCAACGGGACAACGGCTGCTCAAGGTTGACGTACCAGTTCCTGAACCGCCAGCCCGGGTCCCAGAACAGCCACACCGACCAGGGCCGGCCCGGTCTGGCCAGTTTCAGCACCCCGGTGCCGAACCACCGGTCCCGCTGCACCGTGCGCGGCGTGGTGTAGCGGGTCTCCAGCGGCTCCAGGTGCACGGCCCTGCCGTCGGCCAGCGCCGGCTTCACGCACTCGGTGCCCGGCGCCATCCACACCGCGAGCAGCTCCGCGTCGTCCCGCACGACGGTGACGGGACGGGCGATGTGGAAACGCGCCGAGGCGTTCTCCCGGTACCGCCACAGGATCCGCGCCCCGGGGGTCCAGTACGCCGGGGGTGCCGGTTCCGATGCCGGTGCCGGCACCGCTCGTCTCGTCGCTCCGTCGTCCGCCATGGACAGATATTAGGTGCCGTAGGCACACGACGCTGCGGCGCCCGTCACGGTCCGCGCCCGTGCCGTCGTCACGGGCGGGTCATCCGCAGCACGTCCAGCGCCTCGTCGAGCTGCTCCAGGGTGAGGTCACCGCGCTCCACGTACCCGCCCTCCAGGACCACGTCGCGGATCGTCCTGCGCTCGGCCAGCGACCTCTTGGCGACCTTCGCGGCCTCCTCGTAGCCGATGTACTTGTTCAGCGGGGTCACCACCGAGGGCGACGACTCGGCGTACTCGCGGGCCCGTTCGCGGTCGGCGGTGATGCCGTCGACGGTCCGGTCGGCCAGCAGCCGGGAGACGGACGCGAGCAGCCGGACGGACTCCAGCACGTTCTTGGCGATGACCGGGAGCATGACGTTCAGCTCGAAGTTCCCGGAGGCGCCGGCGGTGGCGATGGTGGCGTCGTTGCCGATCACCTGGGCGGCCACCATGAGCACCGCCTCGGGGATCACCGGGTTGACCTTGCCGGGCATGATGGACGAGCCCGGCTGCAGGTCGGGCAGCCGGATCTCGGCCAGTCCGGTGCGCGGCCCGGACGCCATCCACCGCAGGTCGTTGGCGATCTTCGTCAGGCCCACCGCGATGGTCCTGAGCTGCCCGCTGGTCTCCACGATGCCGTCCCGGGCGCCCTGGGCCTCGAAGTGGTCCCGGGCCTCGGTGAGCGGCAGCCCCGTGGTCCGCGCGACCTCACGGATCACCGCGGCCGAGAACCCGGGCGGCGTGTTGATCCCGGTCCCCACGGCCGTCCCGCCCAGCGGCAGCTCGGCCAGCCGCGGCAGCGAGGCGCGCAGCCGCTCGACGCCGTGCCGCACCTGGGCGGCGTACCCGCCGAACTCCTGCCCCAGCGTCACCGGGGTGGCGTCCATCAGGTGCGTCCGCCCGGACTTCACCACGTCCGCGAACTCCTCAGCCTTGCGGCCGAGGGCGGCGGCGAGATGCTCGAGCGCCGGGATCAGGTCGTGGGTGACGGCGGCGGTCGCGGCGATGTGGATGGACGACGGGAAGACGTCGTTGGACGACTGCGAGGCGTTGACGTGGTCGTTGGGGTGCACGTCACGGCCGAGCCGCTCACCGGCGAGGGTCGCGACGACCTCGTTGGTGTTCATGTTGGACGAGGTCCCGGACCCGGTCTGGAACACGTCCACCGGGAAGTGCTCGTCCCACCTGCCCTCGGCGACCTCCCCGGCCGCCTCCTGGATCGCCTCGGCGACGTCCTTGTCCAGCACGCCCAGCTCGGCGTTCACCTTCGCGGCGGCCGCCTTGATCCGGGCCAGGGCCTCGATGTGGGCCCGCTCCAGCCGCTGCCCGGACACCGGGAAGTTCTCGACGGCACGCTGTGTCTGCGCCCGCCACTTGGCATGGGCGGGCACCCGCACCTCGCCCATGGAGTCGTGCTCGATCCGGTACCCGGCGCCGGTCTGGTCGTCTGTCATCTGCGACACCTCCCTGAAGGACAGCATCGCCGAGGCCCCGGGTGTTCCCGCGGCAGGCCGGATGCGCGAGTCGGGTGCGCGGGGGCCTGACGCCCGGTCACCTGCCCACCCGCCAAGGCCGGTTCGACGACCCCTCAGGCCGGTTCGACGACCCCTCAGGGCGGCTCGACGGCCGCTCAGGGCGGCTCCACGGCCCCTCAGGCCGGTTCGACAGCCCTTCAGGACGTCTCGGGCCGGTGGGCGAGGAAGAAGGCCTGCCGGCCCTGCCGCGGCCGCTCGTGCGCGTCGGGCTCACGGACGAGCCGCGCGTCCACGACGAGGCCGGCCTCGCCCAGCAGTCCTGCGACCAGCTCGGGGGGCGTCCAGTAGACGTCGAGCGAGACCTCGTGTCCGTACGCCCGCTCCAGGTGCCGGTGCCGTTCCCCGGCCTTGAAGGCCAGGAGCAGGTGACCGCCCGGGGCCAGCACCCGGTGGCACTCGGCGAACACGGCCGGCAGCGACTCCGGCGGGGTGTGCACGGTCGAGTACCAGGCGACGATCCCGCCGAGCGTGCCGCCCTCCAGGTCGAGGGCGGTCATCGACCCGACGCCGAACCGGAGACCCGGGTGCGTCCGGCGGGCCACCGCGATCATCTCCGGGGAGAGGTCGACGCCGAACACGTCCACCCCGAGCGCGTGCAGGTGCGCGGTGACGCGCCCGGGCCCGCACCCGAGGTCGGCGACCGGCCCGCCGCCCGGCGCCCGCACGAGCTCGGCGAACGCGGCGAGCATGGCGCGGTCCAGCGGCTTGCCGTCGAGGTCGTCGCGCGCGAGCTTCTCGTAGTCGACGGCGACGGTGTCGTAGGCGGTACGGACGCCGCGCAGGCGGTCGGCTTCGGTCATGGACGAGGACCCCGGCCCCGCGATCCGCTCCCTCGTGTCAGCAGGTCAGCCCAGGCCCGGGCCACGGACCGGGATGGACGTGAAGGTCGGCTGCGGCGCGGGATCCTGGAAGAAGTCGTTTCCCTTGTCGTCGACGACGATGAACGCCGGGAAGTCCTCGACCTCGATCTTCCAGACCGCCTCCATGCCGAGCTCCTCGTACTCGACGACCTCGACCTTCTTGATGCAGTCCTGGGCGAGGCGGGCGGCGGGGCCGCCGATGGAGCCGAGGTAGAAGCCGCCGTGCGCGTCGCACGCGTCGGTGACCTGCTTGGAGCGGTTGCCCTTGGCGAGCATCACCTTGGAGCCGCCCGCCGCCTGGAACTGCTCCACGTAGGAGTCCATGCGGCCGGCCGTCGTCGGGCCGAAGGAGCCGGAGGCGTAGCCCTCGGGGGTCTTCGCCGGGCCCGCGTAGTACACCGGATGGTCCTTCAGGTACTGCGGCATCTCCTCGCCCGCGTCCAGCCGCTCCTTGATCTTGGCGTGCGCGATGTCGCGGGCCACGACCAGCGGGCCGGTCAGCGACAGGCGGGTCTTGACCGGGTACTTCGTCAGCTCGGCCAGGATCGTGTCCATCGGCTGGTTCAGGTCGATCTTCACCACGTCGGACGCCTCGTCCAGGTGCTCGTCCGTGGTCTCCGGCAGGAACCGCGCCGGGTCCTTCTCCAGCTGCTCCAGGAAGACGCCCTCGGCCGTGATCTTCGCGACGGCCTGGCGGTCGGCCGAGCAGGAGACGGCGATGGCGACCGGGCAGGAGGCGCCGTGCCGGGGCAGGCGGACCACCCGCACGTCGTGGCAGAAGTACTTGCCGCCGAACTGGGCGCCGATGCCGATCTTCTGGGTCAGCTCGAAGACCTTCTCCTCCAGCTCCTTGTCCCGGAAGCCGTGGCCGAGCTCCGAGCCCTCGGCCGGGATCTCGTCAAGGTAGTGCGCGGAGGCGTACTTCGCGGTCTTCAGCGCGAACTCGGCGCTCGTGCCGCCGACGACGATCGCCAGGTGGTACGGCGGGCAGGCGGCCGTGCCGAGCGAACGGATCTTCTCCTCCAGGAACTTCATCATGGAGGCCTCGTTCAGGACGGCCTTCGTCTCCTGGTACAGGAAGGACTTGTTGGCCGAGCCGCCGCCCTTGGCCATGAACAGGAACTTGTAGGCGCCGCCGTCGGTGGCGTACAGCTCGATCTGGGCCGGCAGGTTGGAGCCGGTGTTCTTCTCCTCCCACATGGTGAGCGGAGCCATCTGCGAGTAGCGCAGGTTGAGGTTCAGGTACGCGTCGTAGATGCCGCGGCTCAGCGCCGCCTCGTCGCCGCCCTCGGTCAGCACGTTCTGGCCGCGCTTGCCCATGACGATCGCGGTGCCGGTGTCCTGGCACATGGGGAGCACGCCGGCGGCCGCGATGTTCGCGTTCTTCAGCAGGTCGAGCGCGACGAACTTGTCGTTGCTCGACGCCTCCGGGTCGTCGATGATCCGGCGGAGCTGGGCGAGGTGGGCGGGCCGCAGGTAGTGCTGGATGTCGTGGATGGCCTCCTCGGCCAGCTTGCGCAGCGCCTCCGGCTCCACCTTGAGGAACGTCCGGCCGTCCGGTCCCTCGACGGTGGACACGCCCTCCGAGGTCACCAGCCGGTACGGGGTGGTGTCCTCGCCCTGGGGGAGCAGATCGGTGTACGCGAACTCAGGCATCTCAGCCCATTCCTCACTCTGACGGACGGCTGCCCGTCGACGTCGGCGGGCCTCACCAGCCTAGAACCTGCCGTCGGCGCGGAACCTGTGAGGTAAGGCTCAGTTCCGGACGCATCGGTGACCGGGGGCGGGAGGGGGCGGGGCGGGGCTGCGGCGCGTGGCGGAAACGTGCGGTGGGGACACGCGGTTCACCCGGACCCCTAGTCGCGATCTATCGCGTTTCGGTACGCTGCTGTCGTGGACCTTCAGAAGCACGCCCCAGCCCAGGACACGGCACCGCGTCTCGCCGAGCTGCGCGCCTCCGACGCCGACCGCGACCGCGTCGCCGACATCCTCCGCGAGGCCCTGGCCGAGGGCCGGCTGACCGCCGACGAGCACGCCGAGCGGGTCGAGGCGGTGCTGCACGCCAAGACGGTCGGCGAGCTGGAGGTCTTCATCCGCGACCTGCCCGCGGCCCACCAGCGGGCCGCCGCCCCCGCGTACACGCCGGTGCCGGCGCGGCCCACGCCCGGCGCCGTCCCGGCCGAGGCCGACGCGAACGTGGTGGCCGTGCTCAGCGCGGCCTCGCGGCGGGGCCGCTGGCGTGCGGGGCGCCGGCTGCACGCCTACGCGGTGTTCGGCAGCGTCGAGATCGACCTCAGCGAGGCGATCTTCGAGTACCAGCAGGTGGTGATCAAGGCGGTCTCGGTCTTCGGGGACGTGCAGATCCGGGTCCCGGAGAACGTGTCGCTGCGCGGCACCGGCGGCGGGGTGCTGGGCAACTTCGAGGTGGACACGCTGGACTCGGTCGAGTCCGACGCGCCGGTGGTCTACGTCGACGGGTGGGCCGTGCTGGGCAACGTCGAGGCGCGTCCCCGGCGCGGCAAGCGGGTGGCGGACATCCTCGACCGGGTCCAGGACAAGGTCGACCGGAAGCTGCGCAAACACCTGGGCCGTTGACGGTCGCGAATCCGCCGGTGGCCGTGCGGGCCGCGCTCGGCGGCCACGAGCGCGCGGGGGCGTGAACAAGCCGCCGCGCGCCTGCGGTTGGGAACGCAGTGCATAGGCGCGCGCACAGCGGGTAGGCCTTGCTGCATCGTCGCTCACTCGCGAAGCCGTCGTCAGGAGTAGACCGTGCTGCAACCGCCGCATTCGTCCCTGCAGGTAGCTGCTGTTCCAGCCCAGCGGGTGCCAGCGCGCGACCGGGACCAAGACGCGCCCTGGCACACCGAGGCGGTGTGCCGGCGTGACGAGGCCGGATTGTTCTTCGCTCCGTCGAAGGAGCCGACGGCGGCCCGGCTGTCGCGTGAGGAGGCGGCCAAGCGCGTCTGCGCGCGCTGTCCCGTGATGGTCGAGTGCCGCGAGCACGCCCTGCTGCAGCCCGAGCCCTACGGGGTCTGGGGCGGTCTGACGGCGGCGGAGCGCCGGGTGGTCCTGGCGCGGCGGCGCAGGCGCGAGGTGGAGCTGAAGAAGGCGGCGCGGGCGACGGCGAACCGCATAGCCGGCTAGAGGCGACGGTGGGCGCCCTCCCCGCACGGAGGGCGCCCATCGGTCTGTCCGGGCCCGGCCCGGAGCCGGGTCCGGGTGCTACTTGGCCCGGTCGAAGTCGATCGCGCTGTAGGCCCGCAGCTTGCTCAGGCGGTGCTCGGAGTCGATGCGCCGTACCGTGCCGGACTTCGAGCGCATCACGATCGAGTCGGTGGTGGCGGTCTCGGACCGGTAGCGGACCCCACGCATCAGCTCGCCGTCCGTGATGCCGGTGGCGACGAAGAACACGTTCTCCCCGGTGACCAGGTCCTCCGTGGTCAGGACCTTGTCCAGGTCGTGCCCGGCGTCGACGGCCCGGGCGCGCTCCTCCTCGTCCTTCGGCCAGAGTTTGCCCTGGATGGTGCCGCCGAGGCACTTGACCGCGCAGGCCGAGATGATGCCCTCGGGCGTGCCGCCGATGCCGAGCAGCAGGTCGATGCCGGTGCCCTCGCGCAGCGCCAGGATGGAGCCGGCGACGTCGCCGTCGGAGATCAGCTTGATGCGGGCGCCGGTCTCCCGGATCTCCTTGATGATGCCCTCGTGCCGGGGGCGGTCGAGGATGACGACCGTGACGTCCTCGGGCGTGCGGCGCTTGGCCTTGGCGACCCGGCGGATGTTGACCGACACGGGGGCGTTGATGTCGACGAAGTCCGCGGCCTCGGGACCGGTGACCAGCTTGTCCATGTAGAACACGGCGGACGGGTCGAACATGGCGCCGCGCTCGGCGGCGGCCAGGACGGCGATGGCGTTGGGCATGCCCTTGGCGGTCAGGGTGGTGCCGTCGATCGGGTCGACGGCGATGTCCACCTCGGGGCCGGTGCCGTCGCCCACCTGCTCTCCGTTGAAGAGCATCGGGGCCTCGTCCTTCTCGCCTTCGCCGATGACGACGACGCCGTTCATCGAGACGGTGGAGACGAGGGTCCGCATGGCGCGCACGGCGGCGCCGTCGGCGCCGTTCTTGTCACCGCGCCCGACCCAGCGGCCTGCGGCCATCGCCGCGGCTTCGGTCACCCGGACGAGTTCCAGAGCGAGGTTGCGATCGGGGGCCTCGGAGGGGACGTCAAGCTCGGACGGCAAGTGATGATGCTCGGTCATCGGAGCGCACCTTTCTGATACGACGACGGCCGGATGAGGGTGTTGAGGCCGACTCTATCGCTGGGCAGACAAAATGAGCAGGGGACCCCACGGATGAGCGCTCTGGACACCTGCGACCATAGAGGGCGTGGCAGGTTCGAACGGCAGGCAGAAGACGGTCCGGGACATGATCCTTTCCCTGGCCCTCATCGGGTTGGCGGCGGGGTTCATCTATCTCCTCGTCCCGCACGACGATCACGCTCCCGACATCAAGCGGGTCGACTACCGGGTCGAGCTGCTCACGGCACGGCGTGCCGCGAGTTATCCGGTGGCGGCACCGGAAGGTCTGCCGAGTACCTGGAAAGCGACCTCCGTACGCTTCCAGGGCGAGGAGTCCGACCGCTGGCACCTGGGCTTCCAGGATCCCGAGGGTCAGTACGTGCAGGTCGAGCAGTCCGCTCAGAAGCGGTCCGACTTCATCGACCAGGCCAGCCAGGGCGGCTCGGCCACCGAGCGGACCGAGCGGATCGGCGGCCGCACCTGGACGCGCTGGACCGGCGGCCGGTACGACGCGCTGGTGCTGGAGGGCACCCCCGGTTCCACGACGGTGGTGTCCGGCACCGCCTCCTTCGACCGGCTGACGAAGATGGCGGCCGCGCTGAAGATGGGCTGACGCCCACGGACGACACGAAGAGGCCCCCGGCGGTGCCGGGGGCCTCTTCGTGTGCGCGGGGGGCTCAGACGGTCGTGACGACGTCGTCGTAGGCCAGGCGCGGGGAGCGTGCGTGCCAGGCGTCCGGGCCCGGACGGCCGATGTTGACGACCATCAGCGGGGTGTGGTCGTCGTCCAGGAACTCCTTCTGGACGCCGGCGAAGTCGAGACCGGTCATGGGGCCCGCGGCGAGGCCGGCGGCGCGGACGCCGATGATGAAGTACGCGGCCTGGAGGGCGGCGTTCATGCCGGCGGCGCTCTCCCGGACCGGACGCTCGGAGAAGAAGAGGTCCTTGGCGGCTGGGAAGTGCGGGAGCAGGGCCGGCAGCTCCTCGTGGAACTCGTTGTCCGCGGAGAGGATCGCGACCAGCGGGGCGGTGGCGGTCTTGGGCCGGTTGCCCTCGGCCATGTGCCGCACCAGGCGCTCGCGGGCCTCGGCGGAACGGACCAGGGTGATGCGCAGCGGCGACTGGTTGAAGGCGGTCGGGCCGTACTTGACCAGGTCGTAGATCGCCTGGACCTGCTCGTCGGTCACCGGCTCGTCGGTGAAGGTGTTCGCGGTGCGGGCCTCGCGGAACAGCAGGTCCTGGGCGGTGGGGTCAAGAACGAGAGACATGCGGGACTTCCTCGTACGCGCGGGGGGTCCGGGCAGCGCCGGACCGGCTTACGGCGACGACCTTACGCCAAGAATGTTCAACCTTCAACAAACACCCTCCGTGGCGGCTCACTCCCTCTTCTCGCCGGACTCCTCCTCGGCGAGCGCCGCGTCCAGCCGGGCCCGGGCACCCTCCAGCCACCGCCGGCACACCTTGGCCAGCTCCTCGCCGCGCTCCCACAGCGCCAAGGACTCCTCCAGCGTCGTACCGCCGGCCTCCAGCCGCCGCACGACCTCGATCAACTCGTCCCGCGCCTGCTCGTACGAGAGCGCCTCATCCACCTTGCTGGTCATTCGTCCCACCCTAGACATCAACGGCATCAACGGCACCGACGGCATCGGCGGCATCGACACGGACAGTGAACTCGCCCTCGGCGACCCGCGCGCGCAGCGTCTCGCCGGCCGCCACCCCGGCCGGGTCGCGCACCACGTGCCCGTCCGCCTGCTGCAGCACCGCGTAGCCGCGCCGCAGTGTGGCGGCGGGCGAGAGGGCCACCACGCGCGCGTGCGTGTGCGTCAGCTCCGAGTCGGCGCGGTCCAGCAGGTGCCCCAAGGTGCGCCGGCCACGGTCCAGCAGCGAGGCCACGTGGTCCGCGCGCTCGTCGAGCATCCGGTGCGGGTCCTCCATGGACGGCCGCGCCAGCGCGTGCGCCAGACCCCGCTCCTCCCGCTCCACGGCCGCGTGCACACACCGCCGGGCCCGGTCCCGGAGCATCCGCACCCGCTCGAACTCCTCGCCGACGTCCGGCACCACCTTCTTGGCCGCGTCGGTCGGCGTGGAGGCGCGCAGGTCGGCGACATGGTCGAGCAGCGGGTTGTCCGGTTCGTGCCCGATGGCCGAGACCACCGGCGTACGGCACTGCGCCACGGCCCGCACGAGCTGCTCGTCGGAGAAGGGCAGCAGATCCTCCACGCTGCCGCCGCCCCGGGCGACGACGATGACGTCCACGTCCTCCCGCGCGTCCAGCTCCTTGACTGCCTGGACGACCTGCGGGACGGCGTGCACGCCCTGCACGGCCACGTTGCGCACCTCGAAGCGGACGGCGGGCCAGCGGTGCCGGGCGTTCTCCAGCACGTCCCGCTCGGCCGCCGAGGCACGGCCGCACACCAGCCCGATGAGCTGCGGAAGGAACGGCAGCGGCTTCTTGCGCTCCGGCGCGAACAGCCCCTCGGCCGCCAGCGCCTTCTTGAGCTGCTCCAGGCGGGCCAGCAGCTCACCGACGCCCACCGGCCTTATCTCCGCGGCCCGCAGCGAGAGCTGCCCGCGCGGGGCGTACCACTCCGGTTTGGCCAGCACCACGACCCGGGCACCCTCGCCGACGACGTCGGCGACGGCGTCGAACACCTGCCGGTAACAGGTCACGCCGACGGAGATGTCGTGCGACGGGTCCCGCAGGGTCAGGAACACCACCCCCGCGCCCGGCCGCCGCGACAACTGCGTGATCTGCCCCTCGACCCACACCGCGCCGAGCCGGTCGATCCAGCCCCCGATCATCCGGGAGACCTCACCGACGGGCAGAGGTGTGTCGGGCGACGTGTTCACAGCCATGCCGCGAGCGTAGTGGGCGGTACCGACAAACGCCGGTGTCCTCAGCCGTCCGACGGGGCCGGGCGCCCGCGCTGTCCCAGCGGCACCAGCAGCCCCGCGGCCTGCCCGCCGCCCCCGCCGGCCGCGCGGCGCCGGACGCCGGTGCCGGGCCTGCGCACCGGACTCCCCACCCCCGCGGGGGCACGCGATCCGGAGGCCGCGCAGGCACCCTTACGATGGGTGGCATGACCGCTTCGTCTGGCCGCCGTGTCCTGCTCGCCGCCCCCCGGGGCTACTGCGCCGGTGTGGACCGCGCCGTGATCGCCGTCGAGAAGGCCCTGGAGCAGTACGGGGCCCCGATCTACGTCCGGCACGAGATCGTCCACAACAAGTACGTCGTGCAGACCCTGGAGAAGAAGGGCGCCGTCTTCGTCGAGCGGACGGAGGAGGTGCCGCCGGGGAACATCGTGATGTTCTCGGCGCACGGCGTCGCACCGGTGGTCCACGAGGAGGCCCGCCAGGGCCGGCTCGCCACCATCGACGCCACCTGCCCGCTGGTCACCAAGGTCCACAAGGAAGCCGTCCGGTACGCCGATGACGACTACGACATCCTGCTGATCGGGCACGAGGGTCACGAGGAGGTCATCGGCACCTCCGGCGAGGCCCCCGACCACATCCAGCTCGTGGACGGCCCCGAGGACGTCGCCAAGGTCGAGGTGCGCGACCCCTCGAAGGTCGTCTGGCTGTCCCAGACCACCCTGTCCGTGGACGAGACCATGGAGACCGTCGACGCCCTGAAGACGAAGTTCCCCGGCCTCGTCTCCCCGCCCAGCGACGACATCTGCTACGCCACCCAGAACCGCCAGCTCGCCGTGAAGCAGATGGGCGCCGAGGCCGAGCTGGTCATCGTGGTCGGCTCGCGCAACTCCTCCAACTCCAAGCGGCTGGTCGAGGTCGCCAAGCTCGCCGGTGCCCGCGCGGCCTACCTGGTGGACTTCGCCGACGAGATCGACGAGGCCTGGCTGGAGGGCGTCACCACGGTCGGCGTCACCTCCGGCGCCTCCGTCCCCGAGGTCCTGGTCGAGCAGGTCCTTCAGTGGCTCACCGAGCGCGGCTACGGCGACGTCGAGATCGTCAAGGCGGCCGAGGAGTCCATCACCTTCTCGCTGCCCAAGGAGCTCCGCCGCGACCTGCGCGACGAGGCCGCCGCCCTGGTCGCCGAGCGCGGCGGCTCGGGCGCCCGGGACACCGCCGCCGGCTGACCCGCGGGCGCCCGGGCTCCCGTACGCCGTAGTGACCGTCAGTCGTCCGTCGTAACGTGGGGCCATGCAGATCTTCGGCGTGGACATCGGTGGATCCGGGATCAAGGGCGCCCCTGTGGACCTGGACAAGGGCGACCTGGCCCAGGAGCGGTGCAAGGTGCTCACCCCGCACCCGGCGACGCCCGACGGCGTGGCCGACGGCGTGAAGCAGGTCGTGGACCATTTCGGCTGGTCGGGCCCGGTGGGCCTGACCTTCCCCGGCGTGGTCACCGGCGGCTCCACGGTCCGTACGGCGGCCAATGTCGACAAGAGCTGGATCGACACGGACGCGGCTGCCCTGTTCAGCGGCCGGCTGGGCGGCCTGCCGGTGACCGTGGTCAACGACGCGGACGCGGCGGGCGTCGCCGAGATGGAGTTCGGCGCCGGGCGCGGCCGCCGGGGCACGGTCGTCCTGCTCACCTTCGGCACCGGCATCGGCAGCGCCGTCTTCGTGGACGGCGTCCTGGTGCCCAACACCGAGCTGGGCCACCTGGAGCTGGACGGGCACGACGCGGAGAAGCGCGCCTCCAGCAAGGCCAAGGAGGACCACGACCTGAGCTGGGAGCGCTGGGCCCGGCGGGTCCAGAAGTACCTCGCCCACGTCGAGATGCTCTTCTCGCCCGAGCTGTTCATCGTCGGCGGCGGGGTCAGCCGCAAGGCGGACAAGTTCCTCCACCTCGTCGACGGCGTCCGGGCCGAGATCGTCCCGGCCCAGCTGCAGAACAACGCCGGGATCGTGGGAGCGGCGATGCGGGCGGCGCAGACCCGCCACGGCTAGGTCGTGTCCGCGAAGTTCCGTCGTCCGCCCGGAGGGGGGCGGGACTTCGCGGACACGACCCGGCGGAGCCCGTTCAGGCGCGGCGCCGGGCGCGCACCCACCGCACCCGGCGCGCGAGCACGATGGCCCCCGCGACCAGCGTCCCCCCGTAGAGCCAGCCCGCCTGGGTGGCGAGCCCGGTCACCAGCCCCATCATCCGTCCGGTCAGGCCGCCCCGGCCGTCGGCGACGGGGAAGAGGCCCGCCAGGAAGGCGATCGGCACCACGACGGGCGCGGTGAGCAGGTCGCCGCCGCGCACCCACAGGGCGGTCAGCACGCACACCGGCAGGAACAGCACGCCGTACAGCGTCAGGGACGCGCCGAACAGGAGCTGGTCCACGAAGCCGAGCAGCAGCATCGCGGCCGCGCAGAACAGCCCGCCGCCGAGCCCGGTCAGCCGGGGTCCCGGCACTCCGTCCCCGGCGGCCGGCCGGCTGCCGCGCACCGCCCGGGCGGTGCCGTCGGTGTCTTTGGCGTACCTGCCGTCCCTGCCCTCGCCCGCCCGCCAACGGGCCTGCGCCGGCAGCGACGCGGACCGGTCGCGGCGTCGCCGTGCGTCGTGCGGGGGTCGCCTCCTGTGTTGCTCCATTGGGCCAACTTAGGTCTGTTTATGTGTCGAATCGGCCCTCAGACACGCCGGTGAACACGGCTCGACCGGCCGTTCGACGCTCCCGGGACCCGGCCGCCGCGGACGCCGTAGACTGGTGGATCGGCCAGTGTCTCTGGCCCCTGGCAGCCCCTGGCCCCTCTCATCTACGGGAAGTCGCAACGTGTCGCTCACGATCGGAATCGTCGGCCTGCCGAATGTCGGCAAGTCGACCCTGTTCAACGCCCTGACCAAGAACGACGTGCTGGCGGCCAACTACCCGTTCGCCACGATCGAGCCGAACGTCGGCGTGGTCGGCGTCCCCGACGGCCGGCTGGCCAAGCTGGCCTCGATCTTCAGCTCCGAGCGCATCCTCCCGGCCACGGTGGACTTCGTCGACATCGCCGGCATCGTGCGCGGCGCCTCCGAGGGCGAGGGCCTGGGCAACAAGTTCCTCGCGAACATCCGTGAGTCCGACGCGATCTGCCAGGTCATCCGCGCCTTCAAGGACGAGAACGTCGTCCACGTCGACGGCAAGGTCTCGCCCAAGGACGACATCGAGACGATCAACACCGAGCTGATCCTCGCCGACCTCCAGACCATCGAGAAGGTCCTGCCGCGCCTCCAGAAGGAGTCGCGCATCAAGAAGGACATCGCGCCCAAGGTCAAGGCCGTCGAGGAGGCCAAGGAGATCCTGGAGAAGGGCGACACGCTCTTCGCGCACGGCATCGTCCAGGGCACCGAGCGCAACGAGCTGCTGCACGACCTGCACCTGCTCACCACCAAGCCCTTCCTCTACGTCTTCAACGTCGACGAGGACGAGCTGGTCGACGAGGACTTCAAGAACGAGCAGCGCGCCCTGGTCGCCCCGGCCGAGGCGATCTTCCTCAACGCCAAGCTGGAGCAGGACCTCGCCGAGCTGGACGAGGAGGAGGCCCTGGAGCTGCTGGAGTCCGTCGGGCAGCACGAGCCGGGCCTCGCCACGCTGGCCCGCGTCGGCTTCGACACCCTGGGCCTGCAGACCTACCTGACGGCGGGCCCCAAGGAGTCCCGCGCCTGGACGATCAAGAAGGGCGCCACGGCCCCCGAGGCGGCCGGTGTGATCCACACCGACTTCCAGAAGGGCTTCATCAAGGCCGAGGTCATCTCCTTCGGCGATCTCGTCGAGACCGGCTCGGTCACCGAGGCCCGCGCCAAGGGCAAGGCCCGCATGGAGGGCAAGGACTACGTGATGCAGGACGGCGACGTCGTGGAGTTCCGCTTCAACGTGTGACCGGTTAGTTACTGCATGTGAGGCGGTGCGTCAAGCGTGCAGGTCAGAAGGGGTCGACTCCTCCGGGAGTCGACCCCTTCGTCGTCACCGTGTTGGATGGGTGCTGGATATCCTGACGCCAGATCAGCTGGCGTCAGGTGTCATGAACGGTGGAGCGATGCCCGACGTGCACGACCCACACCACGAGCTCCCCGTTGTCGATCGTGTAGACGACGCGGTAGTCGCCGACTCGCAGCCGACGGCGTTCTGGCTGCGACACGAGCGCGGTGGTGTTGAAGCCGAGGGGGTCGCTCTCCAGCTCGGTCAGCTTGGCCAGGATGCGCAGCGCCATGTCACGAGGAATCTTCCGGAGCTCGGCCTGCGCCTCGGGTCGGAAGGTGGTGCGGTACTCACTCACTGCGCGCCAGCGTCTCCCTCATGATGTCCTCGATCGGGATGCCGGGTGCCGGATTGGCCATGCGCTCGTCGATGATCCGGTTGATCTCGCGCTCTTCCCACTCCTGGTACTTGCGCAGAACCTCGATGGAGACGACCGCGGCCACTTCCTTGCCTCGGCGCGTGATCACCGTGGGCACGTCGTCCCGATCGGCTCGCTCGACGACCTCGGCCAGGTGTGCGCGCACATCGCGGATGGACTCTATGGGCAGTGGCTGCGTCATGTGCCCAAGCGTACCGAGTGTGCCATGTGTACACCACCTTGGTCGGCCGCCTGGTGCTGGATGTGCTGGATGAACTCGCACTGTGCTGAATAGGTGCTGGATAGCCACTTCTGGAACCGTGTTCGCGCAGGTCGGAGCTCTGCACTGAACATTCCGCTTCAACGTCTGACCGGACGCGCGATCGGCCGCGCGGCCGAGGGGCCTGGCTCGGCCGAGCCAGGCCCCTTCGTCGGTTCATGCCGCTCCCCAGCGGGTCGGTCGTCAACTCGGTCAGCTTGGCCAGAATGCGCGGGGCCGTGTCCCGCGGGATCTCGCCGAACTCGGAAGCCGGTGCGGTCCGGTCGATCTCGTGCTCTTCCCACTCCTGGTACTTGCGCAGCGCCTCGATGGACACGACGGCGGCCCTACTTGATTTCGCGTGGACGTCATCGGGCACTCCGTGCCGCACTGCTGTGCGTAAGTGAACGCGTGTACGACAACGTCCGGCGGGTCAAGTGGTGGCACGGGGGAACCTGTGAGCGGGGTACGCACGTTCTGACAATGCGAGCCGAGTGGGGCGGGCGGAATCGAAACGGGGGAGGCAAGGGCGTGCGAATTCGCATTCCAGAAATCACTGCTCAGCACACATAAAAGGGGAATCGCAGATTTCGCAATGGGCGCACTCCGGGAAAGACGTGCGCGTCGGAAATCTGTGGGGGGCATGTTGGCTTTCTCGGGTATTGTCATCCGTTGGGCCACCTGGCGGGACGTAGGGATGGAAGTTCTGGGGGGAACATCCGTGGGCGAGCGGCTCAGGTTCGAGGTACTCGGGCCCGTGACGGTGACGTCGCAGGGCCGAAGTCTTCCGGTCGGCGGTGCGCGTCAGCGAACGGTGCTCGCTCTGCTGCTGCTCAACTCGGGCCGGATCGTCCCGGTCGACACCCTCGTCGACGCCGTGTGGAACGACCGGCCGCCGGCCACCGCGCGCACCCAGATCGCGATCGTGATCGCCGCGCTGCGCAAGACGTTCAAGAGCCAAGGCGCGGCCGAGGACATCATCCTCACCGCCCACCCCGGCTACGTGCTCAGACCCGACGGCCACTCGGTGGACGTGCTGGAGTTCACCCGCCTGGTGAAGACCGCCGAGACCGCCGTGCAGCAGGCCCGGCTCCCCGAGGCGGCCGGGGCCTACACCCAGGCCCTCGGGCTGTGGCGGGGCCCCGCCTTCGCCGGGATCTCCAGCGCCCTGGTCGAGGACGAGGCGGCCCGTCTCGAGGGCCACCGGCTCAACGCCTACGACGACGCCACCGCCGTCCAGCTGGAACTGGGCAACCACCACGACCTGGTGCCCGAACTCGTCTCCGTGGTCCGTGAGCACCCGCTGCGCGAGCGGACCCGGCACCATCTGATGCTCGCCCAGTACCGGTCGGGCCGGCGGGCCGAGGCGATGGCCACCTTCCGCGAGGCCCGCACCCAGTTCATCGAGGAACTGGGCATGGAGCCGGGCCCGGACCTGCAGGGACTGCACGACGCGATCCTGCGCGACGACCCCTCGCTGGCCCCCGCCCCGGCGGTGCCCGCCACCGACGCCCCGCGCGCCGACACCCTCGTCGTCCCCTCCGAACTCCCGCCGGACGTCCCCGGGTTCACCGGCCGCGCGCCCGAGCTCGCGTTACTGGACACGCTGGTCGCGAGCCGAGACCGGCAGCACGGGCCCGCCATCGGGCTGATCACCGGGATCGCCGGGGTCGGCAAGACCGGTCTCGCGGTGCGCTGGTCGCACCGGGCCGCCCAGCACTTCCCGGACGGCCGTCTCTTCGCGGACCTGCGCGGATACGACGAGAACCACGAGCCCACCCCGGCCTGGGAGGCGATGAGCAGGTTCCTGCGCTCGCTCGGGGTCTCCAGCGACCAGATCCCCACCCAGACGGAGGACCTGGTCGCGCTCTACCGCAGCGTGCTCGCGGAACGGCGGGTGCTGCTGGTCCTGGACAACGTTCGCTCCTTCGCCCAGATCCACCCCCTGCTGCCCGGCAGCGGCGGCTGCGCCGTGCTGGTCACCAGCCGGGAGCAGCTGGAGGAGCTGGTCACCTGGCCGCAGGACGCCCGGGTGCACCTCGGGGTGCTGCCCGGCGCCGACGCCGTGGAGCTGCTCGGGCGGATCGTCGGCGAGGAGCGCATCGACTCCGCCCGCGCCGACACCCGCCGCCTCGCCGACCTGTGCGACCGGCTGCCGCTGGCGCTGCGGATCGCCGCCGCCAGGCTCGCCTCCAAGCCGCACTGGACGGTGCGGCACCTGGTGACCCGGCTGGGCGACGAGCGGCGCCGGCTGGACGAGCTGAGCCAGGGCGCCGCACAGGTGCGGGCCAGCTTCGAGCTGTCGTACCGCTATCTGCCGGACGACGCGGCCCGGCTCTACCGGCGCCTGGGCCTGCTGGACGCGCCGGACTTCGCCGCCTGGGTGGGCGGCGCGCTGCTCGACGTCGACGTGCTGGACGCCGAACGGCTCATGGAGGACCTCGTCGACGCGCAGTTCCTGGAGGTCGTCGGCGTCGACGCGACCGGCCGGCTGCGCTACCGGCTGCAGAACCTGATGCGGCTCTACGCGCGCGAGCGCGCCCAGGCCGAGGAGCCCGAGCCGGACCAGCGGGCCGCCCGGGAGCGGGCCCTGCGGACCTGGCTGTCCCTCGCCGAGGAGGCCCACCGGCGGGAGTACGGCGGCCACTTCAGCGTGGTGCACAGCCCGGCCCCTCGCCGCCCCCTGGACCGCATCCACACCGACGAGCTGCTCTCCTCGCCGCTGGAGTGGCTGGAGGCCGAGCGGCTGTCGCTGGTGGCGGCCGTGGCGCAGGCGGCCGAACTGGGCCTGGACGACCTCGCGTGGGACCTGACGGTGTCCGCGGCCGTGCTCTTCGAGACCCGGCACTACCTGGAGGACTGGCGCGAGTGCGCCGAGGTGGCCCTCGAGGCGTCCCGGCGCTGCGGCAACCTGCGCGGCCAGGCGGCGATGCTGCACCAGCTCGGCGGGATCGCCCAGTCCTACCAGCGGCTGCCGGAGGCGCACGCCCGGTACAGCGAGGCGATGGAGCTGTTCGAGCGGGCCGGTGAGCCGCACGGACTGGCGCTGAACCTGCGCAACCTGTCCATCCTGGAGCGGTTCAGCGGCGACCTGGACCTCGCCATGGCCCGGCTGGAGCGGGCGGGCGAGATCTTCCGCACCGTGGGCGACGTCTCCTCCGAGGCGCACGCGCTGGACAACATGGCCCAGATCGAGCTGGAGCGGGGCAACACCGAGCTGGCGATGAAGCTGGGCGTCGAGGCCGTGCAGGTCATGGAGTCGATCGACCGCGGGAGCAAGCGGGGCGTCGCGCAGACCATCCACCGGCTGGGCCGGGTGCATCTGGCGCGGTCCGACTACCCGAAAGCGGAGGAAGCGTTTCTGCAGGTGATCGACCTGGTCCAGGCCAAATCCGACCTGGTCGGGCTCGCCTACGCCCTGCTGGGTCTGGGGGAGGCCCGGCTCGGCGCCGGTGACGTGGACGCCGCCGAGGCCACCCTGACGGAGGCCCTGGACGTCGTCGAACGCATCGACAGCCCCCTCGTCGACGGCCAGATCAACCTCGTCCTCGGCGAGGCCCGCAGCCGCCAGGGCCGGCTCGACTCCGCCCGCGAGCGGGCGAGCGCGGCCCACGCGGTATTCCTGCGGACCGGCTCACCCCGGTGGCGCGCGCAGGCCGAGGGCCTGCTGTCCCGGCTCGACGAGCGGCCGGCCCCGGGCACCGACGCCTCCGGCTGACCGCCGCCCCCACCCGGCACCTCCCGCACACCGCACCTCCCGCACGTCGCACGGCTCGCACCGCGCACGCCCGCACACCGCACGTCCCGTACCGCAGCACGCGATGTAGACGCCCAATACCCGGCCGATAAGGCACCTGCCTACTTTCGGCTGGGACAAACGTCAGCCCGAAGTGTGGAGTACAAGATGCCGCCCGTTCCCAAGGCGCCTTCCTTTGCGGTGATTTCCGGGGCTCAGGTCCACCGGGTGCTCGACGGCCGGCACCGGGAGGTGGTGGACCTCATCGAGCGGGCGTACCGCGTCCACGGCGCCGGTGACACCGTCAACCCGCCGTCCTACTTCCTGCGTTTCCCCGACCGTCCGTCCTCCCGCATCATCGCGCTGCCCGCGTCCGCCGGCGGCGACATCCGGGTCGACGGGCTGAAGTGGATCTCCAGCTTCCCCGAGAACGTGGCCGCCGGACTGCCGCGCGCCTCCGCCGTGCTGATCCTCAACGACCACGACACCGGCTATCCGCTGGCCTGCCTGGAGAGCTCCATCATCAGCGCGGCCCGCACGGCGGCCTCGGCGGCGCTGGCCGCGGACACACTGAGCCGGGGGCGCGGGGAACGGCCCCGACGGATCGGGTTCGTCGGCACCGGGCTCATCGCCCGCTACGTCCACCAGTACCTGGCCGGGACCGGCTGGGAGTTCGACGAGACCGGGGTGCACGACCTGTCGGCCGAGCACGCGGCGGGGTTCGCCGGCTACCTGGAGCGGGCGGGCGGCGGCGGGCGCGTCACCGTGCACGAGAAGGCCGAGGACCTGGTCCGCGGCAGCGACCTCGTCGTCTTCGCCACCATCGCCGGCACCCCGCACATCACCGACCCCGGCTGGTTCGGTCACCACCCGCTGGTGCTGCACGTCTCGCTGCGCGACCTGGCACCCGAGGTGATCCTCACCGGCGCCAACTTCGTCGACGACATCGAGCACTGCCTGAAGGCCGACACCTCCCCGCACCTGGCCGAACAGCTCACCGGCGGCCGGGACTTCATCGACGGCACGCTGTACGACGTGCTCACCGGCGCCCGCGCGGTGCCCGCCGACCGGCCCGTGTTCTTCTCCCCGTTCGGCCTCGGCGTCCTGGACCTCGCGCTCGGCAAGCACGTGTACGACGCCCTCGGCGCCTCGGGCGAACTCGCCGTCCAGCCCGACTTCTTCCATGAGCTGCGCCGCTACGGCTGAGCGCACACCCGACCGGTCCACCCCGAGGAAGGGGCCCCACCCGTGACCACCCTGCTCGACCCACCGCCTCCCGCGGCCGGCGCCCCGCGCCGGCCCGTTTCCGTCCGCGTCGACGAGACCCCGCTGCCCCCGCACGACCCGCTCGCCCTCTACGACGCCCTGCGCCGGCGCCTCGGCGACGCGGAGGTGTTCCTCCTGGAGAGCCTGGAGGCGCCCGAACACGAGGGCGGCGACTCCCTCGTCGGCCACGGCCGGCTCGCCGAACTCCAGGTGCACGCCGACCGGGTCACCGTCGAGGGCATCGCGCCGGTGGCGGCCGCGCTGCACACCGCCGCCGACGCCCTGGGCCTGGCCGCGCTGCCGGACGGGGCGCGCGCGCTCACCTCCGGCGACCAGGTGTGGGAGCTGCTGCGCGCCGCGCAGCGGGCGTTCTCCGTGGAGACCGCGGTGCCCGCGGACACCTACGCCTTCGGGTTCCTGGCCACCGTCGGCTACGGCGCAGCCTGGCACATGGAGCGGCTGCCGCGGCGAACCGCCGACGGCGGCCCCGACCTGGTGCTCGGTCTGTTCCGGGAGGTCGTCCACTACGACGGCGCCACCGGCACGGTCCGGCTGCGCACCGCGCACAGCGCGGACTTCCCGCCCGCCGGCGCCGGAACGGTCCCGGCGGCCGTGGCCCGGCTGAGCCCGTCGTCCCGCGCCGTGCCGGAGGCGCCGGTGCCGCGCGCGGTGCACGACAGCACCGACGAGGAAACGTTTCTGGGGCACGTCGAGCGCTGCCTCGGGCACATCGGGGTCGGCGACATCTACCAGATCCAGATCGGCCACCGCATCGACGTCACCACGGACCTCGCCCCGCTCGACGTCTACCGTCGGCTGCGGCACCGCAACCCCTCGCCGCACATGTACCTCGTGCCGCGCGCCGGGACCACGCTGATCGGCGCCAGCCCCGAGGTGCTGTTCGCCGCCCACGGGGACCGGATCGTGATGCGGCCCATCGCCGGCACCACCCCGAGGAGCGGGGAGGCGGCCGTCGACGGCCCCCGGATCGCGGCACTGCGGGCCAGCGAGAAGGAGCGCGCCGAGCACGTGATGCTGGTCGACCTGTGCCGCAACGACATCGGCCGCGTGTGCCGGCCCGGCACGCTGGCCGTCGAGCGGCTGATGACCGTCGAGACGTACTCGCACGTCTTCCACCTGGTCTCCGCCGTCGAGGGGCGGCTCGCGGCCGGTGAGGACACCTGGTCCGCGCTGCGCGCCACCTTCCCGGCGGGCACCGTCACCGGTGCGCCGAAGATCCGCGCCATGGAGATCATCGAGGAGCTGGAGAGCGAACCGCGCCGGATGTACGCCGGTGCCGTCGGCCTGGTGGACATGCGCGGCTGGTCCCGGCTCGCGCTGTGCATCCGCACCGTCTCCCACGACGGGACGACGTACTCCACCCAGGCGTGCGCGGGCATCGTCGCCGACTCCGACCCGCACGCCGAGTGGCGCGAGACGCTGCACAAGATGGGCGCCGCCTACTGGGCGCTGACCGGTGAGGAGCTGCTGTGAACGTCCTGCTCGTCGACGCCTATGACAGTTTCACCCACATCATCGACCAGTACCTGCGCACCCTCGGGGCGCGTACCGAGGTGGTGCGCTCGGGCACCCGGACCCCCGGGCAACTGCTGGCCGGGGAGCCGGACGCGGTGGTGCTCGGCCCCGGACCCGGACACCCGGCCGAATCCGGGCACGTGGAGCTGGTGCACGCCTTCGCCGGGCGCGTGCCGCTGCTCGGCATCTGCCTGGGCCACCAGGCCATCGGGCTCGCCTACGGGGCCGAGGTGGCCGTCGCCGGCCGGCTCAAGCACGGCAAGACCAGCCCGGTCTCGCACGACGGGACCGGGGTGTTCGCCGGGCTCGGCACCGAGGTGGTGGCCACCCGCTACCACTCGCTGATCGTCGCCGAACCGCTGCCCGAGGAGCTGGCGGTGACCGCGCGCGCGGTGGACGACGGCTACGTCATGGGGCTCCGGCACCGCGAACTGGCCGTGGAGGGCGTCCAGTTCCATCCGGAGTCGGTGACCACGGCCGGCGGCATGCGGCTGCTGGAGAACTTTCTGGCGGGCGCGGCGGCGATGGAGCGGGTCGCTTGAGCGGAATTGGTGGCACCGGGTGCGGAATTAACCGTACCGGTGCCGATTCGCCTCCCGGGGATATCGGAATTCATTGGTCCATATCCTCGAAAACACCCTCTGACCTGCAAGTATATCGTCGTTATCGTGGACGGTCGCAGGGCGAAGTTGGAGCGATAATAAAGCGAAGCGGCACCCCCATAGATTTCTTGCTGTCGGAACGAAACGCAGCAACGAAAAGCCAACGGGAGACGAAAATGCAGCTCGTCAGCACCGCTCGCCGCAACAAGCTCCAGGCTCTCGTCCTCGCCGCCCTGACCGCCGGGGCCGTGTTCACCGCCGTGGCGGGTGCCGACCACGCCGAGGCGCAGCCGCGGCCGGCCGCGGTGGCCGACGGGCCCGTCCAGGCCGGTGTCGTGGTCTCCGGCGACGGAGTGACCGTGACGCTGGGCACCGACGGTGTCGACCCCTGGAGCTAGGCCGCGGCGCGGCCGGCCACGGACCGAAGGAGAGCACCTGTGAAGACAGGCACCGAACGGGAGCGTACGGAGCGCTCCTGGCCCGTACTGCTCGGCTCCGTACTGAACGGCCGTGACCTCTCCGGTGCGGACACCGCGTGGGTCATGGACCAGGTGATGCGGGGCAACGCCCCGGACGCCCTGATCGCCGGCTTCCTGGTCGCCCTGCGCGCCAAGGGGGAGACCGTCGGCGAACTGGAGGGGCTGGTCAGGGGAATGATGGCGCACGCCGTGCGCATCGACGTGCCGGGGAGGACCGTCGATGTGGTGGGCACCGGAGGAGACGGGGCCAACACGGTCAACATCTCCACCATGGCCGCCGTCGTGGCGGCGGGCGCCGGAGCGCGGGTCGTCAAGCACGGCAACCGCGCGGCGAGTTCGGCCTCGGGCTCGGCCGACGTGCTGGAGCGGCTCGGGGTGAACCTCAGGATCCCGCCGGGGCAGGTCGCCGCGGTGGCCGAGGAGGCCGGCATCACCTTCTGCTTCGCCCCCGACTTCCACCCGGCGATGCGGCACGCGGCGGGGGCGCGCCGAGCACTGGGTATCCCGACCGTGTTCAACGCCCTGGGACCGCTGACCAATCCGGCGGCGCCCTCGGCGCACGCGGTCGGCGTCTCCGACCCGCGGCTGCTGCCGCTGGTCGCCGGGGTACTTGCGCGGCGGGGGGCCACCGCGCTGGTGTTCCGGGGCGACGACGGGCTGGACGAGCTGACCGTGACGACCACGTCCACCGTGTTCACGGTGGCCGGGGGCCAGCTCCGCCAGGAGACCTTCGACCCGCGGGACGTCGGTGTCGCCCTCGCGCCCGTCGAGGCGCTGCGCGGCGGCGACGCCGAGCACAACGCGGAGGTGGCGCGCCGGATGCTCGACGGCGAGCGGGGCCCGGTGCGCGACGCGGTGCTGCTGTCGGCGGCGGCGGCCCTGGCCGCCGAGAGCGCCGGCGGCCGCACGGTCACCGAGCGCATCGGCGCCGCGCTGGGCCGGGCCGCCGAGGCCGTCGACTCGGGAGCGGCCCGGGCGACGCTGGAGCGGTGGGTGGAGGTGACCACGGAGCGGGCACTGGCACCGGCCGCGTGAACGAGCGGGCCCCCGGAGGTGGAGGTGATCCGCCCCGGGGGCCGCGCCCCGTACTCGCCGCCGGCCCCGCGCGGGCCCCGGCCTCACACGCCGGACGGGCTGGGTTCGGTGGACCGCTGGACGGCGTCCGCCGTCTCCTGCGGGGGTTCGGCACGGGCCGGGGACGCGGGCAGCGGCTCCCGGCGGAACCAGGTGAGGGCGGGGGAGGTGACGGCGGTCGTGACGAGGGCCATGAGGACCAGGATGGTGAACAGCGACGGGCCGATCACCCCCAGCTGGAGGCCGAGGTTGAGGACGACCAGCTCGGTCAGGCCGCGGCAGTTCATCAGCGCGCCGATGGACATCGCCTCCCGCCACGGCTCGCCGGCCAGGCGGGCCACCGCCGTGCTGCCGCCCCACTTGCCGAAGGCGGCCACCACGAGCACCGCGCCCGCCCACAGCCACTGCGTCGGATCGCCGCCCAGCAGCCCGATGTCGGTCTTCAGGCCCGTGCTGACGAAGAACAGGGGCAGCAGCACCGGCACGGTGAACGCCCGCAGGCGTGCCGCGGAGATCTCGACCGTGCGGGAGCCGCGCGGGGTCATCACGCCGAACAGGAACGCGCCGAACAGCGCGTGGATTCCGATCCGGTCGGTGACGAAGGCCGACAGGCACAGACCGCAGAACAGAGCCACCAGCACGGTGGACTCCACCACCCGCCCCGCCCGTGCGGCGGCCCGGGCGAGCAGCGGCCGCACCACCCACAGCATCACCGCGAGGAACACCGCCGACCACAGCGCCGTGAACGCCGCGTCCTGCAGCGAGCCGCTCGCGCCGACCGCCGCGACCACCGCGAGCAGGCACCAGGCGGTCACGTCGTCGACGGCCGCGCAGGCCATCGCCAGCGAGCCGAGCCGGGTGGTGTACATGCCGCGGTCGGTGAGGATGCGGGCCAGCACCGGGAACGCGGTGATGCTCATGGACACCGCGATGAACAGGACGAACGGCAGCCGGCCCACGCCCTCGGGAGCGAACGTGCCGTACATGCCGAGCGCCAGCAGCGAGCCGAGCACCAGCGGCAGGGCGATGCTGACCTGAGAGACGGCCACCGCGGTACGGCTGTGCCCGCGCAGCGCCGACAGGTCCAGTTCGAGGCCGACCAAGAACATGAAGGCCAGCAGCCCCAGGTTGCCCAGCGCGCCGATGTACGGCAGCACCTCGGGCGGGAAGAGCCAGTGCTGGAGCGAGGGCGAGACCCAGCCGAGCAGGGACGGGCCGAGCAGGATGCCCAGGGTCATCTCGCCGATCACGGGCGGCTGGCCCATCCGCCGGAACAGGCCGGCGCCCGCGCGGCAGGCGGCGATCACCACCGGGACCGCGATCAGCAGGTCGGGCAACGGGTCAAAGGCGGGAGCCGACACGGGTGTCTCCTTCGAGTGCGGTGGACAGGGGGACCTCGGCGGCGGCCTCGGCCAGCGGGCTCGTCGCCACCGACCAGCGGGCGTACCGCCGGCGGCCGTACAGCAGGGGCTCTCCCGCGTCGGCCAGCGTGACGCCGGTGACCCGGCCGAAGACGGCCGTGTGGTCGCCGACCTCGACCGCCTGCGTGACCTCGCAGTCCGCCACGGCCAGCGCCGCCCCGGTGAGGTGGGGGCCGCCGGCGCCCAGCGGGAGCCGCCACTCGGCGCGCTCGAAGCGGTCGGTGGCGCCGGAGGCGAACAGGTCCGAGACGGCGCGGGCCCGCTCGTCCAGCAGGTTGACGGCGAACCGGCCGCTGTCCAGGGCCGCCCGCAGGGTGGGGCCCGCGGTGCGCAGGCAGACCACGAGGGTGGCCGGGTCGAGGGCCACGCTCGCCAGGGAGCTGCAGGTCATCCCGCGCGGCGCGGAGTCGGTGCCGAGTGCGGTCACGACGGAGACCCCGGACGGGAAGCAGGACATCAGCGGGCGTATGTCGGTGTTGTCGGACGACGTGCTCAGGGATGTGCTCATGCAGGAGGACTCCTGTCGGTGAGAGGCCGGCGGTGCCGCGCCGCGGGGAGCGGCGGGCACCGCCGTGCGGTGCTGTGCCGAGGGCCTACTTGCCGTGCAGTTGGCGCAGGTAGTCGTGGGCGCTGGGCAGCGTCTGCAGCAGGTGCTCCTGCTGCTGGCGCACCTGCTCGAAGAGCGGCTGGGCACCCGCCACGGACTCCGGCTTGTGGGCGAGCGCGGGCAGCGGGGTGTCCGGTTCCAGACCGAGGCCGGCGAAGATGCAGTAGTAACTTCCGTTGGTCCAGAAGTTGCGGAACTCCGCCTCGAAGTTGCCGTAGTACGTCGACTCGTCGGCGATCGGCGAATTGATCGGGAGGCCCGCCTTGTAGGCCTCGATCTTCTTCTGGATGTTCTCCGGGAGGACCAGTTCCTTCTGTGCGCGCCAGAACGGGCTGTCGTTCCGCGGGGCGTAGTAGAAGTGGGCCTGGATGAAGTCGCGGGTGTCGTCGAACATCACCTCGATCTCGTTGTTGAAGCTGTCGGCGAGCGCCGGGTTGAAAGAGCGGTCCGGGAAATGCTTCGCGAGCTGGTAGATGGCGGCCGTGATGAAGTAGATGCCGGTCGACTCCAGCGGCTCCAGGAAGCAGGAGGCGAGGCCGATGCTCACCACGTTGTTGACCCAGGCGCGACGGTTGCGGCCGACCCGGAAACGGACGTGGTTGAATTGCGTCTCGTTCGGGTCGAGACCCCACATCTCGCAGAATTCCGCGGTGGCCTCCTCCTGCGTGGTGAATTTGCTGGAGTAGACGTAACCGGAGCCGAAGCGGCCCGGCATCGGGATCTTCCAGCTCCAGCCGGACGACATCGCGATGGCCGAGGTGTACGGCTCCACGCCGTTCGCCTCGTCGTCGTGCGGGACGGCGGTGGCGACCGCGCGGTCGCACATGAGGTGGTCGCTCATGTCCAGGAACGGCTCGCCCAGGGCCTTGTTGATGAGCAGCCCGCGGAAGCCCGAGCAGTCCACGAACAGGTCGGCGTCCATGACCCGGCCGGACTTGCAGTGCAGCGCGGTCACGTATCCGCGTTCGTCCTGCTCGACCCGCACCATCTCGTCCTGGACGTGCTCCACACCCTGCTTCTCGACGGCGAACCGGCGCAGGAAGTCGGCGACCAGCGCGGCGTCGAAGTGCCAGGCGTAGCGGGTGGAGGGGGTGCCGTCGAGCCACTTCGGGGAGAGCTTCGCGTCCATCACCGGCGGCTCGCGGAAAACGGCGTAGTCGAACGGCTGGTCCGTGCGGCCCTCGTACTTGTTCTTGAACCAGTACTGCGACAGCGGGGTGTTGTCGTGGTCGGGCAGGATGCCGAACGGGTGGTAGAAGTGGTCCGGCCGGCCGTCCTCGAGCGTACGGGCCCCGGGCTCACCGCGGCCCGGCGTGCGCCAGTTGACGAATCGCACCGCCATCTTGAAACTGGCGTTGCACTCGCGCATCCACTCCTCCTCGGGTATCCCGAGGTAGTCGAAGAGCACGCGGTGCAGGTTCGGCACGGTCGCCTCGCCGACGCCGATTCTCGGAATGGCGGGCGCCTCGAGCACCTGGATGTCCACGGTGCCCTGAAGAGCCTTGCCGAGGTAGGCGGCGGTCATCCAGCCGGCCGTACCGCCGCCGAGAATGACTACCTTGCGGATACGCGAGTCGTTGTCGGTCATGTGCGGGGCTCTCTCTTCTGGTCGGGTGGGTCGGGAGCACATTCGTCCCGATGCTGTCGAGCGATTCCACGCCAGATTCGGAGGGCCGGCTATGCCGTTTCTATAGATGGCTGGAATCTCGGCTTGAGCAGCCTTGTATGGGTGAGGTATAGGCGGCCCGGCGATTGTCGGTGCGCATGGAAAACCGCCCCGCAACTCCCAGCAGAGGATGGCTGCATCAGATGCCGTACGAAGACGGGAATGCCGTTGTCCAGGGGCCGGGCGGACTCCCCGGAACTCCGCCGGCCGGACTCAAGGGAATCCTTTCCACGGTGGGGAGAACCCCGCTGATCGAGCTGGAACGCCTCGTCCCGGGATTCCCCGGCAGGCTGCTGGCCAAGGCCGAACGGTTCAACCCCGGCGGCAGTGTCAAGGACCGCTCCGCGCTCGGCATGGTGCTGGGCCGGATCCGTTCCGGGGAGCTCGTGCCCGGCCGCTCCACGGTGATCGAGTCCAGCTCCGGCAACCTCGCCATCGGGCTCGCCCAGATCTGCGGGTACTTCGGACTGCGCCTCGTCTGCGTGGTCGACGCCCGCACCACCCAGCAGAACATCGCGATCCTGCGCGCCTACGGCGCCGAGGTCGAGGTGGTCCGCGAACCGGACCCGGTCACCGGCGAACTGCTGCCCGCGCGGCTGCGCCGGGTGGCCGAGCTGCTGGCCACGACACCCGACTCGTACTGGCCCGACCAGTACGCCAACCCGCTCAACCGGCAGGCCCATCTGACCACCATGCGGGAGATCGCCGAGGAGCTCGACGGCCGGGTGGACCACCTGGTGCTGGCCGCCGGCACCGGCGGCACCCTCGGGGGCTGCGCCGAGTACATCCGGCAGGCCGGCCTGAGCACCACCGTGCACGCCGTCGACGCCGTCGGCAGCGTGCTGTTCGGCCCGACCGCGAGCTGCAAGCGGCTGGTGCCCGGGCACGGCGCCTCGGTACGGCCCAAACTGCTGCGTCCCGCGGACGCCGCGCACGTCGTCCACGTCACCGACCTGGACTGCGTGGTGGGCTGCCGGCGGCTGGTGCGGCGCGAGGCGATCCTCGCGGGCGGCTCCTCCGGAGCGGTCGTGTCCGCGCTGGACCGCGTCCTGCCGCGGGTCGAGCCGGGCGCCACCGTCGTGCTGATCCTGCCCGACGGCGGCGACCGCTACCTCGACACCATCTACGACGACGCCTGGGTCCGCCGGCACTTCGGTGCCGTCGCCCACCTCTGGGCGGAGACCGGAGACGCCGTATTCCCTCAACAGGTCGCGCACAGCGTCGAGTTGGCGGATATAGGCCATCGATAGCAAGTCCGCCCAGCATGGTCGGCATCGACCACGGAACCCCACCCGACCCTTTTCACGGAGGCACCCCATGACCACGCAGATCCCCGCCCTGGACGACGCGGCGCGCACCCAGATCAAGGACATCGTCTGCGACATCCTGGAGCTGGAGCTCGACGAGGTCTCCAACACCAGCCTGTTCAAGGAGGAGCACGACGCCGACTCGCTGCGCACCATCGAGATCCTCGCCTCCCTGGAGCGCACCTTCGGCATCACCCTGAAGCAGTCCGAGCTGAGCCGCATGGTCAACCTCGCCGGCGTCTACGCCGTGGTCGCCGAGGCCAAGGCCCAGTGACCGGCGCCCGGCACCGGGTGGTCGTCACCGGCCTCGGGGTGGTGACCAGCATCGGCACCGGAGTGGACGCGTTCGCCGCGGGCCTCAGGGCCGGGCGCAGCGGGGCGAAGCCGATCACCGCCTTCGACACCACCGGCTTCGCCTACTCCAACGCCTGCGAGATCACCGACTTCGACCCCGAGGCCTGGATCACCGAGCAGTCCCCGGACGACCTCGGCCGGGCCGCCCAGTTCGCGGTGGCCGCGAGCCGGATGGCGGTGGCCGACGCCGGCCTCACCGAGGAGCAGGTGCGCGCGGTCCGGTCGCTGGTCTCCGTCGGCACCACCGACGGGGAGTCCCGCGACCTGGACCACCTCACCGCACTCCAGGTCTCCGGCGGCGACGACGTGCTCGACGCCGTGGTGGCCCGCCGGGTCTGGCCGGGCCGGCTGTCCGCGGGGATCGTGCGCGAACTCGCCCTGGAGGACGTCGAGACGGTCACCGTCCCCACCGCGTGCGCGGCCGGCAACTACGCGGTCGGCTACGGCTACGACGCCATCAGCTCCGGCGACGTCGAGATGGCGCTGTGCGGCGGCGCGGACGCGCTGTGCCGCAAGACCTTCACCGGCTTCTACCGGCTCGGCACCATCGCACCCGACGTGTGCCGCCCCTTCGACGCCGACCGGCAGGGCATCCTGACCGGCGAGGGCGCCGGCATCCTGCTCATGGAGTCGCTGGAGTCGGCCCTGGCCCGCGGCGCCCGCATCTACGCCGAGGTGCTCGGCTACGGGCTGTCCTGCGACGCGAGCCACCCGGTCGCCCCGGACCGCGACTCGATCGCCCGCTGCATCACCGCGGCCCACCGCAACGCCGGGATCGAGGCGGCCGACGTCGACTTCATCTCGGCGCACGGCACCGGCACCAGGGCCAACGACGTCACCGAGGTCGGCGCGATCCGGCAGGTGTTCGGCGAGGAGCTGCCGCGCACCGTGTCGATCAAGTCGATGATCGGGCACACCATGGGCGCCGCCAGCGCCCTCGCCTCGGCGGCCTGCGCGCTCGCCCTGCGCGACGGCTTCATCCCGCCGACCGTCAACCACCGCACCACCGACCCCGAGTGCGCCGTCGACTGCGTGCCCAACGAGGCGGTCGAGGCCGAGCTGAAGGTCGTGCAGAACAACGGCCTCGCCTTCGGCGGGAACAACGCGGTACTGGTGCTCGGCCGGTGGGACACCGCGGCCTGACGACACCGCGGCCCGCGACGAAGACAACACACGAGTCACAGAGGGGAGTGGGACGCCATGGCAGCCGAAACGGGCGCGCCGCCGGCGGAGCTGGTGATATCGGGCTGGGCCGTGTCCTCGCCGTACGGACTGGGCAGGACCGCCTTCGCCGGGGGCCTCGCGTCCGGGCGGCGCGCGATCGCCCCGCTGGACGGCGCCGACTGGCCGGTGCCGTACGAGGAGGCCGGGCTGATCCCCGGCTTCGACATCAAGGCGGTGCTCGGCCGCAAGGGCACCCGTTCCATGGACCGGGTCACCGGCATCGCGGCCGCCACGGTCGGGATGCTCCTTCAGGAGTACGGGGCCGGCCTGGCCGCCGACGCGGAGTCGACCGGGCTGGTGCTCGGCACCTCCGGCAGCGTGCAGTCGATCATGGACTTCACCCGGGACGCGCTCACCGGCGACAAGCCCTACCTCGTGGACCCGGCGCGCTTCCCCAACACCGTCATGAACTGCCCCACCGGGCAGAGTGCCATCCGGCACACCCTCAAGGGCCCCAACGTCACCGTCTCCGGCGGCGCGGCGACCGCGCTGCTCTCCCTGCAGTACGCCTCCCGGCTGCTGCGCGGCGGGCACGGCAGGGCGCTGCTGGCCGGCGCCGCCGAGGAGTTCTCCGTGCAGCGCGCCCGCCTGGAGCGGGTGGCCGACCACGGCGGGGCGGCGCCGCAGCCGCTCGGCGAGGGTGCCGCGCTGTTCCTGCTGGAGGGTGCGGCCGACGCCCGCGAGTCCGGCCGCCCGGTGCTCGCCACCGTCCTCGGCTCCCGCTTCCGCGCCTTCCAGGACACCGCGCTGGCCGGTACCACGCTGGAGCGCTGCGTCGCCGACGTGCTGGCCGCCGCCGGCGCCGCGCCGGACGACGTGGAGCTGATCGCGCCCGGTACCCCGCCCGGACTGCTCGGCAAGCAGGAGGAGTCCGCCCTGGACGGACTCACCGGCAACCGGCTTCCGGTGCGCTCCCTGGTCGGCGACGCCGGGGCGGCCTCCGCCGCCTTCCAGCTCGCCGCCGTCCTCGCCGAGGCCGAGGCCGACCCGCGCCTGGTGGACCGGCTGACCCTGGTCACCGCCGTCGACCGGGACGGCACGGCGGGCGCGCTGCTGCTGCGGCCGGCCTGACCGACGTACCCGGTCCGTACCCCGCACCCCGTACCCCTCACCCAGCCCGTTTCCCACCGGTCGCGCTCCGGGCGGCCGGCGGTCCGAACGTCCAACGTCCCTAGGAGAGAGGCAAGTCCATGTCCGACACACCGAGGCCGGTGGCACTCGTCACCGGTGGATCGCGCGGGATCGGGCGGGCCGTCGTGGAGACGCTGGCCCGGGACGGTCACGACGTGGCGCTGTGTTTCCAGTCCAACGAGCAGGCCGGCGAGATCGCCGCCAAGGCGGCCGCCGCGCACGGCGCGCGGACCCTCGCCCGGCGGGTCGACGTCACCGACCGCGCCGCCGTGGCGGGCTTCGTACGGGAGACCGAGGACACGCTCGGCCCGGTGGAGGTGCTGGTCACCGCGGCCGGGATCGTCCGCGACGGCCACCTGGCGATGATGGCCGACGAGGACTGGGACGCCGTGCTGCGCACCAACCTCGACGGCACGTACAACTTCGTCAAGGCGCTCGCCTTCCCCATGATGAAGCAGCGCCGCGGCACCGTGATCACCCTCTCCTCGGTCGCGGCCGAGGGCCACGCCACCCAGACCAACTACTCCGCGTCCAAGGCCGGGATCATCGGCCTGACCAAGGCCTTCGCCAAGGAGGCGGGCCGGGCCGGCATCCGCGCCAACGTGGTCGCCCCCGGCTTCATCGGCACCGACATGACCGGCGGGCTCTCCGAGAAGCACGTCAGGGAGATGACCCGGCGCATCCCGCTGGCCCGCTTCGGCGAGCCGCAGGAGGTCGCCGAACTGGTGTCCTTCCTCGCGGGCCCGCGTGCCTCCTACATCACCGGACAGGTCTTCGCCATCGACGGCGGACTGGTCGTCTGACCCGGGCACCACGGAAGGAATCAGCCATGCCACGCGCCGCCCGGCCGCCGCGGTTCTACTTCAACCTGCGCAGCCCCTACAACTTCTTCGCCCTGCGCGCGCTGCGCGCCCACCGCCCCGAACTGCTCGACCGGCTCGAGTGGCGGCCCTTCTGGGAGCCCGACGAGACCAGCGGCAAGCTGCTCGCCGAGGCCGGGGCCGAGTTCCCGTACACGCCCATGTCCCGGGCCAAGCAGTTCTACATCCTGCGCGACGTGCGCCGGCTGGCCACCGCCCGCGGCCTCGACCTGACCTGGCCCGTGGACGCCACGCCCTGGTGGGAGCCGGCGCACCTGACCTGGTTCGTCGCCGAGCGGCACGGGCTCGGCCAGGCCTGGGTGGAACGGGCCGGCCGCGCCCGCTGGCTGGAGGGCCGCGACCTGTGCGACCCGGCCACCGTCGCGGAACTCGCCGCCGAACTCGGCTTCGAGGCCGCCGACACCGACGACCCCGACCTGCGCGCCCAGGGCGCCCGGGCCCTGCTGGACGTCGTGCGCGACGGCGTGTTCGGGGTGCCGTACTTCATCAACGGCTCGGAGCCCTACTGGGGCCTGGACCGGGTGGCCGACTTCGTCGCCTCCTTCGACGAGCCGGCCGACGGCTCGGGCGAGGGCCCCGGCCCCGACGCAGCCGACCTGTCCGTCGTCGCCGGCCGCGCCTCCGACCTGAGCCACGCGGGAGGCTGCGGATGAGCACCGCCGTACGAGCGCTGCCGCTCACCGCGATCCAGGAGTCGATGTGGACGGCGTACCGCATCGCGCCGGACAGCGCCGCCTACAACATCGTCATGCCGCTCAGGCTGCGCGGCCGGATCGACCCCGCCGCCATGGACGCGGCCGTCGCCTCGGTCGGCGAGCGCCAGGAGCTGCTGCGCTCCGTCTTCACCGAGCAGGACGGCCGCCCGGTCCGGGTGGTCTCCGAACAGCCGCTGGTGCGCCTGGAGTTCCGGGACCTCGACGGCACCGACGAGAGCCGGCTGTTCCAGGCCGCCGAGGAGGCCGGGGCGCGGCCGTTCCGCCTGGAGGCGGGCACCTTCCGGGTCGTCCTGCTGCGGCGCGCCGACGACGACTGGGCGCTGGTCACCTCCGCCCACCACATCGTCAGCGACTTCACCTCGCGCTGGCTGCTGGTCCGCGACGTCCTGGACGCCTACGCCGGGCACGCCGCCGGCACCGCGCCCGGCTGGCGCCCGCTGACCTCCTCGTACAGCGAGTACGCGGCCGAGGAACTGCGCTACACCGCCTCCGACGAGGGCCTGCGGGCCGCCGAGGAGTGGCGGGCCGCGATGAGCGGCTCGGCCCCCGCCGAACTGCCGCTGGACCGGCCCAGGCCGCGGGTGCGGTCGCTGCGCGGCGCCACCGTGGTGCGACGTCTCGCGGCGGAGTCGGCCGACGGGCTCGGCCCGGCCGCGCACACCGCGGGCGTGACCCCGTTCGCCTACCTGCTGTCCGTGTTCCAGGCCCTCACCCACCGCTGGAGCGGCCAGGACGACTTCCTGCTCGGCGTGCCCGCCTCCGCGCGCTCCGGGCGCGGGCAGCGGGACCTGATCGGCTGCTTCCTCAACACCATGCCGGTGCGCGCCGAGTTCGGCCCCGACACCACGTTCCGGTCGGCGGCCGCGCAGGCCGGCGAGCGGGTCATGCGGGGCATGCTCGGGGTGCGCCACCCCTGCGGGCTCGCCTTCCCGGACACCGTCCTGTTCCGGGCCGCGCTGTTCCTGGTCCAGATGGACCGGATGCAGCCGCCCGTGCCCAACGTGCCGCCGGGCGAGGCCGTCGGCCCGTCCGTCCCCTACGCCGGGCTCGACATCGCCCTGATCGACGTGCCCCAGCAGGAGGGACAGCTCGACCTGCTGCTGCGCATCGAGCAGACCCCGGACGGTGTCACCGCCGTCTTCTCCTACGACACCGACGTGCTGGACCGCGCGAGCGTGGAGCGGTTCGCGGACGGCTACGAGCGGCTGCTCGCGGCCGCCGTGCGGGACCCGGACACCCGCGTCGCGGACGTGGAACTGGCCGGCGCCGCCGACCTGGACGCCCTCCTCGCGCTCGGCGACTCCGGCACCTACGGCGACTTCGCCTTCGACGAGTCGTACGACGCCTTCGAATCCTTCGAGAACGCCTGGGACCACCGATGATGACGACCAACACGATCGCGGTGACCGGCGCCGGCATCGGCGGCCTGGCCGCCGCCGCGGCCCTGCACCGGCGGGGCATCGACGTACACGTCTACGAGCGCGGCGACAGCCTGCGCGAACAGGGCGTCGGCATGCACCTGGGGCCCAACGGCACCCGGCTGCTGCACCGGCTCGGCCTGGCCGATGAGCTGGAGCGGGTCGCGGTGCGGCCCGAGGCGCTGGAGGTGCGGGCCTTCCACGACGGCTCGCTGGTGACGCGGCAGGAGATGGGCGCGGCCTGGGAGCGGGCGTTCGGCGCGCCCTACCTCACCGTGCACCGCGGTGACCTGCACCGGATGCTGGCCGCCCTGCTGCCCGCCGCCCGGGTGCACACCGGGCGCGAACTGGTGGCGTACGAGGAGAGCCGCAAGGGCGTCACCCTGCGCTTCGCCGACGGCACCGCGACCCGGGCCTCGGCGCTGGTGGGCGCGGACGGCGTGCACTCGGTGGTGCGGCGCTCGCTCACCGGGGACGAGCGGCCGGTCTACTCGGGCAACAGCGCGCTGCGCGGCCTCGTGGACGCCGCCGACGTGCCCGAGCTGGACCCGACGGTGATGTACATGTTCGCCGGACCGGCGGCCCGGGTGCTGGTGTACCCGGTCAGCGGCGGACGGCAGTTCACCTACGTCGTGGTCGCGCCGGCGCCCGAGGGGATCGCCGAGTCCTGGACCAGCACGGCCGGCCGCGCCGACCTGGACGCCGCGCTCGGCGGCTGGGCGCCGCAGGTGCGCGCGCTCGTCGGGGCGGCCCGCGAGGTACGGCGCTGGGCGCTGTACGACCGGGCCCCGCTGCGGCGCTGGAGCACCGCCCGCACCACGCTGCTGGGCGACGCGGCCCACCCGATGCTGCCGCACCACGGCCAGGGCGCCAACCAGGCCGTCGAGGACGGCGTCGCGCTCGCCGTCTGCCTCGCCGAGGCCGGGCCGGGCGGCGACGGGATCGCCGCCGCGCTGGACCGGTACGAGGCGGTGCGCCGGCCGCACACCACACGGGTGCAGCTCGGTTCACGGGACGGGAAGGCCCCAGGCAAGGGCGTGCGGGAGCAGGCGGCCGACGTGTCCTGGATCCTCGCGCACGACGTCGAACGGAGCCTGTACGAGGAGGTGGCGGTGTCCGGGGACACCGCGGCCTGACCGCGTTCCCGCCCGACCGCGTTCCCCCCCCCGGGCCCTTTCCGTGCCGTTCGCCGTGCCCTCGCCGCGCCCGGGTCCGAGCCGCGCAAGGGGGCGTGCGCGCGGGCGTATAGAGGCCCGATACGTCACTGATAGCGCCGAGTTCAACCATGGGCCACACCTGACCGCACAGAAGGGACGTCCCATGGCCGAACAGACGACCGACGAGGCCGTGTACCGCGTGGTGCTCAACGACGAGGAGCAGTACTCGACCTGGTGGGCCGACCGTCCGCTGCCGGCCGGCTGGCACGCCGAGGGCACCGAGGGCTCCCGCGAGGACTGCCTGGCGCGGATCGACACCGTGTGGACCGACATGCGCCCGCTGAGCCTGCGCCTGCGGATGGCGCAGACCGGCCCCACGGCGGCCTGATCCGGCCGCCGGCCCCGCCGGGCCCCGTCCGCCCCTCCCGCGTGCTCCGCGCGCCCCCACCCCCGCACCGCACCACCCCGCACCATCCCGCCCCACACCGCACAGCCCCCGCACCCCGCCCCCGATGCCACCCCGGGTGCCCGGCCCCCAACCGACCGCCGATCCGGAAGATCCCGATGGAGGAGAGATCGTGAACGAGCCTGCGAAGTCGGGACGCGTCCCCGGCCGTCTGCTGCTCCCCGCGCTGTTCACGGCCCAGGCCGGGCGCACCCCCGACGCGCCCGCCCTGCTGCGCGCCGACGGCAGCGCCGTCCGTTACGCCGAACTGGCCGAGCTGGCCGGGCGCATCGCCGCCCGGCTGCGCGCGGCCGGGGTGCGGCCCGGCGACTTCGTCGGGGTGTGCCTGCGGCGCGGGCCCGAGCTGGTCGCCGCGTTCCTCGGGGTGTGGCAGGCGGGCGGCGCGTACGTGCCGCTGGACCCGCAGCACCCGGCGGCCCGCCTCGAAGCCGTGCTGGAGGACACCGCGCACCCCGTGGTGCTCACCGAGCGGGCCACCGAGGACCGGCTGCCCGGCAGCGCCCGGCACCGCATCACCGTGGAGTCCGTGGACCGTGAAGGGCCGTACGAGGAGGTCGAGTTCGCCGCCGACGGCGACCGCCCCGCCTACGTCCTGCACACCTCGGGATCCACCGGCCGCCCCAAGGGCGTCCTGGTGCCGCACGGCGGCATCGCCAACCGGGTGCGCTGGCTGGCCCACCGCCACCGGCTGGACGCCGGCGACCGCATGCTGCTCAAGACCACGGTCGGCTTCGACGCGGCCGGACTCGAACTGTTCGCCCCGCTGATCTCGGGTGGCGCGGTCGTGCTGGCCCCCGAGGGCGCCGAGCGCGACCCGGCGGCCCTGCTGCGCACCGCGGCCGACCGGGGCGTGACGATTCTGCAGGGCGTGCCCTCGCTGTACCGGCGGCTCGTCGAGGAGCCGGGCTGGGAGCGGGCCGGGGGTCTGCGCCTGCTGTTCAGCGCGGGCGAGCCGCTGCACGCCGACCTGTGCCGGGCGCTCGCCGAGCGCGCCCCCGGCGCCGAGATCTGGAACACCTACGGGCCCACCGAGGCGTCCGTCGACATCACCGAGCACCGCTGGGACCCCGCCCAGGACACCGGCGCGGTGCCGATCGGCCGCCCCATCGGCAACATGCGGGTGGTCGTGCTGGACACGGCGGGCCGCCCCGCCCCGGTCGGCGTCCCCGGCGAACTGCACGCCGGCGGCGTCGGGCTCGCCCTCGGCTACCTGGGCCGCCCCGGCCAGAGCGCCGAGCGCTTCGTGCCCGACCCGCACCGCCCCGGCGAACGCCTCTACCGCACCGGCGACCGGGTGCGCTGGCGGGCCGACGGCACCCTGGAGTACCTCGGCCGCCTCGACCACCAGGTCAAGGTCAACGGCGTGCGCATCGAGCCCGGCGAGGTCGAGGCCGCGCTCGCCGCCCACCCCTGGGTGCGGGCCGCCGTCGCCGCCGCCGTACCGGACGGCAGCGGCGGGTACCGACTTGTCGCCTGGGTGCAGTCCCGCGGCGAGGCGCTGCGCCCGCAGGAGCTGCGCGCCTTCCTGCGCGGCGCGCTGCCCGACCCGCTGGTGCCGACCGCCTACGTCCCGGTCACCGAGTTCCCGCTGACCCCCAACGGCAAGATCGACCGGTCCGCGCTGCCCGACCCCGCCGACGCCGGCGCCGACAGCGCGCACGTACCCGTGCGCACCCCCGCCGAGCGCGCGGTGGCCGAGGAGTGGGCCCGGCTGACCGGCACCCCGGCCGACGAGATCGGCGCCCTGCACGACTTCTTCCAGCTCGGCGGCTCCTCGCTGATGCTCAACAAGCTCGCCGCCGGACTGTCCCAGGCCGCGGGGCGCACCATCGCGGCGACGGCCCTGCTCACCGCCACCACCGTGGAGCAGCAGGCCGAGCTGCTCACCGCACGCGGCGCGGACACCGCACCGCCCGCCGACGAGCCCGTGGGCCCGGTGCCGCGCGACCCGCGCGGGCTGCCCCTGTCCCCGGGCCAGCAGGGCATGTGGCTGCTGGACCGGCTGCGCCCGGGCAGCGCCGAGTGGAACGCGCCGGTCTTCCTCACGCTGCCCGCCGTCTACACCGACGCCACCCTGCGCGGCGCCCTGACCGCGCTCGCCGAACGCCACGAGATCCTGCGCACCCGCTACGCCCTGCGAGGCGCCGAGCCGGTGCAGATCGCCGACCTGCCCGCCGAGTGGGAGCTGCGCACCGCGCGCGCCGACACCGCCGCGGAACTGAACGCCCTGGTCGCCGAGGAGTTCGCGCTCCCCTTCGACCTGGCGTACGGGCCGGTGCGCCGGGCCCTCGCGGTCCGCGGGCGCGGCACCCTCACCGTCGTCCTGAGCATCCACCACATCGCCTGCGACGGCTGGACCTCCGTGGTCCTCGAACGCGACCTCAAAGCACTCGCCGAGGCGGTCCACACCGGCACCGACGCCCGGCTGCCCGAGCTGCCCGTGCAGTACGCCGACCACGCCGCGCACCGGCGCCGCCGCCTCACCGACGCGTACGTGGCGACCGAACTGGACTACTGGAAGCGGAAGCTGGACGGCCTGGTGCCGGTCGAGCTGCCCGCCGACCGGCCCCGCCCCGCCACCCGGGACGCGGCCGGTGCCGCCCACGTGTTCACCGTGCCCGCCCCGCTCGCCGAGCGGGCCGCCGCCCTGGGCCGCAGCTGCGGGGCCACCCTCCAGCAGACGCTGCTCACCGCCTTCGCCGCGCTGGTCGCCCGGTTCACCGGAAGCTGGGACATCCCGGTCGGGGTGCCCGTCGCCGGCCGCTCGGGGGCCGAGGTCGCCGACGTGGCGGGCTACTTCCTCAACACGCTGGTGCTGCGCTGCGACGCGGGCCCCGGCACGCCGTTCCGGGACGCGCTGGTCCGGGTCCGGGACACCGCCCGCGAGGCGTTCGCCCACCAGGAACTGCCCTTCGACCGGCTCGTGGAGGAGCTGGACGACACCCGCGACCCGGCCCGCACCCCGCTGTACCAGGTGATGTTCGACGTGCACGAGGAGGGCCGCACCGGCACCGCGGTCGGCGCCGCCGACGCGGACGCCTTCCGCGACGCCTGGCGCACCGCACGCACCGACCTCACCCTGGTGCTCCAGCGCCAGGGCGACGGCTCCCTGCTCGGCCTCGCCGAGTACGCCACCTCGCTGTTCGACGCGGCCACCGTCGAGCGCCTGACCGCCTGCTGGGTCCGGCTGCTGGACTCGGTCACCGACGACCCGGCCCGGCGCCTGGAGGAGGCCGACATCCTGCCCCCGGCGCTGCGCGCCGAGCTCCTGGCGAGCGGTCTGGGCAGGCCGGAACCCGGCACCGGCACGGGCGCCGGCACCCCCGACGACACCACCGTGCACGCCGCGATCACGGCCGCCGCCCGCCGGGCACCCGACGACACCGCGCTGGTCTGCGGTGACGAGAACTGGAGCTACGCCCGACTGGAGCGCCGCGCCGGGCAGTTCGCCGCCCGGCTGCGCGGCCTCGGCGCCGGGCCCGGAGCGGTCGTCGCCGTCCAGCTCGGCCGTGGCCCCGATCTGCTCGCCGCGTTCCTGGGCGTGTGGCGGGCGGGCGCCGCCTATGTGCCGCTGGACCCGGCCGCGCCCGTCGAGCGCAGCACCCATGTGCTGGCCGACTCCGGGGCGCTGGCCCTGGTCACCGACGACGCGGGCGTGGAACGCCTCGCCGGCCGGTTCTCCGGCGCCGTGCTGACCACCGGCTTCGCCGAGGACCCGGCCGGGTCCGCGTCCGTGCCGGCGGCGCACGACGACCCCGACCGCCTCGCCTACGTGATGTACACCTCGGGCTCCACCGGCCGCCCCAAGGGCGTCGCCGTCGCCCACCGCTCGCTGCTCGCCATGCTGCGCGCCTCCCAGGCCCACCTGGACTTCGGGCAGGGGCCGGACGACGCCTGGCTGGCGCTCGCCCAGGTCACCTTCGACATCTCCGCCACCGAGCTGTTCATGCCGCTGGTGGCGGGCGGCCGGGTCGTGCTGGCCCGGGAGGCCGAGCAGCGGGACCACGCGGCGCAGCTGCGGCTCATGGACCTGCACGAGGTCAGCCACCTCCAGGTGGCCCCGCCGCACTGGCAGATGCTGATCGACGCGGGCCTCGGCCACCGCCCGGTGGTGGGCCAGACCGGCGGCGAGCCCTGCCCGCCCGTGCTCGCCCGCGACCTGTCCCGCCGTCTGATGCGGTTCATCAACGAGTACGGGCTCACCGAGACCACCATCGCCGCGACCCGCTGGGACGCCGACGACACGGCCGCCGCGGTGCCGGTCGGCCACCCCTATCCGCACGTCACCGCACGCGTCCTCGACGAGCGGCTGCGGCCCGTGCCGTACGGCGTCACCGGCGAGCTGTGCGTGGGCGGCACCGGGCTCGCCGTCGGCTACCACGGCAGGCCCGGCCAGACCGCCGCCGCGTTCGTGCCCGACCCGTACGGCGGTCCGGGCGCCCGGCTCTACCGCACCGGCGACCGGGCCCGGATGCGGCCCGACGGCACCCTGGAGTTCGCCGGCCGCGCCGACGGCCAGGTCAAGATCCGCGGCCGCCGGGTGGAGACCGGCGAGGTGCAGGCGGTGCTCACCGAGCACCCCGCGGTCGGCCAGGCCTTCGTCACCGTCCACACCGGCGGCTCCGAGGCCGCGCTGGTCGGCTACTTCACCCCCGCCGAGGGCACCGCCGGCCCCGCCGAGAGCGAGCTGCTCGACCACTGCACCGTGCGGCTGCCCGACTACATGCTGCCCGCGCTGCTGGTCCGCCTGGAACACCTGCCGCTCACCCGCCACAACAAGGTCGACACCGCCGCGCTGCCCGTGCCGGACCTGGCCGCCGCCCTCGCCGACGAGCCCTACACCGCGCCCGAGGGCCCGGTGGAGGAGGCGCTCGCCGAGATCTGGGCCGAGGAGCTGTACGGCCCCGGCGCCACCCGCCGGGTCGGCGCCCGCCAGGGCTTCTTCCGGATCGGCGGCAACTCCGTGAAGGCGGCCCGGGTGATCGCCCGGATCCAGGAGGAGTTCGACGTGGAGCTGCCGCTGCGGGCCGTGTTCGAGCGGCCCACCGTGCAGGGCCTCGCCACCGCCGTCGAGGACGCCGTACGTGCCGAGATCGAATCGCTCACCGAGGCCGAACTGGCCCACGCCCACCGGGAGTACCAGCCGTGACCGCACCCACCGCGCCCACCAAGGACGAGCTGCGGGCGGAACTGCTGCGCCGCCGGCTCGCCGCCCGCAAGGGCGCCACCCGGCCGCAGCCGGCCGCGATCCCGCCCGCCGACCGCACCCGGCCGCTCGTCCTGTCGTCCGGCCAGCGCCAGCTGTGGTTCCTGCACCAGCTCGACCCGGACAGCCCCGAGTACCTGCTGCCCATGGCGTACCGGCTGCGCGGCACCGTCGACCCGGACGCCCTGCGCCGGGCCGTCGACGCCCTCGCCGCCCGCCACGAGATCCTGCGCACCCGCTACGTCCTCGACGGCACCGAACCCCGCCAGGTCGTCGACCCGGCCGGGCCCGCGGACTTCGCCGTCGTGGACGCCCGGGACCACGCGCCCGCCGACCGGGACGCCGAGGCCGTCGCCCGCACCGAGGCGGAGGCCGGCCGCCCCATCGACCTCGCCACGGAACACCCGCTGCGCGTACGGCTGTTCCGGCTCGCCCCGGACGACCACGTGCTGGTCGCGGTGGTCCACCACATCGCCTGCGACGCGATGACCCGGCCGCTGCTCCTGGAGGACCTGTCCGCCTACTACACGGCCGCCACCCAGGGCCGCGACCCCGACGGACTGCTGCCCGAACTCCCCGTCCAGTACGCCGACTACGCGGCCTGGGCCACCGCACGGCACGAGGCGCCCGCCGGGCGCGCGGGCCTCACGTGGTGGCGGGAGCGGCTGGCCGGGACCGGTCCGCTGGGGCTGCCCACCGACCGGCCGCGGCCCGCCGTCCGCGACTGGGGCGGCGCCGTCGCCGACTTCGACGTGCCCGCGGACGTCGCCGGGCGGATCCGCGCCCTGGCGCAGGAGACCGGCGCAACCCCGTTCATGGCGCTGCTCGGCGCCTGGCAGCTGCTCCTGGGCCGGTACACCGGGAAGACCGACGTGTGCGTCGGCACCGCCTCCAGCGGCCGTACCCGGCCCGAGCTGCGCCGCATGGCCGGCTACGCCTACAACACGCTCGCCATGCGGGCGAGCTGGCGGCCCGGGACACCGTTCCGGGACTTCCTCGCCGACAGCCGGGGCGCCGTCCTGGACGCCTTCGACCACCAGGACACCCCGTTCGACCGGATCGCCGACGAACTGGAGCCCCAGCGCGACCTGTCCACCACGCCCGTCTTCCAGGTGATGTTCGACCTGGTCGCCGGCGAGGGCACCGACGGCCCCGCCCTGCCCGGCGTCACCGCCGCGCCGGTGCCCGCCGCCGGCCGCATCGCCCGCTTCGATCTCACCCTGCACCTCACCGAGCGCGCCGACGGCTCCCTGCACGGCAGCCTGGAGTACGCCACCGCCCTCTTCGACGGTGCCACCGCCGAGCGCGTCACCGCCCACTACACCGCACTGCTCGCCGCCGTCGCCGCCGCCCCGGACACCCCGGTCGCCGACCTGGACCTGCTGTCCGCCGCCGAGCGCGCCCTGCTGCTGGACGGCCCGGCCGAGCCCGTCGGCACCGACCGGCCCCTGGACCTCGCCGCCCTGCGCCCGGTACCCGACACCATCGCCGCGCAGATCGCCGCCACCCCGGACGCCGTGGCCCTGCGGCACGATGACACCACCGTCAGCTACGCCGAACTCGACGCCCTCGCCGACCGGTTCGCCCGCCGCCTGGCCCAGCTCGGCGCCGGGCCCGAGACCACCGTCGGCGTCCTGCTCGACCGCGGCCCCGACCTGGTCGCCGTGCTCCTCGGCGTCTGGCGCGCCGGAGCGGCCTACGTGCCGATCGACCCGGCCTACCCGGACCACCGCATCGCCTACATGCTCGACCAGACGGCCACCACGCTGGTGGTCACCGAGTCCCGGCACGCCGACCGCTTCCAGGGGGTACGCCGGATCGTCGTCGACGACGCCGCCGAACGGGCGGCGATCGGGACCGCCGACGCCCCGCTGCCGCGCGCCCACGACCTCGACCAGCTCGCCTACGTCATCTACACCTCCGGCTCCACCGGCCGGCCGAAGGGCGTGCAGATCACCCACCGCGGCCTCGCCAACTACCTGGGCTGGACCGTGCGGGCCTACGCGAGCGCAGGCACCGGGGGAGCGCCGCTGTTCTCGTCGGTCGCCTTCGACCTGGGCGTCCCCGACCTCTACGCGCCCCTGATGACCGGGCAGGCCGTGCACCTGCTGCCGCAGGACCTCGACACCGCCGACCTCGGCGCACTGCTCGCCGCGGGCGGCCCGTACGCCTTCATCAAGCTCACCCCGGGGCATCTGCACCTGCTCACACAGCAATTGAGCGACCAGCGGATCGCGGGGCTGGCCGGACTGGTCATCGCCGCCGGCGACTCCTTCACCGCCCGGCTCGCCGAGCGCTGGGCCGCCGCGGCCGGACCGGACGGCACCCGGCTCGCCGCCGAGTACGGGCCCACCGAGATCACCGTAGGCAACTCCGCGTACTTCCTCGACGGGCCCGTGGCCACCGAGCTCGTCTCCATCGGGCGCGCCATCCCGCACACCACCATGTACGTCCTCGACGAGCGGCTGCGCCCGCTCCCCGTCGGCGTGCCCGGCGAGGTGTGGGTCGGCGGCGTCGGCCTCGCCCGCGGCTACGCGGGCCGTCCCGGCCTCACCGCCGAGCGCTTCCTGCCCGACCCCTACGGCCCGCCCGGCGCCCGCCTCTACCGCACCGGCGACGTGGCCCGCGTCCTGCCCGACGGCAACCTCGACTTCCTGGCCCGCGTCGACCACCAGGTCAAACTGCGCGGCTACCGCATCGAGCCCGGCGAGATCGAGACCGCCCTCGCCGCGCACCCCGCCGTCGCCGAGGCCGTCGCCCTGGTCCGCGAGGACACCCCGGGCGACCAGCAGCTCGTCGCCTACCTGGTGCCCGCCGAGGGCGCCGACGAGGAGGCGCTCACCCCGGCCGCGCTGCGCGACCGGCTCGGCGAGACCCTGCCGCCGTACATGGTCCCCACCGCCTACCTGCACCTGGAGGCGCTGCCGCTGACCGGCAACGGCAAGCTCGACCGGCGCGCACTGCCCGCCCCGGGACGCGCCGCGACCGCCGTCGGCGAGCACGTCGAGGCCCGCGACGACGACGAGCGGGCCATGGCCACCGTGTGGGCCGAGGTGCTCGGCCTCGACACGGTCGGCGTGCACGACAACTTCTTCGACCTGGGCGGCGACTCGCTGCGCGCGGTCGCCCTGGTCGGCGCGCTCCGCGCGGCCGGCTGGGAGACCACCGTGCGGGACGTCTTCGAGCACCGCACCGTGGCCCGGCTGCGCGCCGCCGTGCCCCGCGACGGCGCCCCCGGCACCGGCGCCTTCGTGCCCGTCGAGCCGTTCGCGCTGATCGGCGCCGCCGACCGGGCCGCGCTGCCCGGCGACGTCACCGACGCCTACCCGCTCTCCCGCATCCAGGCCGGCATGCTCGTCGAGATGCACGGCGGCAGCGGCGAGAACCGCTACCACAACATCACCTCCTTCCGGATCCGCGACGACCTGCCCTTCGACCCGGACGCCTTCCGCCGCGCCACCGACCTGATCACCGAGCGGCACGAGGTCATGCGCACCTCCTTCGCGCTGGCCGGCTACTCCGAGCCGCTCCAGCTCGTGCACGCCGCCGCGACCATGCCCGTCGTCCACGAGGACCTGCGGCACCTGCCCGCCGAGCGCCGGCAGAGCGCCCTGTGGGAGTTCGCCGACCGCGACCGGGCCGAGCTGTTCGACCTCGCCCGCGGACCGCTGATGCGGATGGCGGTGCACGTGCTGGACGACGAGAGCTGGTGGCTGTCCATCACCGAGTGCCACCCCGTCATCGAGGGCTGGAGCTACCACTCCCAGCTGATGGAACTCCTGCGCGCCTACCACGAGCTGAGCCGCGGCCGCGAGCCCGCGCCCGCCCCGCCCCGGCCCGCCGTACGCTACGCCGACTTCATCGCCGCCGAGCTGCGCTCCCTGGCCGACCCGGCCGACCGGGAGTACTGGCGCGGGGTCGTCGAGGGCCACGAGAAGTTCACCGTGCCCGCGGGCTGGGCCGGCGACCCCGACGGGCCCGACGAGCGCTACCGCCTCGACCTCCCGCTCGACGAACTGGAGCCGGGCCTGCGGGCGCTGGCGACGGCCGCCGAGGTGCCGTACAAGAGCGTGCTGCACGCCGCGCACAGCAAGGTGCTGTCGCTGCTCACCCCGGCGCACGCCTTCCGCGGCGGCATGGTCGCCGACGCCCGGCCCGAGCAGGCCGGCGCCGAGACGGTCTCCGGCATGTACCTCAATTCGGTCCCGTTCCCCTACGAGCGGGGCGCCCGCACCTGGGGCGAGCTGGCCCGGCAGGTGTTCGGGCACGAGGTCGAGCTGTGGCCGCACCGCCGCTTCCCGATGCCCGCGATGCGGGTGCCCGGCGGCGAACGGCACCTGATCGACATCCTCTTCCACTACCTGGACTTCCACCAGGTCGACACCGAGCTGATCGACATCATGGCCAGCCGGGACGACAGCCCCAACGAGTTCCCGGTGGTCGTCGGCACCCCCGTGCGCGGCCACCTGTCGCTGGCCTCCCGCACCGGCACCCTCTCCCGCGCCGCCGCCGACCGGCTGCTGCGGCTCTACGCGGCCGTGCTCACCGAGATGGCCCGCGCGGGCGCCGAAGGCGACTGCACCGGCGCCTTCCCGGACGCCCACGAACGCGCCCGGCTCAAGGCCCCCGCGCTGCCGCACCCCGACACCCCGGCGGACACCCTCGCCGCCTTCGAGGCACAGGCCGCCCGCACCCCGTGGGCGACCGCCCTGAACGGCACCGGCTTCACCGTGACGTACGGCGACCTCGACGCACGCGCCAACCGCGTCGCCCGCCGGCTGCGCGCCCTCGGCGCCCGCGCCGAGACCCGGGTCGCGGTCCTCCTCGACCGCGGTCCCGACCTGGTCGCCGCCCTGCTCGGGGTGTGGAAGGCGGGCGCCGTCCAGGTGCCGGTCGACCCGTGCACCCCCGACGCGCGGATCGCCACGGCGCGGATCGAACTCGCCGTCACGCAGGCGTCGTACGCGGACCGGCTGACCGCCGCCGCCCTGGTGCTCGCCGAGGAGGCGGCCCACGAAGGCGACGGCTCGCCGCTCGGCCTGCGGCACGACCCGGACCGGCTCGCCTACGTCCTGCACACCTCCGGCTCGACCGGCACGCCCAAGGGCGTCGAGGTCTCCCACCGGGCGCTCGCCCACTACCTCGACTGGGCCGTGCGCGAGTACGCGGCCGCGGGCGGCGGCGGAGCACCCTGGTTCACCCCGGTCGGCTTCGACCTCGGGATGCCGGCGCTGTACGCGCCGCTGATGACCGGGCAGCCGGTGCACGTGCTGCCGCAGCTCTACGAGACCGGCGACTTCGGCCCGCTGCTGCTGAGCCGGGCACCGTACGCCTTCGTCGGCCTCACCCCCGGCCACCTCGCCCTGCTGGAGCACCAGTTGAGCGACCGCGAACTGGCCGGCCTGGCCGGTCTCGCGGTGTGCGCGGGCGACGCCTACCCGACCGCCCAGGCCGAGCGGGTGGCCGCGCGGATCGCCGCGGCCGGCGGCGGTCTGGAACTGGCCGCCGAGTACGGGCCCACCGAGGCCACCGTCGCCGCCACCTTCACCCGGGTGCGGCCCAGGACCGGGCGCACGCTGGTCCCGCTCGGCTCCGCGCTGCCCGGCGTCCTGGTCCGCGTCCTCGACGCCGGACTGCGGCCCGTGCCCGACGGCGTCACCGGCGAGGTCTGGCTCGGCGGCGAGGGACTCGCCCGCGGCTACACCGGCCGCCCCGGCCTCACCGCCCTCGCCTTCGTCCCCGACCCCTACGGCCTGCCCGGCACCCGCCTGTACCGCACCGGCGACCTGGCGCGCCGGCTCGCCGACGGCACCCTGGAGTTCGCCGGACGCGCCGACCAGCAGGTCAAGATCCGCGGCCACCGCGTCGAGCCCGGCGAGGCGGAGGCGGCGCTCACCGCCGACCCCGCCGTACGGGACGCGCTGGTCAGCGCGGTCCCCGCGGCCGACGGCGGCCGGCGCCTCGCCGCCTGGGTGGTCCCGGCGGACGGGCAGCCGGTGGAGGTCGCCGCGCTCCGCGACCGGCTGCGCGCGGTGCTGCCCGCCGCCCTCGTCCCGGCCACCGTCACCGTCGTCGCCGCACTGCCCCTCACCACCCATGGCAAGCGCGACCGCGACGCCCTCGCGGAGCGCGCGGCGACCGCGGCCGCCGCCCACCCCTACGCCCCGCCGCGCACCCCGACCGAACACCGGCTCGCCGCCGTGTGGGCCGAGGTGCTCGGCCTCGAACAGGTCGGCGTCCACGACGACTTCCGCGACCTGGGCGGCGACTCGCTGCTCGTGCCGCCCCTGCTGGTGGCCGCGCGGCGGGCCGGACTCGCGCTGGACCTGCACCTGGCACTGCGCCACCACACCATCGCCCGGGCGGCCGCCGCGCTGGACGAGCGCGCCGACGACCCGCACACGGAAGGCTGACCACCATGGACGTCCGCACGGACGGGCGCCGCGTGCGCCACCTCGTCTCCATCGACGACCTCACCGATCACGAACTGCACGACGTCGTGCGGCGCGGCGCCGAGTTCTCCGCCGGGATCGCCGGCCCGGCCCGGCCCCTGGACGGCCTGGTCGCCGGCGTCTACTTCGCCAAGACCTCCACCCGCACCCGCACCGCGTTCTCCTCGGGCGCGCTGCGGCTCGGCGCCTCCCTCATCGCCTACGGCCCCGGCGACCTCCAGCTCAACACCGGGGAGACCACCGAGGACACCGGCCGGGTGCTCTCCGGCATGCTCGACGTCCTCGTCGCCCGCACCGCGGGACCGGAGGCCGAGCTGCGCGGCTGGGCGAGCCAGCACCGCATGGCGGTGGTCAACGCCATGAGCGCCGAGGAGCACCCCACCCAGGCGCTCACCGACCTGACCACGCTGCTGCGGCACTTCGGCCGCGTCGAGGGTCTGCGCGTGCTGTACGTCGGCGAGGGCAACAACACCGCCGCCGCGCTCGCCCTCGCCCTCACCCGGTACCCGGCGGCCGACCTGGAACTGCGCACCCCGCCCGGCTACGGGCTCGCCCCCGGCGTCCTGGAGCGGGCCCGCGCCAACGCCGCCCGCACCGGCGCGCGGATCACCGAACGGCACGACATGACGGCACTCGACGGGGCGTACGACGTCGTCTACACCACCCGCTGGCAGACCACCGGCACCAGCAAGCCCGACGCCGACTGGCGGGAGATCTTCGCCCCGTTCCAGGTCACCCGGGACCTGTGGCGCACCAGCCCGCGCGCCGTCTTCATGCACGACCTGCCCGCGCACCGCGGCGAGGAGGTCACCGCCGAGATCCTGGACGGCCCGATGAGCATCGCCTTCGCCCAGGCCACCAACAAGATGCACAGCGCCATGGCCGTCCTGGAGCACGTCCACGCCCCGGCACCGGTGCCGCTGGCCGTCCGATGAGCGGCACGGCACGGCGGACCGCCGCCGACCCGGCGGAGGTGCCGTGGCTCATGGCCGACGACGAGCGGGCGACGGAAGGGCGGGACACCGTGACAGTGGTCGAGGACAGGCCGGCCGCACCCGAGGTCCCGCCGCTGCGCCGCAACCGGGACTTCCGGCTGCTGTGGGGCGGCGCGGGGCTCTCCCTGCTGGCCGGCCGGGCCACGGCCGTGGCCTACCCGCTGACCGTGCTGTGGGCCACCGGCTCACCGGGCGACGCCGGTCTCGTCGGCACCGCCCTGCTGCTGCCCCAGCTCGTGATGCAGCTCCCGGGCGGCGCCCTCGTGGACCGGTGGGACCGGCGGCGGGTCATGGTGGCCGCCGGGCTCGGTCAGACGCTGGTCGCCGGACTGGTGGTGGCGCTGCTGGTCAGCGGGCACACCTGGCTGTGGGCGCTGCTCGTCGCCGCGTTCGCCGAGGGCGCGCTCGGGGTGCTGCACCAGCTCGCCGAGCGGGCCGCCGTACCCAGCGTGGTCCCCGCCGAGCAGCTTCCGGCCGCGCTCACCGGCAACGAGGCCCGCACCCGCGGCGCCGCCATCGCCGGGCAGCCGCTGGGCAGCGGGCTGGTGGGACTGGCCGCGGCCCTGCCGTACGCGGCCGCCGCCGCCGCTCAACTGGCCTCTGTAATCTGCCTCTTCGGCATCAAGGGCAAGCTTCAGCAGCAGCGTGCCGCGCCGCCCGCCCGGCTCGGCACCGAGATCCGCGAGGGCCTGGTCTGGATGTGGCGACAGCCCTTCCTGCGGGCCGTGATGACGGCGGTCGCCGTCACCAACGTGCTGTTCCAGGGCCTCAACCTGGCCGTCATGTCCGGCATCCAGGACAACCACGGCACCCAGTTCGAGGTCGGCCTGGTGCTCTCGCTGAGCGGCGCCGGGGGACTGGTCGGCGCCCTCACCGGCGGCTGGTGGCAGCGCCGGCTGCGGTTGCGCCCCCTTGTCCTCGGCGGGCTGCTCGCCTGGACGGCGCTGATGGCCCCGGTCGCCGCCGCCCTGCACACCCCCGTCCTGCTCGGCGCGCTCTTCGCGGCCAGCGGCTACGTCGGCGGTGTCTTCAACGTGGCGGGCGGTGTCCTGCTGGTGCGGGCCGCCCCCGACCGGATGCGCGGCCGCGCCAACTCCCTCGCCAACCTGGTCGGTTCGGGCGCCATGGCGGCGGGGCCGGTCGCCGCCGGCTTCCTGCTGGAGGCCACCGGGGCGGTCCGCTCGGTGCTGGCGCTCAGCGCCGTCATGGCCCTCACGGCCCTGTGCGCCCTGCTCTCGCCCGGCCTGCGCAAGGCCCCCTACCCCGACTCCGAAAGCCCGGCCTGACCTGCCGCTTCCCGGTATAGGCCGCCCATAGGGCGGCACCGGAGAGTCGTAACCAGGAAAGGCTGCGCCCCTCCCGGAACGCACCGTTCCCCCGCACTTCGTTTGTCCGTGATCCCCCCGATCCCCCCGATCCACAGCAGATCGTAAGGAGAACCCATGTCGCTCAACACGATGGACCGGAGGGGCGCGCTGCGGGCCGCCCTCGGTGTGGCCGGCGCGGCCGCCGCGGCGACCCTGATCGGCGCGGCCCCGGCGGAGGCCCGGCCGGGCCGCTGCCACCCCTCCCTGCCGGACGTGCCGGGCATGGTCGGCGACCGCTGGGCCAACGAGTTCTGGTACCAGTACGACGAGATGTCCTACTACACCCCCTCGCAGGAGATGAAGGACGCCGTCGCCGCCATCACCACCCCGTTCGGCGGCTTCACCAAGACCTATGACGCCTGGGCCGCCACCCGCCAGGGCGGCCGCTACCCGCGCAGCTTCCTCGAACTGATCCAGCCCAACAAGGACGCCTTCGAGGTCCTCTCGCGCAACCAGCGCGCCGTCTACGACAAGTACTACGGCCGCGACCCGCACGGACTCGTCTTCGCCTTCCAGGAGTTCGGCCAGGGCGTCCTGTTCGACCCGCGCCGCCCGGCCGGCCAGAAGGTCCACATGATGAACTACACGCCGCCGGAGCCCACGCACGCCTACCACCGCTGGCACCCCTTCCTCGCCGGCTTCGTGCTGCTCGGCATCGAGCCCCGCTGGTGGACCCACGTCAACCGGCTCGCGGGCGTCGCCTGGGAGCTGCAGTCGCTGGCCCAGCCGATCACCGACCTCGACCACAACCCGCACCTGCCCCGGCACACCGTCCGGCACATCACCGCCAAGTGGCTGCGCCGTGACCGTGCCGAGCTGGACGCGGCGTTCGACGCCTCCCCCTTCCCGGCCGACCTCGGCAAGTAGCCCCCGACCCCGTACGGCACCACCAGCTGGAGGCTGGATCACCATGCAGGACACTGACCGCACCACCGGAAACTCCCCCCGCGTCGGCGTCTGGCTGGTCGGCGCCCGTGGCTCCGTCGCGACCACCGTGGTCGCCGGGACGGCCGCGATCGCCGCTGATCTGGCCCCCGCGACCGGATGCGTCACCGAATCCCCCGTCTTCCGTGACGCATCCCTGCCGGCCCTCGCCGACCTCGTGTTCGGCGGCCACGACATCGTCGGCGTGCCGCTGCCGGCGAGGGCCGGCCACCTCGCCGACGCGGGCGTGCTGCCCGCCCGCGTGGTCGCCGCCGTACGGCCCGCCCTGGAGGCGGCCGACCGCGAGATCCGCGACGGCTCCCCGCGCCAGGGCGAACCGCAGTACACGACCGCCCGCCGGCTCGCCGCCGACATCGCGGACTTCCGCGCCCGGCACGGCCTGGAGCAGGTCGTCGTCGTCAACGTCTCCTCCACCGAGGCGCTGCCCGAGCCCGACCCCGCCTTCCTCGACCTCGCCGACCTCGACAAGGCGCTGGCGACCAGCACCACCCTGCTGCCGCCCAGCTCCCTGTACGCGTACGCCGCCTTCCACGCCGGCTGCGCCTACGTCAACTTCACCCCGTCCGCCGGTGCCGCGCTGCCCGCCCTGGAGGAACTGGCCAGGCTGCGCGGGGTGCCGCACGCCGGACGCGACGGCAAGACCGGCGAGACGCTGGTCAAGAGCGCCCTGGCGCCGATGTTCGCGCAGCGCGCGCTGCGCGTCCGCTCCTGGTCCGGCACCAACCTGCTCGGCGGCGGCGACGGGGCGACCCTCGCCGACCCGGCGGCCGCGCGCAGCAAGACCGAGTCCAAGCAGCGCGCCCTGGAGGAGACCGTCGGGCACGCCGTCGAGGGCCAGGTGCACATCGACAACGTGCCCGAGATGGGCGAGTGGAAGACCGCCTGGGACCACATCTCCTTCGAGGGCTTCCTCGGAGTGCGCATGTCCCTGCAGTTCACCTGGCAGGGCTGCGACTCGGCGCTCGCCGCGCCCCTGGTCCTGGACCTGGTCCGGTTCGCCGCCCTGGCCCGGCGCCGCGGCGAGAGCGGCGCGCTGCCCGCCCTCGGCTTCTTCTTCAAGGACCCGGTGGCCTCCACCGAGCACAACCTGACCCTCCAGCACGCCCACCTCACCGCCTGGGCCGCGACCCCCGCCCGCGCGCCCCTGCCCGAGGCGGCACGGTGAACGGCCCGCGCACGACCGTGGGGACGGCCGCGCCGGCCGCGGCCGCCCTCGGGCGGACCCCGGCCGGCGCGGTGACGGCGACCGGCCCGGCCCGGGCCACCGCCACCGGACGGCCGCGGCCGTCCACCGCTGACGGCTCCGCCGTCGCCGCCTCGCACGCCTCCGTCCCGGCCGCCTCCACCACGTCCGCCCCGGCCGCCGACGCCACCGTCCCCTCCGCTTCGGACGCCTCCGCCACCTCTGCTTCCGCATCCGTGACGGCCGACGCTTCCACCGCCTCCGCCCCGGTCTCTTCGGCCGCCGCCTCCTCGCCCCGCGAGCCGGGCCGCCGCCTGAGCTCCTTGACCCGGGCGGCCCGGGAGACGGCCTTCGCCTGCCGGGAGGCTGCGCGTGCGGCCGGCGACGCGTTCCGCGCGGCCCGCCGCGGCGTGCGGCCCACGGCCGCCCCCGCCGGGAACACCGGGGTGCCCGCCTCCGAGCGCGGCGCCGACGGTTCCGCCGGTACCGGCACGGCCGCCTTCGGGGCCGCCGCCGAGGGTCCCACCGGCACCGGCGCCCCCGCCTCCGAGCCCCGCACCGACAGGTCCGCCGGAACCGGCACCCGCCCGGACCGCCCCTACGACACCGGATACCGCCCCCGCTCCCTGGTCCTGCGCCGCCGGGCCCGGGACGTCGCCGAGCTGGTGCGGGCGCCCGCCGCGCTCACCGTGCCCGGTGACGTGCTCGCCGGCGCGCTGGCCGCGGGCCGGCCCGCCGGCGGGCGGACGCTGCTGCTCGCCGCGTCCTCCGTCAGCCTGTACTGGGCGGGCATGGCGCTCAACGACTGGGCGGACCGCTGGGAGGACGCCGAGGAACGCCCGGAACGCCCGGTGCCGTCGGGGCGGATCCCCGCCGGTGCCGCGCTCGGCATCGCCGCCGGACTCAGCGCCGCGGGCCTCGGCCTGGGCGCGCTGGCCGGTGGACGCCGGGTGCTGCTGTGCCGCACGTTGCCGCTGGCGGCCGCCGTCTGGGCGTACGACCTCGGTCTGAAACGGACCCCGCTCGGCCCCCTGGCCATGGCGGCGGCCCGCGCCCTCGACGTGCTGCACGGCACGGGTACCGGACCGGCCGCGCCCGCGCTCGGCGCGGCCGCCACCGCCGGGCTGCACACCTGGGGAGTGACACGCCTCAGCCGTCACGAGGTGACCGGAGAGGCCGGCCGCGAGCCGCTGCTCGCCCTCGCCGTCACCGCGGCGACCGCGCTCGCCGCGAGCGGCGCGGTGACCGCGGCCCGTACCGGCCGGCTCACCGTGCCCGGCGCCCTGGACCCCCGCCTCGCCGTGCCCGTCCTCGCCTCGGTCCTCTACGCGACGTCCTGCGCCCGCCCCCAGTGGGTCGCCCTGCGCCACCCGGGGGACCCGGCCCGGGTCCGGACCGCCGTCGGCGCCGGCATCCACGCGCTGCTGCCCCTCCAGGCGGCCCTCGTGGCGCGCGCCGGAGCCCCGCGGCTCGCCGTGGCGCTCGCCGCCGGGCTCCCGCAGGCGGCCCGGCTCGCCAGAAAGGTGTCCCCGACATGACCGCCGCGGGCCTCCGCTTCGGCTACGGCACCAACGGCTTCGCCGACCACCGCCTCACCGACGCCCTCTCCGTCCTCGCCGGGTTCGGCTACGACGGGGTGGCCCTGACCCTGGACCACCAGCACCTCGACCCCTACGCCCGCGGCCTCGCGCCCCGCGTCCGCCGCGTCGCCCGCGACCTGCGCCGCACCGGCCTCGCCGTGGTCGTGGAGACCGGCGCGCGCTACCTCCTCGACCCGCTGCGCAAGCACCGGCCCACCCTGGTCGACGCCGAGCCGGAAGGCCGCGCCGCACGCCTCGACCTGCTGCGCCGCGCCATCCGTATCGGCGCCGAACTCGAGGCGGAGGCCGTGCACTTCTGGAGCGGCACGCCCGGCCCCGGCACCAGCCGGGAGCAGGCGTGGCAGCGCCTGGAGGAGGGCTGCGCGCAGGCGCTGGGCGAGGCCGAACGGGCCGGCGTCGACCTGGCCTTCGAACCCGAGCCCGGGATGCTCGTCGAGGACCTCGCCGGGTACCACAGGCTGCTGCGCTCCCTCGGCGGCCACGACCGGTTCCGGCTCACCCTCGACATCGGGCACTGCCGCTGCCTGGAGCCGTGGCCGGAGACGCGCTGCGTGGAGCTGGCCGCCGACCGGCTGGCCCACGTGCAGATCGAGGACATGCGGCGCGGGGTGCACGAGCACCTGCCGTTCGGCGCGGGCGAGATCGACTTCCCGCCGGTCCTGCGGGCACTGCGCGACGCCCGCTACACCGGCCTCGTTTCGGTGGAACTGCCCCGGCACAGCCACGCCGCCGCGGCGACGGCCCGCGACAGCATCGAGTTCCTGCACCGCACCGCCACCGCGCTCCCGCCTCAAGCCCCGCCCACCGGAGGCGGCGACGCACGTCCGGCCGGTGCCCGGGTATCCGCGCACCGATCCGCAACCGTCCCGAAGGAGGTAGCCCCCGTATGACCGCGTCCACGCTCACCCATGCCCCGGCGACCGTCCACGACGCCCTGACCGCCCGCACCCTCAAGGAGTCCCTCGTCTCCGTCCTGGGGGAGCCCCAGCGCACCCGGCTGGCCCAGGACCTCGCCGCGGTCGAGACGCAGGGCCCCGCCGCCCTCGACGCCCGCTTCCCCGCGGCCGGCCGTCACTACGGCCGTGGCCCCCTGCCGGGCTGGGCCGACTGGCACGTGGAGGACGGCGTCCGCACCCTGCTGCTCACCAGGCTCCCGCTCCAGGGCGAGGAACTGGCAGCGGAGGCCGCGGCCCGCTACGGGGACGGCGACGCCGCCGAGCGCCGCGGCGTGCTGCGCGCCCTGCCGTTCCTCGCGATCGGCGCCGCGGGCGTGCCCCTCACCGACGACGCCCTGCGCACCAACGACACCCGGCTCATCGCGGCCGCCCTCGGCCCCTACGCCCGTACCCACCTGGACCAGTACCGCTGGCGCCAGGCCGTCCTGAAGTGCCTGTTCACCGGCATCCCGCTGCGCACGGTCGCCGGCCTGCGCGACCGCCGCGACGCCGAACTGGCCCGCATGGCCCTGGGGTTCGCCGCCGAGCGGCGCGCGGCCTCCCGCACCGTGCCCGCCGACCTCTGGCTGGTCGCCACCCCCGAGCACTGACCGACCCCGAACCCACTCCCGAGCGGAAAGCCCCCGGCCATGCGCATCTTCGACCCTCACATCCACATGACGTCCCGAACCACGGACGACTACAAGGCGATGCACGCCGCGGGCGTCCGTGCCCTGGTGGAGCCCGCGTTCTGGCTCGGCCAGCCGCGCACCTCCCCGGCCAGCTTCACCGACTACTTCGACTCCCTGCTGGGCTGGGAGCCCTACCGCGCCGCCCAGTTCGGCATCCACCACTACTGCACCATCGGCCTCAACCCGAAGGAGGCCAACGACCCGCGCTGCACGCCCGTCCTCGACCGGCTGCCCCGCTACCTCGCCAAGGACGGCGTGGTCGCCGTCGGCGAGATCGGCTACGACACCGTCACCGAGGCCGAGGACCACGCCTTCGCGACCCAGCTCGCCCTCGCCGTCGAGTTCGGCCTGCCCGCGCTCGTGCACACCCCGCACCGTGACAAGGCCGGCGGCACCCGCCGTTCCCTGGACGTCGTGCGCGAGTCCGGCATCGACCCCGCGCACGTGGTCCTGGACCACCTCAACGAGGTCACCGTGGACGAGGTGGCCGACAGCGGCTGCTGGATGGGCTTCTCCATCTACCCCGACACCAAGATGACCCCCGAGCGCATGGTCGCCATCCTGAAGCGGCACGGCACCGAGCGCGTGCTGGTCAACTCGGCCGCCGACTGGGGCCACAGCGACCCGCTGCTCACCCGGGCCACCGCCGAGGCCATGCTCGCCGCCGGGTTCGACGAGGACGACGTGGACCGTGTGCTGTGGCGCAACCCGGTCGCGTTCTACGGCCAGTCCGGCCGGCTCGACCTCGACGGCTACAACGACACCCAGGCGGCGGGCCTGTTCGCGGGCAACTCCATCGCCCGCGGCGGGAGCTGAGGAGCAGTCATGCGTGTGCGACACCCCGACGGCAGCACCGTCCACCTGGCGTACTGCACCAACGTGCACCCCGCCGAGACGCTCGACGGCATCATCGGCCAGCTCGCCGCCTACGCCGAACCGGTGCGGGTGGCGGCCGGCGCCGAGCGGATCGGCGTCGGCCTGTGGCTGCCCGCCGAGACCGCGGGACAGCTCGCCGCCGACCCGGCGGCCGTGGCCCGGCTGCGCCGCGAACTGACCGCGCGCGGCCTGGAGACGGTCACCCTCAACGGCTTCCCGTACCGCGGCTTCCACGCCCGGGTCGTCAAGCGTGCCGTGTACTACCCGGACTGGTCGGAACCGGCCCGCCTGGAGTACACCCTGGACCTCGCCCGGGTGCTGGCCGGGCTGCTGCCGGAGGGGGCCCGCGGCTCCATCTCCACCCTGCCGCTGGCCTGGCGCACCGTGTGGACGTCCGCCCAGCGCGCCATGGCCGCCCGCCAGCTCGACGCGCTCGCCGAGGGGCTGAAGCAGATCGCCGCCGACACCGGCCGCACCATCCGGGTCGGTGTCGAGCCGGAGCCCGGCTGCGTCGTGGAGCGCACCGACCAGGCCGTGGACGCGCTGGCCGGCACCGACTCCGAGTGGATCGGCCTGTGCCTGGACGCCTGCCACCTCGCCGTCGCCCACGAGGACCCGGTCGAGGTGCTGGGCCGGCTGCGCGAGGCGGGCATCCCGGTGGTCAAGCTCCAGGCGTCCACCGCGCTGCAGGTCGCCGACCCCGCCGACCCGGCCGTACGGGAACTGCTCGCGGACTTCGCCGAACCCCGCTTCCTGCACCAGACCCGCGAGCCGTCCCCGGGCGGCCGGCTGCTCGGCACCGACGACCTGGGGCCCGCGCTCTCCGGCGCGCTGCCCGGTGACCGGCCCTGGCGCATCCACTACCACGTGCCCCTGCACGAGGACCCGCGCCCGCCGCTGGCGAGCACCCGGCCCCTGCTCCGCGAGACCCTGCGCGCCCTGCTGGGCGGGGAGCGGGCGGTCACCGACCACATCGAGGTCGAGACCTACACCTGGTCCGTGCTGCCCGGCCACCGCGAGGACACCCTCGCCCACGGTCTGGCCGCCGAACTGATCTGGCTGCGCGACGAGTTGCTGGACCTCGGACTGCGGCAGGAGACGTCATGAGCGGCGGACGCACGAAGTCGAGCACGGCGGTGCTGTGCACGGTCGGCCTCACCCCGCGGCTGCTGGAGCACATGCCGCACGTGCGGGCGGTCGGCGAGCAGGGCTTCACCGCCCCGCTGGACACGGTGTTCCCCGCCGTCACCGCCACCGTGCAGGCCACCCTCACCACCGGGCTGCGGCCGAGCGAGCACGGGGCGGTGGCCAACGGCTGGTACCACCGCGACCACGGCGAGGTCATGATGTGGCGCCAGCACAACGCGCTGGTGCGGGGCGAGAAGGTCTGGCAGGCGGCCCGCCGCCGCGACCCCGGCCACTCCACCGCCTACCTGTGCTGGTGGTGGGCGATGGGCGCGGACGTGGACACGGTCCTCACCCCGCGGCCGGTCTACCACCACGACGGCCGCAAGGCCCCGGACTGCTACACCGTGCCCGCCGGGCTGCGCGACGAACTCTCCGCCGCACAGGGTGAGTTCCCGCTGTTCCAGTACTGGGGCCCGACGGCCTCGATCGCCTCCACCCGGTGGATCGCGGGCGCCGCGCGCTACGTCGTCGACCGCCGCCGCCCCGACCTGACCTTCGTCTACGTGCCGCACCTGGACTACGACCTCCAGCGCTACGGCCCCGACAGCCCGCAGGCGGTCCGCGCCGCCCGCGAGACGGACGCCGCGCTCGCCCCCCTGCTCGCCGACCTGCGCGAGCGGGGCACCACCGTGGTGGCGCTCAGCGAGTACGGCATCTCCCCGGTGAGCCGGCCCGTGGACGTCAACCGCGCGCTGCGCCGGGCGGGACTGCTGGAGGTGTACACCCAGCGCGGCATGGAGTACCTCGACCCGCACACCTCCCGGGCGTTCGCCGTCGCCGACCACCAGGCCGCGCACGTGTACGTCGCCGACCCCGCCGACGTCCCGCGGGTGCGGGACGTGCTGAAGGCGGTGGAGGGCGTCGACGAGATCTGGGACCGCACCGAGCAGGCGGCCTACGGCATCGACCACCCCAACGCGGGCGAACTGGTCCTGGTGTCGGAACCGGACGCCTGGTTCACCTACTACTACTGGCTCGACGACGACCGCGCTCCCGACTTCGCGCGGGGCGTCGAGATCCACCGCAAGCCGGGCTACGACCCCGCCGAGCTGTTCTTCGACCCGTCGATCCCGGCGGTGAAGGCCAAGGCGGCGTGGACCGTGCTGCGCAAGAAGGCCGGGATGCGCGCACCGCTGACCGTGGTGCCGCTCGACCCCGGCCTGGTCAGGGGCAGCCACGGACGGCTGCCCTCCGACGACCGGGACGGGCCGCTGCTGCTGTGCTCGGACCCGGCTCAGGAACGGGACCGCTACCACGCCACCGAGGTCAAGGACCTGATCCTGCGCCTCAACGGACTGGCCTGAGACCGGCCGTGACGAGGAGAGAGGAGGACGGATGGCTACGCGACCGGCCCAGGCCGACGCGCACATCGACCACGCGGCGGACGTCGGTGAGGTGTACGTACCCGACACGGCACGCGCGGTGGTGGAGCGGCTGCGGCGCAGCGGCGAGACCCACGTGTGGTGGTGGCCGCTCGGCGAGGCGACGGATCCGGCGGACTTCGTGCTGCTGGACGAACAGGAACGGGCGCGCATGCGGCGCTTCCACGCGCCACGGGACGCGGCCGCGTTCACGACCACCCGCGCGGGCGCGCGGCGCGCGGTGGCCGGGCTGCTGGGCGTGCCGGCCCACACCGTGCGTTTCGGCCGGCGCATCTGCCCCGGCTGCGGCGACGCGGACCACGGCCCGCCCGCCGTGGTCCGGCCCCCGGTCCCGCTGGCCATCAGTCTCTCCCGCACCGACGGGTGCGGGGTACTGGCGGTCCGGGCGGGCGACTGGGTGGGGGTGGACGTGGAGGCGTACCGCCCGATGGAGTCGGAGGCGCTGGCGCAGCTCGTGCTGACGCCGGACGAGGCCGAGCGGATCCTGGCGCTGCCCGACGGGCCGTCCCGCACGGCCCTCTTCCACCGGGCGTGGACCCGCAAGGAGGCGGTGGTGAAGGCGGTGGGCCTCGGTCTGCTGGGCATGCCGCTGAACACCCTGGACGTCGGTCCCGGGCAGGAGGGCCCGCTGACCGTGACCCACGTCCACGACGGCCGTACGACGACCTGGCACGTGGAGGACCTGGACCTGAACGGTCCGTGGTCGGCGTCCCTGGCCCGCCCGTCGACGGCGACCCCCCTGGGCCCGGTCCGCCCGCACGCCCCGGCCTGACGACCAGGGCTCCGCGCACCCCCTCCGGCGCGGAGCCCGCCAGACCCCCGGTGCCGATCCCCCCTCGGTCACCGGGAGACGCGGTCCCCGGCCCCCGGCCCTCCCCGGCGGGGGCCGGGGACCGCCTCACATCCGGCCCGACCAGCCTGGGAGCCCCGATGCCCCGACCCACCCACGGCACCCTCACCACCGTGCCCGTGCCCGCGCCCGCATCCGAACCCGGCACCACGACAACGACCACCGCCCCCACGGGGACGAGACCCCCGGCCGGAACCGTGCCCGCGGCGGGCGCGGCGGTCGGCGGAAGACCAGCGGTGGTGGTGCCGCCGGTCAGGAAGGGGCCGCCGCACACGCCTCCGCCGCGGGCCGTCGCGGTGGTGGCCGGAGTGGTCGTCGCCGCGGGGGTGCTCGGGGGTGGTGGCCTCGTGGGTGGGGCGCTGCGCGGGTTCCTCGACCGGATGGCCGGGGTGGTGGCGCTCGTCGCGCTGTCGCTGGCCGTGATGGCGGGTCTCGCGACCGCGCTGCGCGGGCTGCTGCCGCCCCGGGCCCGGACCGCGGCCCAGCACCTGCACCGGGCCCTGGGCGTGCTCGGCGTCGGGTTCCTGCTGCTGCACATCGGCGTCAAGGTCGCCGGCGGCCGGGTCGCCGCGGGGGCCGCGGCGCTCGGCTGGGGCAGTGGCGACGCGCTGGTCGGCCTCGGCACCCTGGCCTGCTACCTCTTCCTCCTCGCGGTCGCCACCGGCGTCTGGCGCGGCGTCTTCGCCACCCGCCGCTGGATCCGCCCCTTCCGCGTCCTCCACGGCGCCTCGTACGCCGGCTGGCTCGCCGCCGTGGTCCACGGCCTCACCGCCGGCCGCGCCCCCGCCCCCTGGGTCGTCGCCTCCTACGCCCTCTGCCTCGCGGCGACCGCGGCCACCCTCGCCCTCCGCCACCTCCGTAACCGCTCCGCGTAGTGCGACGGCGCCCGCCCTTCGGTCCGCCCAGCCCGGCGGATCCGTCCGGCGGGCGGATCCGTCCCGCGGAAACGGGGTGCCTGCCCTCCAACTCCCGGCTCGCGGGCGCCGCCAGAGTTCCGAGCGGCGTCAACCGGGCCTGACAGAAGGGCAGGTGACAGGGGCGCGGCGCAGGCGAAACGTTCACTCCGGGGCCTGCCCGACCGCGCCCCGGCCGAAAATCGTCCGCCTACTCCTCGTCGCCTCCGGGACCATAGCCCCGATATAGATCGCCCGGCCACGTTCGTCCCGATGCTCCTCCGCAGCCGGCGGAGGTCGCTGACGACCCCCACGACGATGGATGGAGAGGACTGGTCACGCATGAGGACCGAGAGGACCAACACCCAGCCGCGCGGCGGCACGGGAGCCCGGAGCCAAGCCGCGCTGCGACTGGAGGAGGTCACCAAGGTCTACGGCCGCGGCGGCCGCGGTGTCCGGGCCCTCGACGGGGTCACCGTGGACATCGCCCGCGGCTCCTTCACCGCCGTCATGGGGCCGTCCGGCTCCGGCAAGTCGACCTTCCTGCACTGCGCGGCCGGCCTGGACAAGCCGTCGTCCGGCCGTGCCTACATCGGCGAGACAGAACTCGGCGGGATGAACGAGACCCAGCTGACCAAGCTGCGCCGCGAGCGCATCGGCTTCGTCTTCCAGGCGTTCAACCTCGTACCCGCCCTGTCCGTCCGGCAGAACGTGGAGCTGCCGCTGCGCCTGTCCGGCTCCCGCCTGGACGCACAGTGGCTCGAGGAGATCCTGGTGCGCGTCGGCCTCGGCGGCCGCGCGTCCCACCGCCCCGCCGAACTCTCCGGCGGCCAGCAGCAGCGCGTGGCCATCGCGCGCGCCCTGATCACCCGTCCCGACGTCATCTTCGGCGACGAGCCCACCGGCGCCCTCGACACCGTCACCGCGAAGGAGATCCTCTCCCTGCTGCGCAACTGCGTCGACGAGACCGGCCAGACCGTCGTCATGGTCACCCACGACCCGGTCGCCGCGTCCTACGCCGACACCGTGCTGTTCCTGGCCGACGGACGCATCGCCGACCGCATGCACGCCCCGACCGCCGAGCGCGTCGCCGACCGGATGACACACCTGGGAGCGTGGGCCTGATGCTGCGCTACGCCTTCCAGACCCTCAAGGCCCGCAAAGGCGGCTTCATCGGCGCGTTCCTCGCGCTGATGTGCGCCGCCGCGCTGGTCACCGCGTGCGGCATCCTGCTGGAGACCGGCCTGCGCGGCACCATCGGCACCGAGCGGTACTCCGGCGCGCCGGTCATCGTCGGCGGCGACCAGAACGTCCACCAGACCACGATCAAGCACAAGAAGGGCAAGACCAAGGTCAAGCACAAGGCCAAGCCGCTCGCCGAACGCGTGTGGCTGCCCGCCGACACGGTCGACAAGCTCCGCTCCGTGCCCGGCGCCCGGTCCGTCGTGCCCGAACTGACCTTCCCCGCCTACGCGGTGACCCCCCAGGGGCAGGTCGTCCCCGGCGTCGACGGCAAGCCCTCCTACGGGCACGCCTGGGCCTCGGCCACCCTCACCCCGTTCAAGCTCGTCGCCGGACACGCGCCCAGCGCCGCCGGCGACGTCGTCGTGGACCGTGAACTCGCCACCCGTACCGGCCTGAAGCCCGGCGCCAAGCTCACCGTGCAGTCCACCGACGCCCCGCGCTCCTACACCGTGACCGGCGTCGCGGCCCCGGCCGACGGCGACCTGAAGCAGCAGACCTCGTTGTTCTTCTCCGCCGACGAGGCCACCCGGCTGTCCGGCCACGACGGACAGGTGTCCGCGATCGGCGTGCTGCCCAAGCAGGGCGTCTCGGCCGGACAGCTCGCCGACCAGGTGCGCAAGGCGCTCAGCGGCACCACCGCCCAGGTGGCCACCGGCGGCGACCGCGGACCGGTCGAGTTCCTGGACGCCGCCAAGGCCCGGATCAAGCTGGTGTCCATGGGCGGAGCCATCGGCGGCACCTCGCTGCTCGTGGCCGTCCTCGTCGTCGTCGGCACCTTCGCGCTCTCCATCCAGCAGCGCTACCGGGAGCTGGCGCTGCTGCGCGCCATCGCCGCCACCCCCAAGCAGATCCGGCAGCTGATCGGCCGGGAGGCGCTCATCGTCGGCCTGCTCGCCGGCGTCACCGGCTCCGTGCTGGGCCTGCCCATCGCGTACTGGCTGCACGCCAAGTTCGTCGACTTCAAGGCGATCCCGGACACCCTCCAGGTGACCTTCAGCGTCTTCCCGTTCTTCGCCGCCGTGGGAGCCGCGCTGCTCGGCGCGTGGGCCGCGGCCCGCATCTCCGCCCGGCGCACCGCCCGTATCCGGCCCGCCGAGGCGCTCGCCGAGTCCGCGGTCGAGCGGCCGGGCTTCGCCTGGGGCCGCACCCTGTCCGGCGTCCTCACGCTGGCCGGCGGCATCGTGCTGCTCGTGGTGCTCAGCGTGCTCGACACCGAACCCGCCTCCACCCCCGTGACCTTCCTGACGGTCGTGGTGCTCGCGGTCGCGGTGTCGCTGCTCGGCCCGCTCATCGCCCGCGTCGCCGTCGCCCTGCTCGGGGTGCCGCTGCGCGCCTCCCGGGTGGCCGGCCACCTCGCCACCGCCAACGTCCGCGCCAACACCAAGCGGATGGCCTCCGCGATCACCCCGCTGGCGCTGCTGATCGGCATGGCCTGCACGGTGTTCTTCGTGCAGACCACGATGGGCGACGCCGCCACCGCCCAGGCCCGCGACGGCAACAAGGCGGACTGGGTGGTGGCCTCGGCCGGACCCGGCGTGCCGGAGCAGGCGACCGCCGCGCTGCGGCAGACACCCGGCGTCACCGCCGTCACCGAGGTCGTACGGACCTCCGTGCGGATCGGGCTCGACAAGTACCCGGCGCAGGGACTCTCCGCCCAGGGGCTGCGCCAGACCTGGGACCCGGACGTCACCAAGGGCACGCTGAACGGCTTCGGCGACGGCAGCGTGGCCGTCAGCGAGGTCGCCGCCGACCACCTCGGCAAGAAGCCCGGCGACACCATGAAGGTGACCCTCGGCGACGGGACCGCCGTCAATCTGAGGGTCGCCGCCGTCTACGCCCGCGGCCTCGGCTTCGGCGACCTGACCATGAGCCACGCGCTGGTCGCCCGGCACGTCGACAACCCGCTCGCCTCCTCCGTCCTGGTGCGCACCAGCGGTGACGGCAAGGCGGGGCGCGAGCAGCTGCAGAAGGCCGTCGGGCACTTCCCCGGCGTGGGCGTGCTCGACCGCGCCCAGGTCGAGGACCTCCAGGCCGAGGTGCAGCAGAACAACGCCGAGGTCAACTACGTCGCGATGGGCCTGATCATCGCGTTCACGGCGATCGCCGTCGTCAACACGCTCGCCATGTCGGTCTCCGACCGGCTGCGCGAGTTCGCCCTGCTGCGGCTGGTCGGCACCACCCGGCGCCAGGTCATGGGCATGCTGCGGATCGAGGCCGGCATCGTCGTCCTCGTCGCCGCCGCTCTCGGCACCGGCATCGCCTACGCCGTGCTCACCGCGTTCAGCATCGGCATGACCGGCGCGGCGGCGCCCTCCGTGGCCCCGCTGACCTATCTCGCCGTCCTCGGCTTCGGCGGTGTGCTGGCCCTGCTGGCCACCGTGATCCCGGGCCGGCTGGCGCTGACCGGGCGGCCCGCGGACGTCATCGGCGCCCGGCAGTGACCGGTGACCACGCCTGAAGGGCCGGCCCCTCGTGGGGGCCGGCCCTTCAACCGGTCTGGGGTGTGCGTCAGTTGAGCACAGCGCCGCCGTGCAGCCGGTCCACCCGGCTGCGCCGGTTGTCCAGGTGGGCGTAGACCCGCTCCAGCCAGCGGTCCTCACCGTCGTAGCGCGGGGTGAAGGAGGTACGGCCGTGCACCGCCACCCGGTTGTCGACCACGGCGAGGTCACCGACCCGCAGCCGGTGCGCGGCCATCGACGCCACGAACGCCTCGCGCAGCTCCGTCATCGCCTCCTTGGCCTGCTCGTCCAGCGGGTGCGTGGCGGCGAAGTCCACCAGCACGTTGGGGTCGTCCAGGTCACCCAGCAGCACCGGGTGCGCCGACCGCACCCCGCCGAGGGCCCCGAACGAGGGCGGCGGCTCGGTCAGGAACCGCGGCTCGCCCAGCACGCGCCGCGTCCGCCCGGTCAGCAGCGGCAGCGCCCGGCGGATCGACGACGTGCACAGCTTGGCGTCGCCCGTCGGGTCCTCGCGCATGCACAGAAGACCCACGTAATCCGGACGGTTGTCGTGGAAGGCGTTCTCCACATGCAGTTCGAGCAGCACCGAACCGGCATTGCTCTGTGAATCCTCCTTTCCGGGAACGGGCACCACGTTCTGCACCAGGGCGCCGCTCTTCTCGTTCCGGAACGCGATGACCTCACCGAGTTGCAGCATCACGGAGACGATGGCGGCGGCCGCCGCGGTCGGCACATGCTCGACGGAATTCGGCACGCCCGGTGTCGGCCGCAGCGGTTCGCCTGCCGTCACCGGCACGCCGCGCAGCAGCAGCACCCCGTCCGGACCCGGGTCGTGACGGAACGCGCGCAGCGTCGCGAGCAGCCGCCGGGGCAGCAGCGAGGTGGCCTCGCGGGCCGCGGCCAGCCAGTCCGGGGAGTCGATGAGCGGGTGCTGCGGGCCGGTCAGCCGGCCGGCCAGCGCGATCAGTCCGGTCTGCTCCGCTGCGGTGAGTTCATGTGCGGTCACCGTGCTTTCCGCGGCCGGAGCCAGAATCTCTATCTGCGTCACAGCGTTGTCCTCAGGTCGACGGCATTGCTCGGAAAAGTTTCCGGGCAGCGCCTATCGCGACCCTATGGAAAAGGGTCGTCAACGCCGTATAGGGGGGAAATAGCGGGCGGGCGGAACCTGGCCTCGCAGAAGTCCGGTGAAAAGTCCGGACGGTTCCGTCCGACGTCTCCAGGAAACGCGAGAGTGGTAGCCGATGCGTCAAAGAGGCGAGGAAACAGTGTTCCCCGAGGTGGACCGGCTCATCGCCCGCGGGGAGGCCCACGTGTGGTGGTGGCGCTCACCCGGCCGGGTCGACCCGGCCGACCTGCGGCTGCTGGCCACCGGGGAGTTCCGGCGTGCGCTCGGCATGCTCTCCGAGCGGGACGCGGCCGAGTTCGTGCACACCCGGGCCGGTGCCCGGCGCGCGCTCGGTCAGCTCCTCGGCACCACCGCCGCCGACGTCGACCTGGGCCGCCGGCGCTGCCCGGGCTGCGGCTCGGACGGCCACGGGCCGCCGCAGGTGCTGCGCCCGCCCGTGCCGCTCGCGATCAGCCTGAGCCGGACGGCCGGCTGGGGCGTCTTCGCCGTCGGCGCCGGCACCGCCATAGGCGTCGACGCGGAGGCGCTGCGGCCGGTGCGGGAGGCTCTGCTGTCCGACACCGTGCTCACCACCGCCGAGCGCGGCCATCTGCACGCGCTCGGGGACGACACGGACCGGCAGCGCGCCTTCCACAGGGTGTGGACGCGCAAGGAGGCCGTGGTCAAGGCGGTCGGCGTGGGCCTGGCCGGCACCGACCTCGGCCGCCTGGAGACCCTCCCGGAGCGGACCGGCCCGGTCCGCGTCACCCACCTCGCCGACGGCCGCGCCACCGCCTGGACCGTGCAGGACCTGCACCTGTCCGACCGCCTCGCGGTCGCCCTGGCCCGCCCGGCGGGGCCGGCCGCCCGCGGCGCGGTGCACCTGCACCCGCCGGTCTGAGCACCCGCACCCGGCATCCGCGCCGACCCACCGACCAGGAAAGGAAGCGGCCCACCATGACCGCCATGACCACACACACCGTCCCCGCTCCCGCGGCGCCGCTGACGGCGCGCGAGCTGACCGCCTACTTCGAGACCCTCGCCGACGCCGTCGACCGCATCGACCCCGGTCCCTCCGCGCCCGGCGGCTGGGAGGCCCGCGAGCGGCTGCGGATCGGCACCTGGGTCCGCCAGGTCTACGAACACCCGCTGTCGCCCGAGGTGTTCGCCCACCCCGACGCCCGGGTCGCCCGCGGTGTGCGCGAGGCCACGGCGGCCGCGCTCGGCCTGCGCCTGGAGGTCTGCGGCAACGGCATCCGCCCCGCCCGGCCCACCACGCACGTCCGCGCGACCGCCGCCGTCGCCGCCGTCTGGGCGGTCACCGCACAGGCCGTCGCCCAGTCCCCGCGCCCCCCGCGCGAACGCGTCGTCTCCGACGCCTGGGCGGTGGCCCAGGAGATCATCGCCCCCGCCCGCCAGGACTACGCCCGCGCCCGCGGCTCCTGGTGACGCCGCCGTCACCGACCCTGCCTCCGTCACCGCAGCCGACACAGACACCGCCGTCGTCACCGACCCTGCCTCCGTCACCGCCGCCGCAGCCACCGCCGCCGGTCCCGACGCAGCCACCGCCGTCGTCACCGACCCTGCCTCCGTCACCGCCGACGCAGCCACCCCCGCCGGTCCCGACGCAGCCACCGCCGCCGGTCCCGACGCAGCCACCGCCGCCGACCGCGATGCAGCCACCGCCGCCGACACAGCCACCGCCGCCGACACAGCCACCCGCACCGACCCCGTCCCCGTCACCGACGGCGTCGCCCTCACCGACTCCGACCCCGTCACCCTCTTCGCGCCCGTGCCCGGCCCGGCCCGTCGCCCGTCCACCCCGGACGGCCGGCGGGCCGGCGTCGTCCGGGGCGGGGGGCAGGGGGTACGGGCGGGCACGGCCGGCTCACCGGCCCGCGCCGACGGACGGCAGGTCCGAGGAGTCGAGCGTGGCCGCCAGCAGGCGCACCAGCTCGTGGCACCGGTACAGCGGGCGCCCCAGGTCGTCCAGTCCCGACAGGTCGAGCAGCGCGGTGTCGACCAGCGCCTCCAGGGCGTTCTCCGCCGCGTCCTCGGTCAGGCCGAGCCGCTCGCCCGCCCGCCTGGCGCAGAACGGCTCGTCGCCCAGGTACGGGTCCGCGAGCCCGGCCAGCACGTCGTGCACGGCGGGCGGCAGCAGCTCGACCGAGGAGCGCAGCACCCGGCTCAGGTCCAGGTCGCCGAAGGAGAGTTCGGCGAGGCGCGCGGCCGGGTCGGCCAGCCGGGCCGCCAGCCGGGCCGCGGTCCAGTGCGGGCGGGCGGCCAGCCGGGCACCGGCGATGGACAGCGCGAGCGGCAGGCCCCCGCAGTACGCCACCAGGTCGTCGGCCGCGTCCGGATCGTCGTCCAGGCGCTGCCGGCCCGCCCGGGCGGCGAGCAGCTCCAGCGCCGCCCCGTCGTCCAGCAGCGGCAGCGCCAGCGTGTCCCCGCCGGGCACCCGCGCCAGCCGGCTCCGGCTGGTGATCAGCACGGCCGAGTCGCCGGCCGGCAGCAGCGGGGTGAGCTGCCGGTCGCCGCTGACGTTGTCGAGCACCAGCAGCAGCCGCCGCTCGGCCGTACGCGCCCGGTACAGCCGTACCAGCTCGTCCAGGTCGCCCGCGGGCAGCGCGTGGTCGCTCTCACCGAGGGCCCGCAGCAACTGCGCGAGCACCGCGCGCGGAGCCCGCGGGGCGCCGTCCAGGCCGCACAGCTCGGCGAAGAGCAGCCCGTCGGGGAACAGCCCGCCGCTCTCGGCCGCGGCCCGTACCGCCAGCGCCGTCTTGCCGAGGCCGGCCATGCCGGTCACCAGGATCCGCCGCGGCGCGCCGCCGCTGTGGCCGAGACGCCCCCGCAGCGCCTCGAGCTCGCGCTCCCGGCCGACCAGTTCGCCGTCCGTGGCGGGCAGCATCGACGGCACCGGCCGTACCCCGGTCGGCACGCCGCGCCGCGGCCCGAGCGCCAGCTCGCCGCCCAGCACGGCCTGGTACGTGGAGCCCAGCGCCTCGCCGGGGTCGATGCCGAGCTGGTCGGCCAGCACCTTGCGGCCCTCGTAGTAGGTGTGCAGCGCGTCGGCCTGCCGCCCGCAGCGGTACAGCGCCGTCATCAGCTGGGCGCGCAGCCGCTCGCGTACCGGGAACTCCGCGACCAGCGCGGTCAGTTCGGCCATGACCTGCTCGTGCCGGCCGAGCTCCAGGTCGGCCTCGATGCGGGACTCGAGGGCCAGCATCCGCTCCTCCTCCAGCGGTGCCGGCTCGGCGTCCAGCATGTGCTCGGTGACGTTCGCCAGCGCGGCCCCCCGCCACTGCCCGAGCGCCTCGCGCAGCAGGTCGGCGGCCTCCTCGAAGCGGCGCTCCGCGAGCGCCCGCCGTCCGTCGCGCTCCAGCCTGCGGAACTCCACCAGGTCGGTGACGGAACCGGGGGCGCGCAGCACGTACCCCGGCGGCCGCCGCACGATCTCGACCTCCGCGCCGAGCTGCTTGCGCAGCCGCGACATGTAGGTATAGATCTGCGCGCTCGCCGTCGCCGGCGGTTCCCACCCCCACAGCAGGGCGCTCAGCCGGCTGTCCGACACCACCCGCTCCTGTGCGAGCAGCATGGTCGCCAGCACCGTGTGCATCTTCGAACCGGAGAGGGCGACCCGCTCACCCCCTCGCCACGCCTCCACTGGCCCAAGGAGCCGGAACTCCATGGGACACCACCCCCTTCTGGTGCGACCAGCCATCTCTACGGTTTCCGAAGGTAGGGAGGCGCGTTATTGGCGGGTTATCGCTCACGGGACGGGGGCGCGCGGCGCGGGGGCGTACGGGGGCGCAGCGGAGAAATATAGGCAGCTCGGTCACGGTGTGAGCGCCGCCCGCCCTTCACAGAGAGGCCTCACCGTGTCGCGCGACCTCGACCTGCAACCGGACACCTCCCAACGCCTGTTGTCGCTGCTGGACGACGCCCGAGCCCCGTACCGCCTGATCCGGCACGCGCCCGAGGGCCGTACCGACCGCGCCTCCGAGCTGCGCGGCCACCCCCTCGACCAGGCGGCCAAGTGCCTGGTGGTGCGGGTGGGCACCGGCCGCCGCAGCCGCCGTTACGTCCTGGCCGTCGTGCCCGGCGACCGCCGCCTTGACATGTCCCGGGTACGGGAGCTGTACGGCGGCACGGACGCCGCCTTCGCCGCGCGCGAGGTGGCCGAAAGCCTGTCGGGCTGCGTGAGCGGCTGTGTCGTGCCGTTCACGTTCCGGCCGGACCTGGACCTGGTGGTCGACCCCGCTCTGCTGGTCCAGGACCGGATCTATTTCAACGCGGCCCGGCTCGACCTGTCCGTCGCCCTGCCCGTGTCCGCCTACGTGTCCCTGGCCCGCCCCCGCACGGCCCCCCTGACCGTGCCCCCCACCGGGACCCGCCCACTGGCAGGCGCCGTGGGCACGATCGGCGCGGCGGCGGGGAACCAGCGGGTCTGACGCCCCGCCGTACGACCGGTGTCCCGTGGCGGTAGCCCGGGACACCGGCGCCGTACCCCGCCGTCCCCGCCGCCCAGGGCGTCGAGCCCGTCTCCGCCCCCGTCCCCGCCCCCGTTCCGCCGGCGCACGTGTCCCGCTTACCATGCGCGCAGTCGTACGTCAGTCCGGTCGGCGGTGGCCGCCCATTCCGCGCCGGCGCCGCCCCACCCAGGAGCACGTTCACCGGTGTCCATACCCCCGCCGCCCGGCCCCCAGCAGCCGCCCACGCCGTACCCGCACGGCGCGTACGGTCCGCAGGCGCCCGACGGGCAGCCGTACCGACCGTGGACGCAGGGGTACAGCCCGTACAACCGGCCGGCCCCGGTCAACGGCCTCGCCATCGCCTCCCTGGTGTTCGGCGTGCTGTGCTGTGTGCCGGGCGTGGGGCTGGTGCTCGGGCCGCTCGCGCTGCGGCAGATCCGGCGGCGGGGCGAGCGTGGTACGGGGCTCGCGGTAGGCGGGACGGTGCTGTCCGCGATCGGGCTCCTGTTGTGGGGGCTGATGCTCGCCTCGGGCGGCGCCTCCGCCTTCTGGCAGGGCGTCAAGGAGGGCGCGCGCGACGGCGCGAGCGTCACCCTGGTCAAGGGCGAGTGCTTCGACGCGCCCGGCGGACGGCTGGCCGGCGAGACGCGCGACGTCGACGTGGTGCCGTGCTCGGGCGGGCACGACGGCGAGGTGTTCGCCTCGTTCCGGCTTCAGGACGGGGACTACCCGGGTGACGCGTCGGTCGGCGAGACCGCCGGCGCGCGCTGCTACGGCCTGCGGGACGGCTACGCGATGGACGGCTGGGCGGTGCCCGACGACGTCGACGTGTACTACCTGACGCCCACCGAGGAGAGCTGGTCGGCCGGGGACCGGGCGGTCACGTGCCTGTTCGGCAGCGTCACCGAGGGCGCCGACCTCACCGGCTCGCTGCGCAACGACGAGACCGTCCTCGACGCCGACCAGGTCACCTATCTGAAAGCCGCTCACCTCCTCGACGCGGCCCTGGCCACCGCCCCGGACTCCGCGCACGTCGAGGACGACCTGCCGGGCCACAAGGCGTGGGCGGGCCGGATGTCGGCCGCTCTCGACCGGCAGGCCCGGCTGCTGCGCGGCCGCACCTGGCCGGCCGCCGCCCGCCGTCCGGTCCGGTCGCTCGCGGCCGCCGCGGACCGGGCGCGCGCCGAGTGGACGAAGGCCGCGCGGGCGAAGGACGCGGACGCCTTCCACGAGCACTACGACGCGGGCCTCGGACTGCTCGACCCGGAGGCGGCGGTCCCCGCGCGCACGGCCCTCGGCCTGGCGGCCACCCCGCCGACGGCGCGACACGGCGAGGGCGGCGCCCCGGACGCCCCCGACGGCCCGCACGCCACGGACGCCCCGGGCGGGGCGGCCACGGAGGAGCACGCCACGGACGCCCCGGGCGGGGCGGCCACGGAGGTGTGATCGCCGCCATAGCGGGGAGAAAGTGCCTGGGTAAAGCCCTCCCCGGCACGATGTCATCACATCGAGTGATTCTCTGGCCTTTGCTTGCACGGATCAACCCACGGTTGCCACGCTGTTGCTGTCTGTACAACCTGATGGGAGCGGCCAGTGACTTTCGGTGAGCAGCCGGCGTATCTGCGTGTCGCGGGTGATCTCCGCAAGAAGATCGTCGACGGTTCGCTTCCCCCCCACACCCGGCTCCCCTCACAGGCCCGTATCCGCGAGGAGTACGGCGTCTCGGACACCGTCGCGCTGGAGGCACGCAAGGTGCTCATGGCCGAGGGACTGGTAGAGGGCCGCTCCGGATCGGGGACGTACGTGCGCGAGCGGCCGGTGCCCCGGCGCGTGGCCCGCTCCGGGTTCCGCCCCTCCGGCGGCGCCACGCCGTTCCGGCAGGAGCAGGCGGACGCCTCGGTGCGGGGCAGCTGGGAGTCGAGCAGCGAACAGGCCGAAGCCGGCGCCGCCATCGCCGACCGGCTCGCCATCGAACCGGGCCAGCGGGTCATGCGCACCAAGTACCTCTTCCGGGACGCCGGGGAGCCGATGATGCTCTCCACCTCCTGGGAACCCCTCACCGTCACCGGCCGCACCCCCGTGATGCTGCCCGAGGAGGGCCCGCTCGGCGGCATGGGCGTGGTCGAGCGCATGCGCGCCATCGACGTCATCGTGGACAACGTCACCGAGGAGGTCGGCGCCCGCCCCGGCCTCGCCGAGGAACTGAACGTCCTGGGCGGCGTCCCGGGCCATGTGGTCATCGTCGTCCAGCGCACCTACTACGCCTCCGGCCGTCCGGTGGAGACCGCCGACGTCGTGATCCCTGCCGACCGCTACCGGGTGGCGTACCACCTGCCCGTGAAGTAGCGCACACCCCGGCACGCCCCTCGGGCGCGCGTTCCCGTCACGCGACCGGGCCGCGCCCGCCGGGCGCCCGCTGCAATCCGGCCGTTCTCCCAGGTGGCCCCGGCTGCGCCCGCAGGGCGTCCGGCGCACGACACCGGCAGGGCCGACGGCGCGTTCGGCATCGTGCGCCCCCTGCGTTCTGGCTGGTTGCGTACCTCTTTGTGAAAAGGCGTGTTCGCTGCGTGAAGGTAGGGCGTACGCTCGGGCATATGCGGACTGCGGTTTCCTTAGGCGGGGCACGGCGGGTGCCCGGGACGGAACGCTCGTCCCCTCGCGGCGGGTTCTCGACCCGCGCGAGTGCCGCCGAGCGTGGGGGAGGGCGGGGCGGTGCGAGAAGGAACGGTGGGGGCGATGAGTGAGGGCACGGTCTCCCTGCCCTGGATCGTGATACGACAGGACGACAACGGCAATCGCTACCGCGTGGGACGGTACGCGACCCGGGCCGAGGCCCAGAAGATCGCCGACAGCCTCGACGACCGCGGCCACAAGCAGCTCTACTGGGTCGAGCGCATCGGCCAGAACGGGGACGGCGCCCACAACTGACCACCGGCGCCCTCACGTAGGCTCCGCCCCATGACCGAACGGATCGTGGTGGTGGGGGCCGCCCTGCTCGACGACGGCCGGCTGCTGGCCGCCCGCCGCAGCGCGCCCGCCGAGCTGGCCGGGCGCTGGGAACTGCCCGGTGGCAAGGTCGAGACCGGCGAGCGGCCCGAGGACGCCCTGGTGCGCGAACTGCGCGAGGAACTCGGCGTGGACGCCGAACCGGTCGAGCGGGTCCCGGGGGAGTGGTCCCTGAGACCGCCCTACGTCCTGCGGGTGTGGACCGCCCGGCTGCGTCCCGGTTCCGCCGCCCCCCGGCCCCTCCAGGACCACGACCGGCTGCGCTGGCTGACCCCCGCCGAGCTCTGGGACGTGCCGTGGCTGGACCAGGACGTGGACGCGGTGCGCGAGGCCGGCGCGCTGGCCGGCTTCCCGGCGGCGCCCGGCGGCGGCAGGCCGTAGCGCCCGCGGTGGCCGGACCCGGCGGGTCCGGGGTGCGCGCGGTCACCCGGGGCACCCGGTACGCCGTTCGTGCCACAGTGCGCCCGTTCACGCGGTAAGGCCCCTCGGATACCGGGTATGTCCCCATTAACCCCACGAAACCGGACATGGGTGGGCTCGCTGGCCTGGGAAGTGATCGGCGTGATCGACACCGAAGGCGACTGCGCCGAGTGGACGTTTCCCGCGGAACCGGGCGCCGTGCGCACCGCCCGTGCCGCGGTCCGCGGCCAGTTGCACGGCTGGCACCTGGACTGCCTCGCCGACCTCGCCGCCCTGCTGGTCAGCGAGTTGGTGACGAACTCCCTGCGGCACGCCACGGGCCCCATCGGCGTACGGCTGGTCCGCGAGGCCCGGCGCGAGGGCGCGCTGCTGGTCGAGGTCTCCGACCCGCTCCCGGACCCGCCGCGCGAACGCGTCGCCCAGGCCGAGGACGAGAACGGCCGCGGTCTGCAACTCGTCGCGGGCTCCTCGCTGCGCTGGGGCACCCGGCCCGGCGGCACCGGAAAGACCGTCTGGTTCGAACTGGCGCTGCCCGGGTGAACCCGGTGTACAGCCCACCGCGCGCCGTCCACCCCGCGGCCCGGCTGCGGGACCGGGTCGAGAGCGCGTGATTCGAGGGCGTGTTCCCTGGTTAGAAGACTGGAAGTGTTGTCGCGGTCCGGTCCGGAAAACGCCTGGACCGACCTGTGATCGTGAACACCGTGTCGCGCGGCACCGTAGTGCTGGATACTGCGGGCAGCCGCCCCCGGTGACCGGTGCCGGACGCGGTGAGCTGGAGGGGACGGTTCGCGTGAGCGAGATACCAGCGAAGGCCACGGAGTCCGAGGACCCGTCGGACGGCGCGAGGAGCCAGGCCGCCGAAGCGGGCGTGGCACCCGGCGACGCCATGTGGCAGAGCAGTCCGCCCGGCTCGATCTACGACTACATCCGGGTCGCCTCCTTCTCCATCAACCCCGGCGGTCTGGTCGACCAGTGGAGCCTGCGCGCCGAGCAGCTCTTCGGCATCCCCGCCGAACGCGCCGTCGGCATGGACCCGATCGAGGCCTTCGTCGACTCCGACCTGCGCGAGCGCGGCCAGCGCAAGATGGCCGAGATCCTCGACGGGCGGGAGTGGACCGGGGTCGTCCCCTTCCGGATGCCGGACGAGCCGGACGGCAGCCGCGGTGAGGAGGGACTCGCCGAGGTCTACGTCATGCCGACCCGGACCGCCGAGGGCGACAAGGCCGCCGTCTGCATCGTCGTGGACGTCCGCACCCTGCGCAGCATCGAGACCGACCTCGCCGCCTCACAGGCGATATTCGGTCAATCCCCGTTCGGCTTCCTGCTGATCGACGCCGACCTGCGGGTGCGCCGCGCCAACATGCGTTTCGCCTCCATCTTCGGCGGATCACCGGACGACCACCGTGGCAAGGGAGTTCACGACTACCTGGCCCGCGGCGAGGCGGAACGGGTTTCGGCCACCCTGCGCCGGGTGCTGGAGAGCGGCGACTCCATCACCGACATGCACGTCACGGGCTACGTCCCGGGTTCCGACGAACGCCGCCACTGGTCCGTCAACCTCTACCGCGTGCACAGCGGCAGCGGGCGGCCCATCGGCATCGCCTGGCTCGGCACCGACATCACCGCCCGCCGCGCCGCCGCCCGCGAGGCCGCGGCCGCCCGCCGCAACCTCGCCCTGCTCAACGAGGCCGGCGCCCGCATAGGGAACTCGCTCGACCTGGAGACCACGGCACGCGAACTCCTCGACGTGGTCGTCCCCGGCTTCTGCGACCTCGCCACCGTCGACCTCTACCAGGGCCTGCTCGCCGGCGACGAGGCCCCGCCCGGGCTCGCCGACGGCAGCGCCGAACTGCGCCGGGTCGCCTTCGCGAGCGCCGTCTCGGACGCCCCCTTCACCGGCACCGGGGACGGTGTCGCGGTCGGCGCGGTCCACCACTTCCCGTTCAACTCGCCGTGCGCGGACGCGCTGCGCACCGCCCGGCCGCAGCATGTGCCCGCCGAGGACGGCGGCCTCGTGCAGTCCACGCTGGCCGTGCCGATGGTCGCCCACGACACCGTCGTGGGACTCGCGCGGTTCTCCCGCACCAAGGGCAGCGAGCCGTTCGGCGACCGCGACCGCGACCTCGCGGTCGAACTCGCCGCGCGCGCCGCCGTCTGCATCGACAACGCCCGCCTGTACCGCCGCGAACACGAACGCGCGCTGATACTGCAGCGGTCCCTGCTCCCGCCCGGCGACCCCGAGGCGTCCGGCCTCGACATCGCCTGCCGCTACCTGCCCGGCAACGCGGCCACCGAGGTCGGCGGCGACTGGTTCGACGTCATCGAACTCCCCGGCCACCGCACCGCCCTGGTGGTGGGCGACGTCATGGGCCGCGGGCTCCGCGCCGCCGTCGCCATGGGCGAACTGCGCACCGCCGTACGCACGCTGGCCCTGCTCGACCTCGAACCCGCCGAGGTGCTCTCCGCGCTGGACGAGATCGCCCGCGGCCTCGGCACACCCGGCGGGGTCCAGCAGGCCACCCGCGCGGCCCGCCAGCCCCGCGACGCCGACCTCTCCGAGGTCTACCTGGCGACCTGCGTGTACGCCGTCTACGACTCCGTCACCCGCCGATGTACGTTCGCCAACGCCGGCCATCTGCCCCCGGTCCTGGTGGAGCCCGGCGAGGCGGCCCTCATGCTCGACGTCCCGCCGGGGATGCCGCTGGGCGTCGGCGGCGAGCCCTTCGAGGAGGTCGAGGTCGAACTCCCGGAGGGCGCCCTGCTCGCCCTCTACACCGACGGCCTGGTCGAATCCCGCGACCATCCGCTGGACGAGGGCCTCCAGGCGTTCGTGGGGGCGCTCACCGATCCCTCCCGCCCCCTGGAGGACGTCTGCGACCACGTCCTCAGCACCCTCGACACCCACCACGGCGAGGACGACATCGCCCTGTTGATGGCCCGGGTCCAGGGCCTGCCCGCGGACTCCGTCGGCGACTGGACGCTGCCGCGCGAGCCGCGCAGCGTGGGCCGGGCACGTGAGTACGCCCGCGCCCAGCTCGTCGCCTGGGACCTGGAACCCCTGGTCGACACAACGGAGTTGCTGGTCAGCGAGCTGGTGACCAACGCGCTGCGGTACGGGGAGGGCGAGATACGGCTGCGGCTGCTGCTGGACCGCACCCTGGTCTGCGAGGTCTGGGACTCCGGCCTGGTGCAGCCCCGCCGGCGGCGCGCCCGGGACACGGACGAGGGCGGCCGGGGCCTGCAACTGGTCGGCCTGCTCAGCGCGGCCTGGGGCTCGCGCCGTACCCCGCGCGGCAAGACCGTCTGGTTCGAACTCCCGCTGCCCGGCGGCGAGCACGGCCTCACGGACCCGGCGGAGGCACTGCTCAGCCTCTTCTGATCAGTCCCTACCGGCCCGCGGACCCCCGGGCGGCGGCCCCGCGGGTTCGGCCGGTTCAGCCGGTTCGGCGGCTTCGGCCGGTTCCGGAAGACGGCGGCGGCCCCGTGTCCCCGGGCCGCCGAAGCTCACCGGCGGGCCCGCCTCGGGCTCCTCGGTCAGCAGGATCCCGCCGAGGACGGCCCCCGGCAGACCGACCGCCTGCCCGGCCGCCTCGGCCCAGGGGCTGCCGTGCGCCCGCACATCCCGCTCGGCCAGGTCACGCGCCTGTCCGGCGAGGCGGTCGGCCTCGTCGGCGCGGCCCCCGCCCGCCGGCTCCAGCACCCGCACCGCCTCCGCCAGCACCGCCCGCGCCTCGGCACCCACCGCGCCGCGATGCACGGCGACGAAGTCCTCCGCCACGCCCACCTGACCGCGCGCCACCAGCAGCGCGGCCGCCGCCACCGCCCCGGACCGCCCCACCTCCAGCCGCTCCACGGCCCGTGCGACCCGGCGCAGGGCGTCCAGCGGGTCGTACGGCCCACGGGTCAGCTCCGCGCGCACGGCGGCCAGCACCCCGTCGGCGTGCGCGAGGCGGGCGTGCAGTTCACCGGTGGCCAGGGAGGTGCGCCCGCCGTTCTTCCGCGCCTCGGCGATCTCCGCCTCCCCGCCGGTCAGCGCGGCCGGCACCAGCGCGGCCGCGTCCGCCAGCTCCGCCGCGAGCCGCTCCACCCCGCCCACCAGGACACCGGCCTGGAACACCCCGCCCTCGGCCGCGCGCAACTGCCGGACGGCACGCGCCATGTCACCCGAATCGGCCGCCTGACGCGTCTCGTTGAGCCGCGAGGTGGCGAACACCAACCGGTCCTTGGCCTGTTCGACGTGACCGGCGACGGCGGCGCCGGCCGAGAGCGCGTACCACTCGCGCAGCCCCGCCGCGGTGTGCTGGGCCGCCGCCGTGCGCGCGGTCAGCTCCCGGAAACGGCGCTCGGCGACCGCCAGCGCCTCACCCACCCCCTGCTCGAGCGCCCGCAGCCGGTCCAGCTCCGCCGCCTCGGCGTCCAGCCGTCTGCCCGCCTCCGCGCACCGCCCGATCACCCCCACCAGCGCCTGCCGCCCGGCGCCCGCGTCCCCCGGTACGCCCGCCTCGTACCGCCGCCATATCGCGAACGCGGCCGACAGTTCGGTGCGCGCGGCCAGCAGGGCCCGGATGAACGGCTCGGTCCGCTGCTCCCCGAACAGCTCCCGGACGAAGGAGAGTTCCTCCTCGCTGCCGCGTACGCAGTCGTCGGCCAGCACCAGCGCGGCCCTGGCCTGCCGCTCGGACTCCAGCGGGGTCGCCGCGGGCGGCGCCGCCGGCACCACGCCGGGCGTGGTCCGGGTCCGGGCCCGCCGGGTGCGCCGCAGATACCCGTACCCGGCCAGCACGCCGGCCGCGCCGACGGCGACGAGGGGCAGCACGAGGTCAGGGGTGGACGTCTCGTCCTGGTGCGGCGCGGCGGCGCCGGCCACGGGCTGCGGGGAGGCGGGAACCGGGGCGTCACCACCGGCCGTCATCACCGGCAACAGCAGCCACCCGGCCCCCGCGAACGCGCCCACGACGGCGTGCGCCACCCGCACCCGTATGTGCGCCGTGGCACACCGGGGCCGGCCCCGAAACAGGGAGGACGTCACATTTCGGAGCGTATGGGCAGGTAGTCGCGCACGCGAGTGGGGCGGACACAACTGGGCGAACAAAGCCGCGAGGGGTCGGGATGCACACGGAACGGAACGGCACGGGCGACGAGACGGGAGTGACGGACGGGGCGGAGGATTCGGCCCGTCCGAAGAGCGACGCGGGTCCGCCGGGGGACACCGGTCCGCGCGGCCACGCCACCCCGGGGGGAGACGCCGCCCCGGAGGGTGACGCCGCCCCGGGGCCGCCCCGCCGCTCCCGGTGGCGGCGCCGGCGCACCTGGGTCGCGGTGGGGCTGGTGCTGCTGCTGTTCCTTCCGCCGGCCGTCGCCGAGGCGGCGCTGCGGGTCAACTACGCGGGCGATCCCGCGCCGGGCACCCGCACCCGGCACCGGGACGCCCTCTGGCTGGGGCACGCCTGGGTCGACGGACGCAAGACCGACGCGGACGTGACCGCCCTCGCGGACCGCCTGAAGGACACCGGCATCCGCGACCTGTACGTGCACGCCGGCCCACTGGAGCACGACGGGACCCTTCCGCCGTCGGACCACCCGCGGGCCCGCCGGCTGATCTCGGCCCTGCACCGGGCGGCCCCCGGGATCCGCGTCCAGGCCTGGCTCGGCGACAAGCTGGCCACCGAGAGCCCGGACGGACTGCGTCCGGAGCGCGCCGCGACCCGAGCGGCCGTCGTGGCCTCCACCCGGCAGATCCTCGCCGCCGGCTTCGACGGCGCCCACTTCGACCTGGAGCCCCTGCACTCCGGCGACCGCGACTACCTCGCGCTCCTCGACGACCTGCGCGCCCTCACCCACGCCCACCACGCCGTGCTCTCCGTCGCCGCCCACCAGATCGACCCGCTGCCCGCGTTCCACTCCTTCTGGGGCACGACCACCGGTCACCCCAAGTGGTGGTCGCAGTCCTACTTCGGGCAGGTGGCCCGCCGCGTGGACCAGATCGCCGTCATGTCGTACGACACCATGCAGCCGCTGCAGAGCCTGTACGGCGGCTACGTGGCCCAGCAGACCAGCCTCGCCCTGGAGGTCACCCCGGCCACGACCGACCTCCTGATGGGCCTGCCCTTCTACCACGAGAACCGCTTCGGCCACTGGGCGCACGCGGAGACCGTGCCGGCCGCCGTGCGCGGCGTCCGCCTGGGCCTGTCCCGCACCGACGCCGACCGCTCCCGCTTCGGCGTCGCCCTGTACGTGGACTTCGCGGCGACGGAGGCGGACTGGCGGGCGTACCGGGACGGCTGGGTGAGATGACTTCCCGCGCGCCCCGTCCGGTGGGACGATGATCGTCATGCACATGTTGCTCGTGGTGGGCGCCTGGCTGGCCGTCGCCCTGTTCGTGGCCGCCGGCGTCGCGTCGGTCGTGACGGGCTGGGTGCCGTGGCCCGCCCGCCGCCGGGTGGTCCGGCCGCGGCTGTGGGGCTACGGCACCCTGCTCACGTCGCTCGGTCTGAGCCTGCTCCTGCTGCTGGGCCCGCTGGAGGACGCCGGGGCCGGCATCGTCGCCTTCGGCGGGTACTGCGCGCTGTTCCTGGCCGGCTTCGTCGTGCAGGCCCTCGCCCAGCGCCCCGGCCGGGACACTACGAAGACCGCCTCCTGATCTTCGAGCCCAGCCACACCAGCGGGTCGTACTTGCGGTCGACGGCCCGCTCCTTCAGGGGGATCAGCGCGTTGTCGGTGATCCTGATGCCCTCGGGACAGACCTCCGTGCAGCACTTGGTGATGTTGCAGTAGCCGAGGCCGTGCTCGTCCTGGGCGGTGCGCCGGCGGTCCAGGCCCGTCTCGGCGGCCGCGTCCAGCGGATGCATGTCCAGCTCCGCGACCCGCATCAGGAACCGTGGACCGGCGAACGCCGGCTTGTTCTCCTCGTGGTCACGCACGACGTGGCAGGTGTCCTGGCACAGGAAGCACTCGATGCACTTGCGGAACTCCTGCGAGCGGTCCACGTCCTCCTGCATCATCCGGTACTCGCCGGGACCGACCCCGGCCGGCGGCACGAACGCCGGGATCTCCCTGGCCTTCTGGTAGTTGAAGCCGACGTCGGTCACCAGGTCCCGGATCACCGGGAAGGCGCGCAGCGGGGTGACGGTGATGGTCTCGCCGGGGTCGAAGACCGACATGCGGGTCATGCACAACAGCCGCGGCCGTCCGTTGATCTCCGCCGAGCACGAGCCGCACTTGCCCGCCTTGCAGTTCCAGCGCACGGCGAGGTCGGGCGCCTGGGTCGCCTGGAGCCGGTGGACGATGTCCAGCACCACCTCGCCGTCGTTGACCTCGACCGTGAAGTCCTCGAGGCCACCGCCCTGCACATCACCCCGCCACACCTTGAAGCGGGCCTCGTAGCTGCTCACTCGTACAGCTCCTCTTCGGCGAGGTACTTGACCAGCTCCTCCTTCTCGAAGAGGGCGAGCAGGTCCGGGCGGATGGGTTCGGTGGTCTCCCGGGTGAGCCGGATCTGGCCGTGCCCGGGGTCGGCCGCCGCGAGGTGGCCGGTGGGGTCGGCGAGGGTGCACAGCAGGTTCACGTTGCGCCAGGCGCGGTCCATCGCCGGACAGTCCTCGCGGGTGTGGCCGCCGCGCGACTCGGTGCGCTCCAGCGCGGCCCGCGCCACGCACTCGCTGACCAGCAGCATGTTCCTGAGGTCCAGGGCGAGGTGCCAGCCGGGGTTGAACTGGCGGTGCCCCTCCACCCCGGCCCGGCGGGCCCGGGTCCGCAGCCCGGCCAGCCGCTGCAGGGCCTGCTCCATCTCGCCCTCCCGGCGGATGATGCCGACCAGGTCGTTCATGGTCTGCTGGAGTTCCTGGTGCAGGGTGTACGGGTTCTCCGGCGGTCCGGCCTCGCCTTCCGTCTCGGCGGAGAAGGGCCGCAGGGCCTCCGCCGACGCCGTGTTGACCTGGGCGTCGTCGACCCGGGGACGCCGCTCGGCCGCCTGGCGCGCGTACTCGGCGGCGTGCCAGCCCGCCCGGCGCCCGAACACCAGCAGGTCGGACAGCGAGTTGCCGCCGAGCCGGTTGGAGCCGTGCATGCCGCCGGCGACCTCACCGGCCGCGTACAGCCCCGGCACCCCGCGCGCGGCCGCGGTGTCGGAGTCGACCGCGACCCCGCCCATCACGTAGTGGCAGGTGGGCCCGACCTCCATGGCCTCCGCCGTGATGTCGACGTCGGCCAGTTCCTTGAACTGGTGGTACATGGAGGGCAGCCGACGCCGGATCACCTCCGCCGGCATCCGGGTCGACACGTCCAGGAAGACCCCTCCGTGCGGTGAGCCGCGGCCCGCCTTCACCTCGGCGTTGATCGCCCGGGCCACCTCGTCGCGCGGGAGCAGTTCGGGGGGCCGCCGGTTGCTCTCGGGGTCGTCGTACCAGCGGTCGGCCTCGTCCTCGGACTCGGCGTACTTCTCCTTGAAGACGTCGGGGACGTAGTCGAACATGAACCGCTTGCCCTCGGAGTTCCTGAGCACCCCGCCGTCGCCGCGGACCGACTCGGTGACGAGGATGCCCTTGACCGACGGCGGCCAGACCATGCCCGTCGGGTGGAACTGCACGAACTCCATGTTGAGCAGGGGAGCGCCGGCGAGCAGCGCGAGCGCGTGCCCGTCGCCGGTGTACTCCCAGGAGTTCGAGGTGACCTTGAAGGACTTGCCGATGCCGCCGGTCGCCACGACCACCGCCGGGGCCTCCAGCACGAAGAACCGGCCGGTCTCACGGTCGTAGGCGAAGACGCCCGAGACGCGTTCGCCGTCCTTCAGGACGCGGGTGACCGTGCACTCCTGGAAGACCTTCAGCCGGGACTCGTAGTCCCCGGTCTCCTTCTCGTCCTCCTGCTGGAGCGCGACGATCCGCTGCTGGAGGGTGCGGATCAGCTCCAGGCCGGTGCGGTCGCCGACATGGGCCAGGCGCGGGTACTCGTGGCCGCCGAAGTTGCGCTGGGAGATCCGGCCGTCCTTGGTCCGGTCGAACAGCGCGCCCCACGTCTCCAGTTCCCACACCCGCTCCGGCGCCTCGCGGGCGTGCAGTTCGGCCATCCGCCACTGGTTGAGGAACTTGCCGCCGCGCAGGGTGTCGCGGAAGTGGACCTGCCAGTTGTCGTGCTCGTTGGCGTTGGCCATGGCGGCCGCGATGCCGCCCTCGGCCATCACCGTGTGCGCCTTGCCGAACAGCGACTTGCAGATCACGGCCGTACGGGCGCCCCGCTCGCGCGCCTCGATCGCGGCCCGCAGCCCCGCGCCGCCCGCGCCGACCACGACGACGTCCCACTCCTGCCGGTCCACCACGGACATCAGAAAGCCCCACTCATCTAGAAGAACCGCGGATCGTCGAAGACGCCGGACGCGACCAGGTACACGTAGAAGTCGGCCAGCGCCACGCTCAGCAGGGACGCCCAGGCGAGCTGCATGTGCCGGGCGTTCAGCCGCCCGACGAACTGCCACGCCCGGTAGCGCACGGGATGCCGGGAGAAGTGCTTGAGCTTGCCGCCGACGATGTGTCTGCAGGAGTGGCAGGAGATCGTGTAGGCCCAGATCAGCACGATGTTGACCAGGAACACGAGGGTGCCCAGGCCCATGTGGCCCCAGCGGTAGTGCGTGTCGCGGAAGGACAGCACCGTGTCGTAGGTCAGCACGCCGGCCACCAGCAGGGCGGCGTAGAAGAAGTACCGGTGGACGTTCTGCAGGATGAGCGGGAACCGGGTCTCGCCGGTGTACCGGCGGTGCGGTTCGGCCACCGCGCAGGCGGGCGGGGACGCCCAGAAGCTGCGGTAGTACGCCTTGCGGTAGTAGTAGCAGGTCAGCCGGAAGCCGAGCGGGAAGATCAGGATGATGATCGCGGGGGAGATGCCCCACCAGCTGCCGAAGAGGTCGGCGTTGGGCCCCGCGCGCATGGTCCGGCACTTGTCCGCCAGGCACGGCGAGTAGAACGGGGAGACGTACGGCGCCGCGTAGTAGTGCGCGTTCGCGAACGCCCGCCAGGTCGAGTAGACGACGAAGGCGAACAGACCGGCCGCGGTGACGGCGGGCGCCAGCCACCAGCGGTCGGTCCGCAGATGCGGTGCGTCGATCGCGGCGCGCGTACCGGCGCGTACGCCGCCGCTGTTCTGTTGGGGTTCCGTACCAGTGGCCAAGACAGCACTCCGGTCGGCTCAGGGATGGGGGGTGCGGGCCGGTCGCGGCTCAGGGCGCGTGCCGGTCGCGGGCGCCCAGCCCCTCGTCGTCCGAGTCCGTCCACAGGGTGATGTCGTACGGCGTGTCGGAGATGGTGACGAGGTCGGGCCGGTGCGGGGCGGCCGGGGTGCTGGCGGCTTCCCGCAGCAGGCCCAGGCTCTCGCGCAGATGGTCGGCGTCCATACGGACCCGGCGCATCTCCAGGCCCCCGCCGCCGACCTGCTTCTCCAGCCGCCCGAGCGACCGGTACAGGTCGTCGAGGCAGCGCTGGACGGACGTCAGTTCGTCGTGCACGGACATGACTTGCCCTCACTTCCACGGGTCCTGCGGGCCCTGGGCGGCAACGTTCAGGCGCCTTGGAGTGTTGCGCCTCACACCGGGTGCTGTGAAGAGATGTGCACCGATTGGCCGAGGCGTACGGATGCACATTCGGTGTGTTGCGCCGCACGGGTGGGCTTACCGTCCGTCGTCGCCGTGTCGCCCGTTGTTGCCGGATCCTTTCCTCTTCAGTGGGCGCATAGATCTGATCAGCTCCATATACAGCCAAAAGTGATCAGCTCCATATATCGCCCCATGTGAGCATAAAGCCCGCGGCTTCCCGGAGGTAGCAGAGATGTCCCACGACGGCGTCGGCCTGCGCGCGGTCCTGCGCTCGGCCGCCTTCCTCACCGCGGGCGCCCTCGCGGTGCCCCTGCTCGCCGGCTGCGGCTCCGACGAGAAGCCCAGCCGTCCGCCGGCCGCGCAGGACATCGCCCTGGCCGCCCGCGACAAGGTCGCCGAGGGCGGCACGCTGAAGTGGGCCGTGGACGCCGTACCGGAGACCCTGAACACCTTCCAGGCCGACGCCGACGCGGGCACCACCCGCGTCGCCCAGGCCGTGCTGCCCTCGATGTTCCGGCTGGACGCCACCGGCCGCCCGGTGGCCAACCCCGCCTACCTGGAATCCGCCAAGGTCATCGAGACCGAGCCGCGGCAGGTCGTGCTGTACAAGCTGAACCAGCAGGCGGTCTGGAGCGACGGGCGGGAGATCGGCGCCGCCGACTTCGTCGCCCAGTGGCGCGCCCTGTCCGGCAGGAACAGCGCCTTCTGGACCGCCCGCAACGCCGGTTACGACCGCATCGCCAAGATCGAGCGCGGCGCGAGCGACCTCCAGGTCCGGGTCACCTTCTCGCGCCCCTACGCCGACTGGAGGTCGCTGTTCTCCCCGCTGTACCCCAAGGACGTCATGGGCACCCCGGACGCCTTCAACGACGGCGCCCGGCGCAAGCTGAACGTCACCGCGGGCCCCTTCAAGGTCGAGAAGGTCGACACCGCCAAGAAGGACGTCGTCCTCACCCGTAACCCGCGCTGGTGGGGCAAGCCCGCCAAGCTGAACGAGATCGTGCTGCACGCCGTCGACCGCGACAAGCGGGCCGCCGCGCTCGCCGACGGCAGCGCGGACCTCGCCGACGTCGACCCGGCCGAGGCCGACCGGATCGCCCTCGCCTCCCGCGGGCAGGGCACCGGCTCCCCGCTGCAGGGCTCCGGGAAGACCTCGGCGAAGAAGATGCGCTCCTGGGCGCTGGCCCACGGCTTCGACTCCGACGAGGTCAAGGTCGGGCAGAAGAAGCTGCGCAAGGCCATCACCCGGTACCTCAAGCAGCAGGACGAACTGCGCGCCTTCGTCGTCCGCAAGTCGCTGGAGCCCGCCTACACCCAGCTCGCCCTCAACGGCGCCGGCGGTCCCCTCGCCGACCAGCGGGTCCGCCAGGCCGTCGCCCGCGCGCTCGACCGCCGGGAGCTGGCCAAGCTCGTGCTGACCCCGCTCGGCCTGCCCGCCGACCCGGTCGGCAGCCACCTCGCGCTGGCCGGGCAGGACGCCTACACCGACAGCAGCGGCGTGCTCGGCAGCCAGGACACCAAGGAGGCCCAGGCCCTGCTCGCGGACGCCGGCTGGGTGCCCGGGGGACCGGTGAAGGAGCCGAAGAAGGCCGAGAAGGCGGCCGGCGCCGAGAACGACCGCGGCGACCAGGACAAGAAGTCCGACGGCGGCAAGGAAGGCGAGTACGTCGTCGGCGAGGACGACAAGGGCACCCGCCACGAGAAGCACGAGAAGGGCGACGAGGGCGGCAAGCACCTCGCCCAGGACGGCCGGCAGTACACCGGCAGCGGCGGCGCGCCGGGCGCCTACGCCCCGCAGGGCACCGCGGCCCCGGCCGGCGCGGTCACCGCCCCGCTCGCCAAGGACGGCAAGGCGCTCGCCCTGCGCTTCGTGCTGCCCTCCGGCCCCGGCTCCGACACCCTGAACACGGTCGCGCTGCGGATCTCGGCGATGCTGGAGAAGGTCGGCATCCGCACGATGATCACCAAGGTCTCGGACGAGAGCTACTTCAAGGACCACATCGCCTCCGGCGACTACGACCTCGCCCTCTACTCCTGGCCCTCCTCCGCCTTCCCGGCGACCGACGCCCGGCCCATCTACGCCAAGCCCGTCGCGGCGGCCGACGGCTCGGTGAACGTCGAGCAGAACTTCACCCGGGTCGGCACCGACCAGGTCGACCAGCTGTTCGACGAGGCGGCGGCGGCGCTGGACCAGGACGAGGAGCGCGACCTCATCCGCAAGGCGGACTCCCGCATCTGGGCCGTGGCCGGCTCCATCCCGCTCTACCAGCGGCCCCAGCTCGTCGGCGTCCGGAAATCCCTGGTCAACGCGGGCGCGTTCGGATTCCAGACGCCCGTCTACGAGGACATGGGCTTCCTGAAGAAGGGCGTCACGGCCGGGGCGAGCCCGTCCGGACACTGAGGGCCGCGTGGCCCCGAGGAGGCCGACCCCCTCGGGGCCACGTACCATGGGGTGAGGCCGTGGCGTGTCAAGCCCGGCAGGCCCGCGTCACACGGACGTACGCAGCAGGGCCTTCTCACCACTCTGGGAGTTCGCCGCACTATGGCTGTGACTGCTACACGTCACGACATCCGCAACGTCGCCATCGTCGCCCACGTCGACCACGGCAAGACGACCATCGTCGACGGCATGCTGAAGCAGGCCGGCGCCTTCGCCGCCCACCAGCTCGACTCGGTCGACGACCGCATGATGGACTCGAACGACCTGGAGCGTGAGAAGGGCATCACGATCCTCGCCAAGAACACGGCGGTCAAGTACCACCCGAAGGACGGCGGGGACCCGATCACGATCAACATCATCGACACCCCCGGCCACGCCGACTTCGGTGGCGAGGTCGAGCGTGGTCTGTCGATGGTCGACGGTGTCGTCCTGCTGGTCGACGCGTCCGAGGGCCCGCTCCCGCAGACCCGCTTCGTGCTGCGCAAGGCCCTCCAGCAGCGCCTGCCCGTCATCCTGTGCATCAACAAGACGGACCGCCCGGACTCCCGGATCGACGAGGTCGTCAACGAGACCTACGACCTCTTCCTCGACCTGGACGCGGACGAGGACCAGATCGAGTTCCCGATCGTCTACGCCTGCGGCCGTGACGGCGTCGCCTCGCTGACCAAGCCGGCCGACGGCACGGTCCCGACCGACAGCGACAGCCTGGAGCCGTTCTTCTCCACCATCCTGGAGCACATCCCGGCCCCGACCTACGACGAGGAGGCCCCGCTCCAGGCCCACGTCACCAACCTGGACGCCGACAACTTCCTCGGCCGCATCGCGCTGCTCCGCGTCGAGCAGGGCGAGCTGCGCAAGGGCCAGACGGTCGCCTGGATCAAGCGCGACGGGTCGATCAGCAACGTCCGCATCACCGAGCTGATGATGACCGAGGCGCTCACCCGCAAGCCCGCCGAGAAGGCCGGCCCCGGTGACATCTGCGCCGTCGCCGGTATCCCGGACATCATGATCGGCGAGACCCTGGCCGACACCGAGAACCCGGTCGCCCTCCCGCTGATCACGGTCGACGAGCCCGCGATCTCCATGGTCATCGGCACCAACACCTCCCCGCTGGTCGGCCGCGGCGGCACCGGCAAGGGCGCGGACGCCAAGGCGGTCGTGAAGGACCGCAAGGTCACCGCCCGCCAGGTCAAGGACCGCCTGGACCGCGAGCTGATCGGTAACGTCTCGCTGCGCGTGCTGGACACCGAGCGCCCCGACGCCTGGGAGGTCCAGGGCCGTGGTGAGCTGGCGCTCGCCATCCTGGTCGAGCAGATGCGCCGCGAGGGCTTCGAGCTGACCATCGGCAAGCCCCAGGTCGTCACCAAGCAGGTCGACGGCAAGACCTACGAGCCCGTCGAGCGCATGACGATCGACGTGCCCGAGGAGCACATGGGCGCCGTCACCCAGCTCATGGGCGTCCGCAAGGGCCGGATGGACAACATGTCCAACCACGGCTCGGGCTGGGTCCGCATGGAGTTCGTCGTGCCCTCCCGCGGCCTCATCGGCTTCCGTACCGAGTTCCTGACGCAGACCCGCGGCACGGGTATCGGCCACTCCATCCACGAGGGCTTCGAGCCGTGGTTCGGCACCCTGCAGACCCGTAACAACGGCTCGCTGGTCGCCGACCGCTCCGGTGCCGTCACCGCGTTCGCGATGACGAACCTCCAGGAGCGCGGCGTGCTGTTCACCGAGCCGGGCACCGAGGTCTACGAGGGCATGATCGTCGGCGAGAACTCGCGCTCCGACGACATGGACGTGAACATCACCAAGGAGAAGAAGCTCACGAACATGCGGTCGTCCTCGGCCGACTCGTTCGAGGCGATCGTGCCGCCGCGCAAGCTGTCGCTGGAGCAGTCCCTGGAGTTCTGCCGCGACGACGAGTGCGTGGAAGTCACCCCGGAGGCCGTCCGCATCCGTAAGGTGAACCTGGACGCCCGCGAGCGCGCCCGCGCCGCGAGCCGCGCCAAGCACGGCTGAGGCCGCTTCCGGCCAACGTAGGACCCGGTTCTCCAGAGCTGTCGGGAGAGCCGGGCCTTCGGCATGCCCGGGTCATGCCCGCACGTCGCACGACTGCCGCCGGCCTGACCGTGCGTCGGGGAACGGCCGCGCGGCGAGTGTTCGGATAGCGGCGACCCGCCCCTCACGTTTCGGACATGTAACGCTAAAAAATATAACGCTCTGTCCGATTTGCCGAGATCTTGATGTTCGTGTCAAGCGCGCACAGGTGTCGATCTTTGCAATTTTTGCTCAAAAAATTGAAGGTAGGGAGATCCCTATGTCTTCCGCCCTTGACGCGCGTTGAACACATTGGCGAAAGTTCCCCCAAACCGCAGAACTCTCCGGTATCTGCGCTGCGCTCAGCTCTCCAACCCCCCGGGGGAAGAACACACATGACCAGTCCAGCCAAGGCTGAAGGCTCCGGGCCGTCGGTTGCCTTGGAGCCCGAACTCGAGTCGAAGCCCGAGCCTGTCAAGGTCGAGAAGACGCTCGAGGGTCGCTCTCCCGGCCAGCTGATGTGGCAGCGCTTCAAGCGTGACCGTACCGGTGTCATCTGTGCCGCGATAGTGATTTTCTACTTCGTCGTGGCGCTCGCCGCGCCGCTCCTGGCGAAGCTCAGCGGGACGGACCCGTACACGCTGTACGGGCAGGACCCGTCCTACCAGGACACGCCTGTCCTCGACGACTTCGGCCTGCCGCTGGGCTACTTCGGCGGTCTGTCCGGAACCCACTGGTTCGGTGTCGAGCCGCAGTACGGCCGCGACATCTTCGCCATGCTGGTCTACGGCATGCGGACCTCGCTGTTCATGGCGCTCGGCGTGACCGTCCTGATGATGGTCACGGGCATCATCCTCGGCCTGATCGGCGGCTACTTCGGTGGCCGTACGGACTACTGGATCGGCCGGGTCACCGACTTCTTCCTCGCCTTCCCGCAGCAGCTCTTCTTCATCGCCTTCATGCCCGTGGTGACCGCGTTCTTCGTGGACCCGCGGGAGGAGACGCCGACGTACTTCCGCGCCGTGGCGATGCTGATCGTGCTGTGGGTGCTGGGCTGGATGGGTATGGCCCGACTGGTCCGCTCCACGGTGCTGTCCCTGCGTGAGCGTGAGTTCGTGGAGGCCGCCAAGGTCTCCGGAGCCTCGCCCTGGCGGATCGTCCGCAAGGAGATCCTGCCGAACGTGGTGACGCCCATCCTGGTGCAGTTCACGTACACGCTGCCCAGCACCATCCTCACCATCGCCTTCCTCTCCTTCGCGGGTGTCGGCTTCGTCGAGCCGACTCCGGACTGGGGACGACTGTTCGCCAACGGCGCCAAGTACGCCGAGCAGGACCCGTCGTTCATCTTCTTCCCCGGTGTGGCGCTGGTGATCTTCGTCCTGGCCTTCAACCTCCTCGGAGACTCGGTCCGGGACGCCTTCGACCCCAAGTCCGGGCGGTAGATCGTCCATCTGGTGGGGGATCGCTGCCACCCCCGCGTCGGCCTGCCAGCCGCGTCAGGCAGTACTCATGGATAACAACCGACAGGTAGGTGCATTCGCCTCATGAAGTCGTTCAGCTCGCGCAGAGCGCAGGCCATCGTCGTCGCGTTCGCGGCCGGTTCCCTCGTGCTCACCGGATGCTCCGAGAACAAGGGCTCCGACACCGGTGCGAACTCCAAGAAGGACCAGAAGGAAGCCTCGGTCCAGTCGAAGGCGGTCACCTACGCCGACGCCGCCGGTTCCACCGGTCCGGCGAAGGACGTCGCCGGTGCCCAGAGCGGCGGCACCATCACGGTCTACCAGGAGGCGGGCCTCTCGCACCTGGACCCGGGTCAGACCTACGTCTCCGACGCCGGTCAGGTCGCCAACCTGCTCTTCCGTCGCCTGACCCAGTTCCAGGAGGACGACAAGGGCAACATCTCGGTCGCGGGTGACCTCGCCACCGACGCCGGCAAGTCCTCGGACGGCGGCAAGACCTGGACGTTCACCCTCAAGGACGGCATCAAGGACGCCAAGGGCAACGCCATCACGTCCGCCGACGTCCGCCACACCGTCGAGCGCCTGTACGCGAAGTTCATCTTCGACGGCCCGACCTACCTGCAGACCTGGCTGAGCGGCGCCGACTACCGCAAGGCGCTGCCGGACGGCGGCTTCGGCAAGAAGCACCTGCCGAAGTCGGTCCTGGACACGCCGGACGACAAGACGGTCGTCTTCCACTTCGACCAGCCGCGTCCTGACCTGCCGCAGACGCTGGCCATGGCCGGCTACGCCATCGTCCCGACGAAGGACGACACCAAGGAGAAGTACGACAAGGCCCCGGTCGCGACCGGCCCGTACAAGATCCAGTCGTACAAGAACGGCAAGTCCCTGGTGCTCGTCAAGAACACCAACTGGGACCCGAAGACCGACTCCGTGCGCCACCAGTACGTGGACGGCTTCAACTTCCAGTTCGGCGTCACCGAGTCGACCCAGACCAAGCGTCTGATCGCCGACCAGGGCGAGGACAAGAACGCCATCCAGCTCACCGGCGGCGTCGAGGCCACGCAGATCCAGGACGTCATCAAGAACCCGTCCGTCAACAAGCGCACGGTCAAGGGCTACCAGCCCTACGTCATGCAGCTCACGTTCAACCTGGACCGCGTGAAGGACCTCAAGGTCCGCCAGGCCATCACCTACGCGGTGAACTCCAAGTCGCTCATCGCCGGTGAGGGCGGTGTCTACGGCGGCGACGTGGCCCCGAACTACTTCGCCCCGACCCTGCCGGGCTACGAGGCCAAGTACGACCCGTACGGCCGCCTGGCGACCCCGCAGGGCAACATCGCCAAGGCCAAGGAGCTCCTGAAGAGCGTCCCGGCGTCTGAGAAGAAGGTCGTCTTCGCGTACGGCAACAGCGAGAACGGCCAGAAGCGCAAGGTCGCCATCGAGGACGCCCTCACCAAGGCCGGCTTCAACGTCGTCTCCAAGGAGGTCGACGCGGCGAGCTACTACGAGCAGATCGGCAAGCTCGACAACCCGTACGACATGTACATCACGGGCTGGGGCCAGGACTGGCCGGCTCCGTCCACCGTCGTCACCCCGATCTACGACGGCACGCAGGTCGCCGACGGTGCGCCGAACTACTCGCACGTGAAGGACCCGAAGGTCGACGCCCTCATCAAGAAGGCGCTGACCCAGCAGCCGACCCAGGCCGCGAAGACCTGGAAGGAAGCCCAGCACTACCTGCTGGAGAAGGTCGTCCCGGCGGCTCCGCTGTGGTACACCAAGCAGTTCCAGCTCTCCGGGTCGAACGTGGGCGGCGCCCGCTACGGGTCGGTGTCGAGCCTCATCGACATCACCCAGCTGTACCTGAAGAAGTCGTAACTCTCTACGGCTGATCGCGGGGACGCGCACCAGGCGGAGCGCGTCCCCGCACCTCCGTGAAACCTCCCACTCGTCTCCGCAGAGAGCAGCCCTCCCGCCATGCTTCAGTTCATCATCCGGCGCACGGTCGGTGCCCTGGTCACCCTGTTCCTCATCAGCGCCGCGACCTTCTTCCTGTTCGTCGCCGCGCCTTCCGATTACGCCTCCCTGGCCTGTGGCAAGGACTGCTCTCCCCAGAGGCTGGAGGACATCCGCCAGGCCCTCGGTCTCAACCTGCCCATCGTCCAGCAGTTCTGGGACTTCATGACCGGCATCGTGATGGGCCGTGACTTCCCGACCGGACACTGCAACGCCCCCTGCCTCGGCCAGTCGTTCTACTCGGGCGACATGGTCTGGGGCACGATCATGGACCGCTTCCCGACCACCCTGACCCTCACCCTCGGCGGTGCGGTCGTCTTCCTCGTGCTCGGTGTGGGCGCCGGCATGGTCGCCGCCTTCCGGCGGGGCTCCATGGTCGACAAGGTCGCCACCGGCGCGTCGATGGTCCTCAGCTCGTTCCAGATCTACTTCCTGGGTCCGATCGTCCTGATCATCTTCGTCTACAGCACGGGCTGGATGGAGAACCCCCAGTACGTGCCGATCACCGAGGACCCGTGGGGCTGGTTCACGGGCATGCTCCTGCCCACCCTGGTGATGGCCACCATCTTCACCGCGCAGTACACCCGTATGGCCCGCTCGTCGATGATCGAGCAGCTTGCCGAGGAGCACGTGCGCACCGCCCGCGCGAAGGGCATGTCGCGCAAGTACGTCTTCTTCCGCTACGCCTGGCGCGGCTCGATGATCCCGATCGTCACCGTGCTCGGTATCGACCTCAGCAGCATGCTCGGCGGTGCCGTCGTCACCGAGATCACCTTCTCCCTCCAGGGAATCGGTCGGCTCGCCGTGGACGGTGCGGTCCACAAGGACCTCCCGCTGACCATGGGCGTCATGTTGTTCGGTGCCTTCTTCATCCTGCTCTTCAACATCCTCACCGACATCGCGTACGCCTGGATCGACCCGCGCGTCCGGCTCTCCTAGGAAGAACGAACCACCGTGACCACACTGACCAAGACCGAGGGCACTCCGGCCCCGACCGGTGCGGAGAGCTTCCTCTCGGTGCGCGATCTGAAGGTGCAGTTCTCCACCGAGGACGGCATCGTCAAGGCGGTCGACGGCCTCTCCTTCGACGTCGAGCGCGGCAAGACCCTGGGCATCGTCGGCGAGTCCGGCTCCGGGAAGTCCGTCACCAACCTGACGATCCTGGGCCTGCACAACCCGCGCACCTCCACCATCGACGGCGAGATCGTCCTCGACGGCAAGGAACTCGTCACCGCCAAGGAAAAGGAGCTGGAGCAGCTCCGCGGCAACAAGATGGCGATGATCTTCCAGGACCCGCTGACCGCGCTGTCGCCGTTCTACACGGTGGGCCGGCAGCTGTCCGAGCCGTTCATGAAGCACCGCGGCGCCTCCAAGAAGGAGGCGAAGGACCGGGCCATCCAGATGCTGGAGAAGGTCGGCATCCCGCAGCCCAAGGTCCGCTTCGACGACTACCCGCACCAGTTCTCCGGCGGTATGCGCCAGCGCGCGATGATCGCCATGGCGCTGATGTGCGACCCCGACCTGCTGATCGCCGACGAGCCGACCACCGCGCTCGACGTGACCGTGCAGGCCCAGATCCTGGACCTGCTCAAGGACCTCCAGCAGGAGTTCGGCTCCGCGATCATCTTCATCACCCACGACCTCGGCGTCATCTCGCACATGGCGGACGACCTGCTGGTGATGTACGCGGGCCGGGCCGTGGAGCGCGGCAGCACCAAGGAGGTGCTGCACGAGCCGAAGCACCCCTACACCTGGGGCCTGCTCAGCTCGATGCCGCGTCTGGACAGCGACATCCACACCGCGCTGACGCCGATCCCCGGCAGCCCGCCCTCGCTGCTCAACCCGCCCTCGGGCTGCCGCTTCCACCCGCGCTGCGCGTTCAAGGACGAGGTGCAGGGCAACCTGTGCTCCGAGGTCCGGCCGGCGCTGGGCGAGGGGCGTGCCTCGGCGTGCCACCTGACGCCGGAGCAGAAGCAGACCATCTTCATCGACAAGATCCAGCCCCGGCTGCGCTAGGGAGAACCGAGACATGAGCGAGAACCTCACCCTCCCCGCACAGCAGGGCACCACCGGCACCGCGCCCGAGGCGCTGCTGGAGGTCAAGGGCCTGACCAAGCACTTCCCGATCTACGGCGGCTTCCCGATCAAGCGCAAGGTCGGCGCGGTCCAGGCGGTCGACGGCATCGACCTCAGCGTCGGCGTCGCCGAGAGCGTCGGCCTGGTCGGCGAGTCCGGCTGCGGCAAGTCGACCACCGGCCGGCTCATCACCCGGCTGCTGGAGCCGACCGCCGGCTCGATCACCTACGCGGGGCAGGACATCACGCACGCCTCGCGCCGGCAGATCGCGCCCGTCCGGTCCGAGATCCAGATGATCTTCCAGGACCCGTACTCCTCGCTGAACCCGCGGCAGACCGTCGGCAGCATCATCAAGTCGCCGATGGAGGTCAACGGGATCGAGCCGCAGGGCGGCCGGGAGAAGAAGGTCCGGGAGCTGCTGGAGCTCGTCGGCCTGAACCCGGAGCACTACAACCGCTTCCCGCACGAGTTCTCCGGCGGTCAGCGCCAGCGCATCGGCGTCGCCCGCGCCCTGGCGCTGAACCCGAAGCTGATCGTGGCCGACGAGCCGGTCTCCGCGCTGGACGTCTCCATCCAGGCGCAGGTGGTGAACCTGCTCCAGCAGGTCCAGGCGGAACTGGGCATCGCGTTCCTGTTCATCGCCCACGACCTCGCCATCGTCCGGCACTTCTCGCAGCGCGTCGCGGTCATGTACCTCGGCAAGGTGGTCGAGGTCGGCGACCGGGACTCGATATACAACCGGCCCCGCCACCCCTACACGCACGCCCTGCTGTCGGCGGTGCCGGAGGTCGGCGTCGACGAGGAGACCGCGGACCGTGAGCGGATCCGTCTCTCCGGCGACGTCCCCTCGCCGATCAACCCGCCGTCCGGCTGCCGCTTCCGCACCCGCTGCTGGAAGGCGCAGGACAAGTGCGCGACCGACGAGCCGCCGCTGGTCCAGATCTCCGGCAACCGTGACGGCCACCTGACGGCCTGCCACTTCCCGGAGGACCCCACGACCGAGGCCCGTGACGAGGACATCGTCATGGACCCGGCCCTGGCGGCGCTGGAGGAGGGCGCCGCTCCGCAGGCCTAGGCCCGCGGAGCGGCGACGGTGATGATCTCGGGGCTGGCGGGGGTCACGGGCCCCCGCCCCCAGTCCCCGTAGCGCTCGGCGACGGCAAGACCGGCCTCGCCGAGGAAGCCGTCGAGGGCGGTGGTGCCGAGGAACCGCAGGGTGCTCCGGCACACCCGCGGCCGCGGCCAGCGCGCCCCGGCGTACGTCTCCGTGAACGTGACCCGGTCCCCGGTGGGGGCCGGGTCCGCGTCGTGCCAGACCCGTACCGGCCCGTCGTCGCCGGTGAACTCGTGCACCCGGTCCGGGGTCCAGCGCTCCCAGGCGCGGGCGGCCGGGTTCCGGGTCTCGAAGACGAACCGGCCGCCGCCCGCGAGCGCGCGGCGCACCCCGCCCAGCAGTCCGCGCACCTGCTCGTCGCGCAGCAGTTCCTGGAACGCGTGGCCGGTCATCACGACCAGGTCGAACGCCTTGTCCCAGGTGTGCGAGAGCAGGTCCCCGAGCACCCACTCGACGCCCGGCTCCGCTCGGCGGGCCTGCACGAGCATGGCGGCCGCCGGGTCGAGGCCGGTGAGCCGGCCCCGGTGCCCGGCCTCCCGGGCTCCGCGCAGCAGCCGGCCGGTGCCGCAGCCGACGTCGAGGACCGAACCGGCGGCGAGGACGAGCTCCAGGTAGAAGTCGTCACCGGGGCCCCAGGGGTTCAACTTGTCGTAGAGCGAGGCGAGTTCGAAGTCGCCGAAGGCGCGATCGACCATGTCCGAAGTCTGCCTTCCGGCCGGGCACCGGTGTGCGGGAACGGCAGGACCGGGCGCTCAGCCCTCGGCCGCCTCGGTGGCCCCGGTGACGGCGTCCGGCTCCGGGAGGTCGTCCAGCGCGCGCCTGGGCAGCAGCGGCACCGCGACCAGGGTGCACAGGAGCAGCAGTCCGGCGGCGAGGAAGAACGGCGCCCGCAGCCCGAACCGGTCGGCGACGAGCCCGCCGGCGAGGCCGCCGAGCGGCGTCAGACCGTTGATCACCAGTCGGTAGGCGCCGTTGACCTGGCCGAAGCGCTCCTTCGGGATCAGGGTCTGGCGCAGTGTCGCGGTGAGGACGTTGCCCAGGGTGATGGCGGCGCCGACGAAGGTCAGCGCGAGTGCGGCCACCAGCGGGTGCGAGGTCCAGCCGGCGACGGCGAAGGACGCCGGGCACAGGGCGAAGGAGAGCTGCAGGGCCCGGCCCCGGCCCAGCGCGGAGACCACCAGCGGCGCGGTCACCACGCCGATCAGACCGCCGCCGGCGATGACCAGCATCAGCAGCCCGTACATGGTCTGGCTGAGCTTCAGCGTGTCCAGGGCGTAGAGCACGGCGACCCCGAGCACCGCCAGCACGGCGAAGTTGAACAGGGCCACCAGCAGGCACACCGTCCGCAGCAGCCGGTGCCGCCACAGCCACACCACCCCGGCCGCGGTGTGCGCCCCGAGCGACCGCGGCGTCAGCGGCGTGCCCCGGACGGCCGCACCCTTCGGGCGGACCCTGAGGACGAGCAGCGCGGACACCGCGAAGCAGGCGGTGGAGAGCCCGAACGGCAGCGCGTGCGCCACCGCGAACAGGGCCGTGCCCAGCGGCGGGCCGAGGAACTCCATCGTGACCAACTGGCCGGTCAGCAGCCTGCTGTTGGCCGAGTCGAGGGCGTCGGCGGCGGCCATGTCGGGCACCACGGCCTGCGCCAGGTTCTCCGCCATCGTCTCCACCGAGCTGAGCAGGAACGCGACCACCACCAGAGCGGTCAGACTCGCCCGGCCGGTGAGGAGCACCATGACCAGGCCCGCGAGGACGGCGGTCCTGGCCGCGTCGCACAGCCACAGCAGCCGGTAGCGGTCCCAGTGGTCGATGAGGGTCCCGCTGAACGGGCCCACCAGGACCCAGGGCAACTGGCCGGCCACCGTCACCAGCGACACCTTCAGCGGATCGGCGGTGATCGTGGACGCCAGGACGGCCAGCGCGATCATCCGCACCCCGTCGCCCAGGCCGGAGAAGGTCGTCGCGGCCCACAGCCGGCGGAACCCCGGGCCGAAACGGCGCCGCGCGGACGGCAGGGCGGGGGCGGTCAGGGCGTGTTCGGCCACCTCGGGAGGTTCCCTTCTGATCAGGGCTGCGCCCGGGCCGTGATCCGGCCGGCGACCGGGCCGCCGGCAGCCCCGGCCGGGGTACGGGCACCCGATGCTGCCCGGACCCGGCGCCCCGGGACAGTCGGGGACTTACCCGACTGCCGGACGCCACCGCACCGGGGGAGCATCCCGTGCAGTGCCATGCATGCGGAGCAGCGCAGTCACCGGGAGGCGCGCGGCCGCCCGGTCGGCGCGACGGAGGAGAGACGGACGCCGATGACCGAAGAGAGCCTTGTGGCCGACACATCGTTCGCGCAGCAGAGCCTGTGGCTGCAGAACGAGATAACCCCGGGCCAGTCCGCGTACAACGTGACGGCGGCGGTACGGCTGCGCGGCCCGCTGGACGTCCCGGTGCTGCGGCGCGCCCTCGGCCTCGTCGTGGACCGGCACGAGGTCCTGCGCACCACCTTCGACCTCGACGACGGCGACCCGGTACAGGTGATCCACCCGTCGGCGCCGGTCGACATCACGGTGCTGGACACCACGGAGGAGGAGTTCGAGGAGACCGCGCGCCGGGAACTGGAGACGCCCTTCGACCTGCGGCAGGGCCCGCTCATACGGTTCCGGCTGCTGCGTCTGGCGCCCGACCACCATGTGGCGCTGCTCGCCATCCACCACATCGTCACCGACGGGCTCTCCTCGGGCATCCTCTTCGGTGAGCTGACCGCCGCCTACGCGGACCTGCGCGCGGGCCGGGAGCCACGGTTGCCCGAACTGCCCATCCAGTACGCGGACTTCGCTGCCTGGCAGCGTGAACGGCTGACCGGTGAGCACCTCGACGGGCTGCGCGCCCACTGGGCCCGCGAGCTGTCCGGCGCCCGGCCCCCCGAGCTGCCGACCGACCGGCCCCGGCCCGCCGTCGCCAGCGGACGGGGCGCCGCCCACCACTTCACCCTGCCGCGCGCCCTGGTGCAGCGCGTGGAGGCGCTCGCCCGCCGGCGCACCGCGACTCCGTTCATGGTGCTGCTCGCCGCGTTCAACGTGCTGCTCGCCCGCTACGGAGGCCAGGACGACATCACCGTCGTCTCCCCGACGGCCGGCCGCACCCGGCCCGAACTCGAAGGCCTCATCGGCTACTTCGTCAACCCGCTGTTCCTGCGTACCGACCTGTCCGGCGACCCCGACTTCCTCGACCTGCTCGACCGGGTGCGGACCGCCTTCCAGGGCGCCGTCGCCCATGAGGAACTGCCCTTCGAGCAGGCCGCCGACCTGCTGCGCCAGCACGCCGCCCCGGGGGCCGGCGAGGACCCTGCCCGGGTGCTGATGGTGCTCCAGGCCAAGGCCCCCGAGCGGTGGACCGCCGCCGGGCTCACCTTCGAGATGGCGCACGTCGGCACCGGTACCGCCAAGATGGACCTGGCCATGGACGTCCGGCCGGCCGACGACGGCCACCGGGTGGTGCTGGAGTACAGCACCGACGTGTTCGACGACGCCACGGTAGTGCGCCTGGCCGGGCACTACGTCGCCCTGCTCGAAGCGATCGCCGAGCAGCCGGACCGACCGCTGTCCCGGCTGCCGCTGCTGGACGCCGAGGAGCGCCGGACCGTGCTGGCCGCCGCGCCCGGCGCGCGCACCGGGCCCGCCACCGGCCCGGTCCACGCGGCGGTGGAGGAGTGGGCCGCCCGGACCCCGGATGCGCCCGCGCTCACCACACCGGAGACCGGGCTGACGTACCGGCAGCTCGACCGGCGGGCCGGGGAACTGGCACAACGGCTGCGCACCCACGGCGTGCGCCCGGGCACCCCGGTGGCCCTGCGCGCCATGCCCTCGGCCGACCTCGCGGTCACGGCGTACGCCGTCCTCAAGGCGGGCGGCGCCTGCTTCCCGCTCCACCCGGACCTGCCCGAGCACCTGGAGCGGACCCTCCTCACCGAGTCGGGGGCACTGGTCCTCCCGGACGTCTCCGCCCCCTCCGGTCGGCCCCCGGCCCCCGCCGGCTCCGCGCCGCTGTCGGCTTCCGCCGAGACCGTGCCGCCGTCGGGTTCCGGTGACTCCGTGCCGCTGTCGGCTTCCGCCGAGACCGTGCCGCCGTCGGGTTCCGGTGACTCCGTGCCACCGTCGGCTTCCGCCGAGACCGTGCCGCCGTCGGGTTCCGTCGAAGTCGTGCCGTCGCCGGACGGCACGCCTGCCCTGCTGGCCTGGACGGTCACCGGTGAGGGTGCCGTCGGCGTCGTCCCGCTGAGCCACACGGCGGTGCTCACCGCCGCCCGGGGCGCCGCGGCCGCGCTGGACCTGGCACCGGGCGGCGTCCACCGGTGCGCGCCGGACAGCCCCGAGCAGTTCCTGCGCGAGCTGCCGGCGGCGCTGGCCCGCGGCGCCACCCTCGAACTCGCCCCGCCGGAACAGGCCGGTGCCCCCGAGGCGGACCGGCCCGCGCCACGGCTCCGGTTCCTGCCCGGCACCGCCGGCGCGTACGCCGTGGCCACCCCGGCCGCCGGCCAGGACCCGGTGGTGCTCCGGCCCGCGGGCTACGATCTGCACGTCCTCGACGAGCACCTGGAACCCGTGCCCTTCGGAGCCGTCGGCGACCTCCACCTCGGCGGCCCCGCCGTCGGCACCGCGCCGGACGGTGCCCCCGGTACGACGGCCGCGGCTCGGCTGCCCGGCGGACGGCTGTTCAGGACCGGCGAGCGGGCCCGGCTGCGCCCCGACGGCACCGTCCTGCCGCTCGGCCGCACCGACGGCACGTACGGTCACCAGGCCCTGCCGGTGGACCCGGCCGCGGTCGAGTCCGTGCTGGCGGGACTGCCCGGCGTCGCCGACTGCGCCGTCGTCGTGCGCCCCGTGCTCCCGGGCGGCCCGGGCCTCGTCGCCTACGTCGTGCCCCCGCCCGGTGAACACACGGACGCCGACGCGCTGTTGAAACTGCTCGGCGACCGGGTCCCCGGCCCCTGGCTGCCCGCGGCCGTCGTCGGGACCACGTCCCTGCCCCGGACCGCGTCCGGCGCTCTCGCCGTCGACGAACTGCCGCCGCCGCCCGCCCCGGACGGCCCCGCCGCGGACGGCGACGGCGCCCCCCGCACCCCGTTCGAGGAGGAAGTCGCCCGGATCTGGGCGGAGGTGCTGGAGGTGGACGCCGTGGGCATCCACGACAACTTCTTCGATCTGGGCGGGCAGTCGCTGACCGCCGTACGGCTGGCGGCCCGGCTGCGCGACACCTTCGCCGTCGAACTCGCCCTGAGCGACCTCTACGCGGACTTCACGGTCGCCGAGGTCGCCTGGACGATCCTGCGGCGGCTGACCGGGGACGACCCGGCGGACCACTGAACCACCGGCGCACGGCCGCGGACGGACCACGAGAAGCGAGGAAAGACATGTCTGGCACCACTCTGCTGTGCCTGCCCCCGGCCGGCGCGGGCGCCGCGTTCTTCCGGCCCTGGGTGGGCAGCCACCCCGGTCTGCGCGTCGTCCCGGTGCAACTGCCCGGCCGCGAGAAGCGGTTCGCCGAGCCGGAGTGCCGGGACGTCGGCACGCTGCTCGACCTGATCGTGCCCGAACTGCTGCGGGAGACCGAGGGCGCCGACCGGGTCGCCGTCTTCGGCCACAGCTTCGGCGCCTTCCTGGCGCACGAGACCGCCCGCGCGCTCGCCCGCGAGGCACCCCATCTGGACCTGGTGCTGGTCCCGAGCGGCGCCACCCCGCCCGGCACCCCGCGCGCCGAGCGCATCACCGGGCTGCCCGACGACGCCTTCATCGCCGGTGTCCGCCGGATCGCCGGCTACCACCACCCGGCGCTGGACGACCCCGAACTGCGCGAACTGCTGCTGCCGCCGCTGCGCACCGACATCGCGATGCAGGAGGACCACCGGCCGGACCAGGCCGGGCCGTCGCGGTTCCCGGTGCTGAGCGTGCGCGGCGCCGACGACGACGTGGTCTCCGCGGCGGCGGCCGGTGCCTGGCGGGACACGACGACCGGGCCCTTCCGGCTCGTCGAGCTGCCCGGTGGCCACATGTACCTGGTCGACTCCTGGCGCCCGCTGCTCGACCTCCTCGCGCACGAACTGGGCGGTCTGCCGGCCGGCGCCCACTGAGCCCCCCGCACTGGAGACCTCATGTCGGATCACGCAACCGCACCCGCCGCGCCCCCGGCCCACGCCGGCCTCCGCGCGCGCATGGCCGCCGTCTGGGAGGAGGCGCTCGGCTGGGGCGTCACCGACACCGCGGCGAGCCTGTTCGACCTGGGCGGCAGCAGCCTCACCGCGGCACGGATCGCCAAGCTCAGCCGCGCGGAGTTCGGCGTGGACATCCCCGTACGCGCGCTCTACGAGCACCAGTCGCTCGACGCGTTCACCCGCCACGTGGCCGGTGCGGCCCCGGCGCTCACCGGGCCCGCGCGACCGCGCCCGGCCACGCCCGTCAGCGGGCCGGCCGCCCAGGGCCGGGCGGGCG
>NZ_JARAUO010000015.1:0-158036 GCF_033792105.1 Streptomyces sp. WI03-4A
CGGCGACCCGCCGGCGCCCGCCCCGCCGGCGCCGCCGCCGGAGATCGGCGCGGCCCGGCCCCCCGGCCGGCTCGTGCGCCACCGGGGGCACCGGTACGGGCTCGGGCCCGGGCCCGTCCATGGGCATCCGGACCGGCGGCAGCTCGCGGGTCTCGTCGTAGGCGTTCTGCCAGCCATGGGCGGTGGCCGGGTCGGCGTACTCGTCGTACGACGGGGCCGGCGCGTTCCGCGGGTGGTACACGTTCGGCACGACCCCCGGCTCGCCACCCGCTCCGTGTGCTCCGGACGCCCCCGCCCCTTGGTCGCGTTCGGTGGACATGGGCGGGAATTGTAGAGACGCGAGGGACTCCTGTGACAGCTACCGGCGATAACGGTGCAAAACTCGCTGTCTCACGTGGCGGATAACACGACCCATGAGGCGTTACCGGGCCGTAAGCTCACGGTCATGCAGGTGATCCAGTCGACGAAGCTCGCCAACGTCTGTTACGAGATCCGGGGTCCGGTCCTCGAGGAGGCGATGCGGCTGGAGGCGGCCGGTCACCGCATCCTGAAGCTGAACACCGGCAACCCCGCCGCCTTCGGCTTCGAGTGCCCGCCGGAGATCCTGGAGGACATCCTCCGCAACGTCTCCACGGCGCACGGCTACGGCGACGCCAAGGGCCTGCTGGCCGCCCGCCGCGCGGTCGTCATGCACAACCAGACCCTCGGCATCGAGACGGACGTCGAGCACGTCTTCATCGGCAACGGCGTCTCCGAGCTGATCGTGATGGCCATGCAGGGCCTGCTGGACGACGGCGACGAGGTGCTCGTACCGGCTCCGGACTACCCGCTGTGGACCGCCGCCGTCTCCCTCTCCGGGGGCACCGCCGTCCACTACCGCTGCGACGAGCAGTCCGACTGGATGCCCGACCTCGCCGACGTGGAACGCAAGGTCACCGACCGCACCAAGGCGATCGTGATCATCAACCCGAACAACCCCACGGGCGCGGTCTACGACGAGGCGGTGCTCAAGGGCCTGACCGACATCGCCCGCCGCCACAACCTGCTGGTCTGCTCCGACGAGATCTACGACAAGATCCTCTACGACGACGCCACGCACACCCCGACCGCCAAGATCGCCCCCGACCTGCTGACCCTCACCTTCAACGGCATGTCCAAGGCCTACCGGGTGGCCGGCTACCGCGTGGGCTGGATGTCGATCTCCGGCCCGCGCGCGCACGCCGACTCCTACATCGAGGGCCTGACGATCCTGGCGAACATGCGCCTGTGCGCCAACATGCCGGGCCAGCACGGCGTGGTCGCCGCGCTCAGCGGCCGCCAGACGATCGACGACCTGGTGCTGCCGGGCGGCCGGCTGCGGGAGCAGCGGGACGTCGCCTACGAGCTGCTCACCCAGATCCCGGGCGTCAGCTGCGTACGCCCCAAGGGCGCGCTGTACCTGTTCCCGCGCCTCGACCCCAAGGTCTTCAAGATCAGGGACGACCGGCAGATGGTCCTGGACCTGCTGCGCCAGGAGAAGATCATGGTCGTGCAGGGCACCGGCTTCAACTGGCCCGAGCCCGACCACTTCCGTGTGGTGACCCTGCCCAACGCGGGCGACCTCCGGGACGCGGTCGGCCGGATCGCGAACTTTCTGGACGGCTACGGCCAGCCGTAGCGCACCGGGGCCGCCGGACCGCGTTCCGTGACACGACTCAACTTTAGACGAATTCCAAGCTAGGATGGTTTCCTGCAGCGCACAGGAGGCCGTCCCATGTACGAACCGATCCGCCCCAAGTCGGTCCACAGCACGCCGGCCGGCCCGCCGTCCGACTTCCCGCACCGCTCGCGCGAGGAGGAGCTGGACATCCAGCTCGCCGGGCACCTCGGCGCGCTGCTCGCCGTCACCGACGACCTGCGCGCCCTGACCCCGTCCGCCGACCTGGACACCGCCGCCGAGCGGCTCGCCCACGAGGTCTGCCGACTGCGGGGCGGGCGGGCGCCCTTGCGCGCCGCGCCGGGCGCGTCCGGCGATCCCGCCGGCCTCCACCGGCGCGCGCACGCCCTGGCCGGCCGCGCGCTGGTGGTGGCGGCCTCCCGGGCCGACACCGCGGCGGCGATCCTCGCGGCCGAGCGGATGGACGCGCACACGGCCGCGCTGATGGGCCCGAAGGAGCTGAGCACGGCCCGCTGACCCGCCCGGGTCCCCCTGAACGGCCCCGGTCCGCGCGCACCCGCAGCGACGCGCGGACCGGGCGCCACACACCACGTGGACACGTCGAAGGCCCCGCACACCGTTGTGCGGGGCCTTCGGGGTGTCACCACGGCCGGCCGTGACGATCGCTGGTCAGGGCATCCCAACCGGCCGTGGAGTCCGTGCGGCGGGATCAGCCCAGGCGCTGCACCAGCGCGCGGTACTGGTCCCACAGCTCCTTCGGGGTGTGGTCACCGAAGGTGTTGAGGTGCTCGGGGACCAGGGCGGCCTCCTCACGCCAGACCTCCTTGTCGACCGTGAGCAGGAAGTCCAGGTCGGACGCGGACAGTTCGAGACCGTCGGTGTCCAGGGCCTCCTTGGTCGGCAGCACGCCGATGGGGGTCTCGACGCCCTCGGCCTTGCCGTCGAGGCGCTCCACGATCCACTTCAGGACGCGGCTGTTCTCGCCGAAGCCCGGCCAGACGAACTTGCCCTCGTCGTTCTTGCGGAACCAGTTGACGTAGTAGATCCTCGGCAGCTTGGACTGGTCCTTGTCCTTGGCCACGTCGACCCAGTGGGCCATGTAGTCGCCCATGTTGTAGCCGCAGAAGGGCAGCATCGCGAACGGGTCGCGGCGCAGCTCGCCGACCTTGCCCTCGGCGGCGGCGGTCTTCTCGGAGGCCACGTTGGCGCCGAGGAAGACGCCGTGGTTCCAGTCGAAGGACTCGGTCACCAGCGGCACGGCGCTGGCGCGGCGGCCGCCGAAGAGGATCGCCGAGATCGGCACGCCCTTGGGGTCCTCCCACTCGGGCGCGATGATCGGGCACTGCGAGGCGGGCGTGGTGAAGCGGGCGTTGGGGTGCGCGGCGGGCTCGGCGGACTCCGGGGTCCAGTCGCGGCCCTTCCAGTCCGTCAGGTGGGCCGGGGTCTCCTCCGTCATGCCCTCCCACCACACGTCGCCGTCGTCGGTGAGGGCGACGTTGGTGAAGACGGAGTTGCCCCACAGGGTCTTCATCGCGTTGGCGTTGGTGTGCTCACCGGTGCCGGGCGCGACGCCGAAGAAGCCGGCCTCGGGGTTGATCGCGTACAGGCGACCGTCCTCACCGAACCGCATCCAGGCGATGTCGTCGCCGATGGTCTCCACGGTCCAGCCCGAGATCGTGGGCTCCAGCATGGCGAGGTTGGTCTTGCCGCAGGCGCTCGGGAAGGCCGCGGCGACGTACTTGGACTCACCGTGCGGCGGGGTGAGCTTGAGGATGAGCATGTGCTCGGCGAGCCAGCCCTCGTCGCGCGCCATCACGGAGGCGATGCGCAGGGCGTAGCACTTCTTGCCGAGCAGGGCGTTGCCGCCGTAGCCGGAGCCGAAGGACCAGATCTCGCGGTCCTCGGGGAAGTGCGAGATGTACTTGGTGGAGTTGCACGGCCACGGGACGTCCTGCTCGCCCTGCTCCAGCGGGGCGCCGAGGGTGTGCACGGCCTTGACGAAGAAGCCCTCGTCGCCCAGCTCGTCCAGCACGGCCTGGCCCATGCGCGTCATCGTGCGCATGGAGACGGCGACATAGGCGGAGTCGGTGATCTCCACGCCGATCGCGGACAGCGGGGAGCCGAGCGGGCCCATGCAGAAGGGCACGACGTACATCGTGCGGCCCCGCATCGAGCCGCGGAACAGGCCCTTGTCACCGGCGAAGATCTCCCGCATCTCGGCGGGGGCCTTCCAGTGGTTGGTCGGGCCGGCGTCCGCCTCCTTCTCGGAGCAGATGAAGGTCCGGTCCTCGACGCGGGCGACGTCGGTCGGGTCGGAGGCGGCGTAGTAGGAGTGCGGGCGCTTGATCGGGTCCAGCTTCTTGAAGGTCCCCTTGGCCACGAGCTCTTCGCACAGTCGCTCGTACTCGGCCTCGGATCCGTCACACCAGACCACGCTGTCCGGCTGGGTCAGTTCGGCGATCTCGTTGACCCACGAGATCAGTTCCTGGTGCTGGGTGGGGATGCCGGTGGGAGCCGCGATGTCGCGCGCCACGATTGCTCCTAAAAGAGGGATTTTTTTGTCTTGTCGCCCCGTGGGGGCCGCGACCCGGATGCTTCAGGGTGTTGACCTTGGGCGCTCATCCGGTGCCGACCGCACTCATTTGATCATCCGATTCTAGTGCCCATATGTCCAGAGGGCATCACAGGTGAGCGACGTGACGAATCCCACGGTTTCCGTGATTCTTTGCGTATGCGTGGAGTTCAGCAGAAGGACTTTTTGCGTCACGGCCGCTCACCAGTGCGCGCTCGCGCGCGACTTACGGGTGCGTAGGTACCATGCCCCCATGACTGCGTCCGCATCCGACGCGCCCAGGGACACGCCGGCCGACGGCCGCGGTCCCGTCGCGCTCTCCCTGCCGCACCCGGTGAAGCCCAGGCTCCGCGGTTGGCTGCACCTCGGCATGTTCCCGGCCGTGCTCATCGCGGGGCTGGTGCTCACCGCCCTCGCCGACTCCCCCCGCGGCCGTGTCGCCTGCGGCATCTACGTCCTCACGGCGTGCCTGCTGTTCGGCGTCAGCGCGCTGTACCACCGGGGCGACTGGAGCCCGCGGATGGACGGGGTGCTGCGCCGCCTCGACCACGCCAACATCTTCCTGATCATCGCGGGCACCTACACCCCGCTGACGATGCTGCTGCTGCCGAGCGCCAAGGGGCAGTGGCTGCTGTGGGGCATCTGGGCCGCGGCCGCGGCGGGCATCGTCTTCCGCGTGTTCTGGGTCGGCGCCCCGCGCTGGCTCTACACCCCCTGCTACCTCGCGATGGGCTGGGCGGCCGTCTTCTTCCTGCCCGACTTCCTGCGCGCCGGCGGCATCGCCGTCCTGGTGCTGGTGATCGTCGGCGGACTGCTCTACAGCGCCGGGGGCGTCGTCTACGGCATCAAGCGCCCGAACCCCTCACCGCGCTGGTTCGGCTTCCACGAAGTCTTCCACTCCCTCACGCTCGCCGCGTTCATCGTCCACTACGTCGGCATCTCACTGGTGGCCTACCAGCACGCGTAAGCGCTCACCCCCTCCCCTTCCGGCCCTCGGCCACGGCTCCCCGCCGTGGCCGTTTTTCGTGCGCCCGCGGGCACTACCTATTGACAGTAACTCGATTTTGACAGTTACTTTCATTTCATGGTTGCTGTCACAGGAACGGACGGGACGCGGCGCGATCCCCGCCGCTGGTGGGCCCTCGGGGCCCTGGTCGCGAGCATGCTCGTGCTCGGCTTCGACATGACGATCCTCAACGTGGCCCTGCCCACCATGGCGGAACAGCTCGGTGCCACGACGGGTCAGCAGCAGTGGATGGCGGACGCCTACGTTGTCGTCTTCGCCGCGCTGATGCTCCCGGCGGGCCTGCTCGGAGACCGGTTCGGGCGCCGCCGCATGCTGATCACCGGGCTCGGGACCTTCCTGGCCGGTTCGCTGGTGGGCGCCCTCACCGGGGACGTGAACACCCTGATCGCGGCCCGCGCGGTGATGGGCGTCGGCGCCGCGCTGATCACCCCGCTGGCGATGTCTGTGCTGCCGTCGCTGTTCACGCCCGAGGAGCAGGGCAAGGCCATCGGGCTCGTCTCCACCGGCTCGGCGCTCGGCCTGCCGCTGGGCCCGATCATCGGCGGCTGGCTGCTGGACCACTTCTGGTGGGGCTCGGTCTTCCTGATCAACGTCCCGATGGTCGCGATCGGCATCACCGCCTGCCTCTTCCTGCTCCCCGAGACCCGCGACCCCGCCTCCCCGGAGGTCGACACTCTCTCCACGGCCTGCACCGCCGGCGGGCTCGGCGCCCTCGTCTACGCCATCATCGAGGCCCCCGACCGCGGCTGGACCGACCCCTTGGTCCTCGCCGCGTTCGCCACCGCCGCGCTCCTGATCACCGGACTCGTGCTGCGCTCACGCCGCGTCCGGCGGCCCATGCTGGACATGACCCTGCTGGCCCACCGGCCGTTCGTGCTCAACACCGTCGCCGCGACCCTGGTGATGTTCGTACTGTCCGGCCTGATGTTCGTGCTGCCCCCCTACCTCCAGGCGGTCCTCGGCAACGACACCCTCGGCACCGGCGTGCGGCTGCTGCCGATGGTCCTCGGCCTGTCCGTCGCGGCGAAACTCACCCCCGTCGCCACCACACGCTTCGGCGCCCGCGCCACCGTCACCGCCGGCCTGGTCGTCCTGGCCTTCGCCGCCCTGCTCGGCAGCCGCACCACCGTGCACTCCGGGTACGGCTTCACCGCGCTGTGGCTCACCGTGGCCGGCCTGGGCTTCGGCTGCGCCCTCGTACCAGCCATGACGTGCGCCCTCGCCACCCTCCCCCGGGACCGGGCCGGCAGCGGCTCCGGCCTGCTCATGACCCTGCGGCAGGTGGGGTCCGCGATCGGCATCGCCCTGCTCGGCAGCCTCCTCGCCGGTGTCTTCCGCGGCCGTCTCGACCTGACCGGCCTGACCGGGGCGGCCGCCGACGCCGCCGGGGACTCGGTCGTCGCCGCGCACCTGATCGCCCGACGGACCGGCTCGGCCCACCTGGCCGCCTCCGCGGACGGCGCGTACGTGCACGGCATGACCGTGGTCCTGCTGGTCTGCGGGGCCGCCGCCCTCGTCTCGGCGCTGCCGGCCGCGGCGTTCCTGCCGGGCACGCCCGCCACCGCGCGGAACGAGCCGCGGGACGACCCGGAGATGGCCACCGCCGCGGCGGATGCCGGACAATGACCGCATGACGGCCGCACGTTCCCCCCTCGCCTCCGCCGACCGACCGCAGCCGGGGCTGCGCGAACGCAAGAAGATCAAGACCCGCGAGGCGATCCGCACCGCCACTTACGCGCTGGTCAGGGAACAGGGCTACGACGCCACGACGATCGACCAGATCGCCGAGCGCGCCGAGGTGTCGCCGTCGACCGTCTTCCGGTACTTCCCCACCAAGGAGGACATCGTCCTCACGGACGAGTTCGACCCGGTCATCCTGGAGGAGATCAGGCAGCGGCCCGCCGAGGAGCCCTGGCCGGACACCATCCGGTACGTCATGCGCCGGGCCGTCCGGCTCGGCGCCTCCGAGGACCAGGAGGTCTCCCGGCTGCGCGCCCACCTCACGGTCCAGGTCCCCGCGGTGCGCTCCCGGATGATGGAGAGCATGTCCGCCACCGGTCGCATGCTCTGCGCGGCCATCGCCGAGCGCACCGGCCGCGACCCGGACGGCCTGGAGGTCCGGGTCTACGCCATGTCGCTGATCGGCGGCCTGATGGAGACGTCCATGTACTGGGCGGAGAACGGCTACCGGGACGACCTGACGGCGCTGATCGACCGCACCCTCGACGTCCTGGAGCACGGCCTGCCCAACCGGAAACCCTGAGGCCCCACGCCCGCCCCGCGTGCGATCCTGACACCGTGAACGGACCCGAGATCCACGTCGAAGTCGCCCCCGAGCTGCACCTGTTCGTGCCGGCCGCCCGGCGGGCCGGCGCCACACCGCTCGGCACCGACGGCGTCTCGACGCTCGGGCACGTCATCGAGTCCCTGGGCGTGCCGCTCACCGAGGTCGGCACCCTGGTCGTCGACGGCCGGGAGGTGCCCGTCTCGCACGTCCCCAAGGCCGGCGAGACGGTCGAGGTGCGCCCGGTGGGCCGCCCCCAGCCGGTCCCCGGCGCCCCGCTCCGCTTCCTTCTCGACGTCCACCTCGGCACGCTCGCCCGCCGGCTGCGCCTGCTCGGCGTGGACGCCGCGTACGAGTCGACCGACATCGGCGACCCGGCCCTGGCCGCCCGCTCCGCGGCGGAGCGGCGGGTCCTGCTCAGCCGCGACCGGGGGCTGCTGCGCCGCCGCGAGCTGTGGGCCGGTGCGTACGTGTACAGCACCCGCCCCGAGGACCAACTGCGCGACGTCCTCGACCGCTTCGCGCCCGAGCTGCGCCCCTGGACCCGCTGCACCGCCTGCAACGGCCTGCTGCGGCAGGCCACCAAGGAGGAGGTGGCCGCACAGCTCAAGGGCGGCACCCGGCGGTCGTACGACGTGTTCGCCCAGTGTGCCGACTGCGGCCGCGCCTACTGGAAGGGCGCGCACCACGACCAGCTCGAAGCCGTCGTGGAGCGCGCCCTCGCGGAGTTCAGCGGGCGTGACTAGCCCTTGCGCACGTCCGCCTTTCCACAGGCCACACCGTCCCGGTCGCCGTCGAGGCCGAGCGGGTCGTCACCGCCGTTGACCTTCAGCCGGCCGTAGTGGTTCCGCGCCAGCCAGGCGCAGCGGGCCGCGGCCGTCTTCTTCACCTGGCGCGGGAAGGCCGTCGGCACGCACACGTTGATGGTGCCGTAGTGCCGGTCGCAGCCGGAGATGGTCGGGCTGACCGGCTGCGACGTCCGCTTCTTGCCGGGCCCGGAGACCTTCCCGGACAGGGAGTCGGCGAAGGAGTGGACGTGCGGCGCGGCCGCCTTGGCGTTCAGCGCCGCCGGCCCCGTCAGGTGCACCCACTTGGCCACCGACGGCACCCCGTTGGCGTCCACCGCGAACAGCATGTACCAGCCGGGAGGCGCCAGGTTGGGGTTGTTCGTCACGTTCAGGTCGACGTTGTTGCCGCTCACCGACAGCGGCAGGTCGACGAAGCGCTGGTTGGGGTCGGAGGAGTGGGTGACCGCGGCCGGGCGGATCAGCTCGGCCTTGGCGATCGGCCGGTCGACGGTGATCCGCTGGGTGTCGCCGTACTTCCACTCCTGGTTGATCACCGAGGTGATCGCGGGCCGGGTGCCCTTGTACAGGTAGGGCGGGGTGTAGATCGACACGTTGTGGTTCCAGGTGCCGTTGCCCGGGTTGTCGCCGGTGGCCATCACCCGGCCGTCGGGCAGCAGGAACGCCGAGGAGTGGTAACCGCGCGACTCGGGATCGGCGGCCACCGGGTCGAAGGTGTTGCCGCCCGGATCGTAGATCGAGGACTCGTACACCGGGTTGGCGCGGTTGTGCAGCGCGCCGCCGGTCTCCAGCACCTTGCCGTCGGGCAGCAGCACCGCGGAGACGTACATCTTGCCCTGGGCGCCGGTCTCGGCGATCTTGCCGTTGCCGAGGTCCACCTTGCCCTGCGGGATCTGCGGCCCGGCGATGTACGACGGGTTCGCCTGCTTGAGGTCGATCACGTCGGTCAGACGGTTGGCGTCCGGGTTGGAGTCGATGTTGCCGCCGCCGATGGTGAGGACCTTCTGGTCCTGCGCCGGGGGCAGCAGCACGCTCGCCGACTGGTCGCGCTGGTCCTTGTTCTGCAGCCCCGGGACCTGCGTGACGGTGTTGGCGCCGTAGTCGTAGATCGCCGAACCGGTGCCCGGGATGTTGTTGCCGAAGACGTGGCTGCCCGTGTAGAAGAGGCGGCCGTCCTGCATCAGGACCATCGCCGGGTACAGCCCCCAGTACGACCAGGTCTGGTTGACCTTCCACAGCGGCTGCCACTGCTTGTCCTTGTCGGACCACAGCTCGGCCGTCACCGAACCGGTGGAGTCCTCGCGCAGCCCGCCGAAGGAGATGACGTCACCGTTGCCCAGCTCGGTGGCCGACGGGTACCAGTGCCCGTCGTTCAGGTCGTTCGTCTTGCTGTAGGTCTCCGTCTTCGGGTCGAAGATGTACGAGTCCTTGAAGCCCTCGTAGCCGTGGCCGCCCGCCACCGGATAGGCCTTGTTGCCGCTCATGACGAGGACCCGCCCGTCCTGGAGCTGCACGTGCCCGGCGCAGAACATGTCCTTCGGCGTCGGGATGACCTTGTACGTGCCCTTCGCCGGGTCGTACACCGCGGAGGTGAACGTCCCCGCGTTGAAGTTCTCCTCGCTGTTGCCGGAACCGGCGATCAGCAGCACCTTGCCGTTGTTGAGGACGACGGAGTGCATGGAGCGCACCGGGTTCTGCGTCGGCAGCACCGACCAGCGCCCGTCCGCGCACTGGGTGCTCGTGCCGGTGCACGAGGCGGGCGGCACCACGTCCGGCACCTGGTCCATCGTGTAGTCGTCGGTGGTCGCCGAACCGGTGCCGTAGACGGAGACGCCCCAGGTGATCCGGTCCGTGCCGGCCGGCACCTCGGGCGTGCGCACGGTGGCCTTCGTCCAGGCCGACGCCATGTCCAGCGTCTTGAGGTCGGTCCAGTACTGCCAGCCGGCCGTCGCGTCGTGCCGGAAGACGGTGATGTTGGCGTCCGGAGTGGTCGACTTGTACCAGAGCCCGAGGTCGTACTGCTTGCCGACGCTGACCGCAGGCGCGCACGCGGCGGACTCGGTGATCAGCGCCTTGCGGTCGCCCTCGGTGCGCCGGGTCAGCGTCACCTTCATCGCCTTGGCGCCGGAGTGCGCGTCGGCGACGGTCTGGAAGCTGAAGTCGTTGTCACCCCACCCCGACTTCTCCCAGCAGTACGGCATGTCGTCCGTACCGGCGGTCTCGAAGCCGGGATTCTGCACGAGGTTGGCGGCAACGGCGTGCTCCGGCGAGCTCAGAAGCAGACCCGCGGTCAGGGCACCCACCCCGACCAGCGCGGTCCGTCTGCGGCGTATGTTCACACGGCTCTCCTAGCGGTCGTACGAGCCCCGCGGCGGCGGCGCGGGAGGTACACCAGCGCTTCGGTCCCCACGAAGCGCAGGACGAACGTCAGCACCAGCGCGAGCGCGGTGGCGGGGAGCGCGCCCATATGGAACCGGTCCACCAGCAGCGCGATCAAGGGGATGCGCAGCACCAGATCGGCGTTGGCGAGCAGCCCGAACCGGCCCAGCCGGTCCCACCAGCGGCGGTGCGCCCGCCGGTCGCGGAACAGCAGTTGCTCGATGAGCAGGAAGTTCCAGGCCACACCGAACTGGTTGGCGACGATCTCGGCGGGCACGTAGTGCAGACCGAGGACGGTCAGCGCCCACAGGCCGACGAGGTTCGGCACGAACCCGCTCGCGCCGATCAGCCCGAAGCCGACCATGCGCGCCAGCGGCGAGGCGGTGCGCAGCCCCGCCAGGTGGTGCAGGAAGCGCAGGCCCTCCCGCGCGGTCGACTTCGACTCCCCCGCGAACCGGTCCTGGAAGACGAACGGCACCTCGGCGACCTGCCGGGGCCGGCTGCGCACGGCCAGCTCCAGCAGGATCTTGTAGCCGAGCGGCTTGAGCACGTCCGCGGTCACGGCGCTGCGCCGGATGGCGAAGAAGCCGCTCATGGGGTCGCTGATGCCGTGCAGCCGGCGCGGGAACAGGGCCTTGGTCAGCCAGGTCGCGCCGCGTGAGACGGCCACCCGGTAGCTGCCGGCGAGACCGGCCCGGCTGCCGCCCTTGATGTACCGGGAGGCGACGACGAGACCGGCGTTCGCCCGCTCGCCGGTGGCCACCAGCTCGGGCACCAGGGACGGCGGGTGCTGGCAGTCGCCGTCCATCACCACGATCCACTCCGAGGTCGCCGCCCGCAGCCCCTCGACCACCGCCCCGCCGAGCCCGCCGACCGGTTCCTCCCGGTGCAGCACGGACACCGGGAACGGGCAGTCCTGCGCGGCCCGCCGGATCACCTCGGGGGTGTCGTCGGTGGAGTCGTCGACGAAGACGACCTCGCAGGGCAGCCGCGCGGGCACCGACTCGGTGATCTGCCGCAGCAACTGCCCGATGTTCGCGGACTCGTTGAACGTCGGGACGACGATCGTGACGGCGCCGGGCTCGGCGACCTCGGCGGCGTCCAGGCCGGGGGCCGGGACGGTGTACTCGTGGCCGCTCATCGCGCGCCTCCCGCGGCTGCCGTCCGGACCTGCCGGATCTCGATACGGTCCGCTCCGGTGCCGAAGACGGCGACCGGTTCGGAGTGCCGGATGGCCGCCTTGACGTTGGGCAGGTCCCGGGCGTCGCGGCGGACGGTGGGCGAGGCGACGACGTAGTCGACGTCCCGCCAGCCGTGCGGCATGGTCTTGGTGACGGCCGGGTCGAGGTCGGCCTTGTAGAACCAGATGGCGCCGAGCCCGGGCCGGTACCCGGCGTGCACCAGGTCCAGCCAGAGGGCGTCGTCGACGAGGACCCGGGTGTGTGCCGGGTCCTCGACCCGGGTGCCGAGCCAGGCGGACGCCTGCCGGTAGGGCCGGTTGGCGTCGGCGGTCAGGGCCGTGCGGTCGCCGTCGTACCAGTGCGGCACGACGTAGGCGCCCGCCACCAGGGCCAGGGCGGCCGCCAGCGCGTACCGGAAGCCGGTGACGTAGCGCTTCTCGCCCGCGGCCCGCCGGCGGCGCAGCACCGCGTGCGCGACCGAGGCGGTGCCGCCGGCCAGCACCAGGGCCAGGAACGGCAGGGCGCCGATGACGTACATGGCGGGCAGGTAGCCGTTCGGACGCAGGGCCACCGCGGCGAGGATCGCCACCGTCAGCGCCGGCCCGGCCAGGGCGCGCGCGGTGACCGACCAGCGCCAGGTGACGATCAGCAGCAGGGCACCGGCCAGTCCGCCCAGCGGCAGCACCCGGTCGTAGTAGAGCCAGGAGTGCAGCACCCCGTGCGAACCGGAGGAGGTGTCCAGGATGAAGCCCGAACCGGGCCGGGACATCTGGTACTTGATGCCGTCCCACAGCGACACGTGCCCGGCGCCCGGCAGCAGTTCGCCCTTCAGCAGGGCGAACAGCGGGTACGAGAAGCCGATCAGGACGCACGCGGTGACCGCGCCGGTGAGGGCGAACTTCCGGGTGTCGCGATGGCTGTGCCGCCACATCGTGACGAACAGCGCGGGCAGGACGACGAGCATCGTCTCCTTGGTGAGCACGCCCGCGGCGGCGGCGAGACCCGCGCCGAAGTGGTGCCACAGGTGCCGGCTGGGCGAGGCCGCCAGGCAGAACGCCAGCAGCAGCCACATCACCGCGATGTTGTCGAGGAAGATCTCCCGCTGGAGGACCACCGCCAGCGGGGACAGCCCGAACAGGACCATGCCGAGCCCGGCCGCCCAGCGGGGCAGCGAGAGCCGGCGCCCCAGCACGTACAACAGCACCGCGCTGACGCCGCTGACCACGAGCATGACGGCCCGCATGCTGCCCACGTTCATCGAACCGGGGCTCACCGCCGACGGGATCCAGCTCAGCAGGGCGATCTGCACCCAGCCCAGCGGGGGATGGTCGTACCAGTAGGTGTAGTGGGCCAGGCCCTTGCCCTGCTGGACGGCCCAGGCCTGGGCCAGGTAGGTGCCCTCGTCGTCGCTGAGGGTCGGGTAGTCGGCGATGTTCCAGCCCTGCACCACCAGGATCGCCACGAGCAGCAGACCGCACAGCAGGAGGTCGGAACGGGAGGAGCGGAGCCGCTCCGGCGGGCGCGGCAGGCCGCCCGGACGGCCCGCGGGCGCGGCCGTGCGCTGCGCGGGGACCTTCGCAGCGGTCACCGCGGGAAGGGTGGAGGTCACGCGGGAACGTCCTCTCGGATCGGTTCGGCCGCGGCGAGGTGCGCGCCGACGTGCGTGGTCAGCTCCCAGTCGTTGCGGCCGCGCTGCTCGCGCCAGACGGCGCGGATCGCGGCTCCGGCCAGGAGGACCTGGTAGAACGGGCCGCCGACGATGAGCTTGACGTAGTGGACGAAGCGAACCCTGAGCCCGTACTGCCGGCCGAAGTCGTGCAGCCCGACCACCTCGAAGACGAAGGTGACGGCGGCCGTCACCAGCGGCAGGAAGGTCAGGAAGGCGATCCCGACGGGCACGTCGAGGAAGAGCGCGACGGCCGCGTTCAGCGGGATGATCACGCCGGAGAACGCCTGCAGGAAGGGCGTCATCAGCGTGTACCGGGCGAGCAGCCGCTGCCCGAAGCCCGGCAGCTGCTTCCAGTCCTTCTTCCGGTACACCTGCAAAAAGCCCTGGTTCCAGCGGGTGCGCTGCTTCAGCAGCGACATCAGCGAGCCCGGGGTCTCCTCACGGGTGACCATGTCCGAGTCGTAGGCGACGACGACCTTCTTGCCGACGCTGGACAGGCGCACGCCCAGGTCGCAGTCCTCGGCCAGGCAGTCGGGGTCCCAGCCGTCCGCTTCCCTGAGGACGTCCGTGCGGACGAAGACGGTGTTCCCGCCGAGCGGGATGAATCCCTTCTGCGCGTGCAGGTGCAGCCGCGAGCGGAACCAGAAGAAGTACTCCAGGCAGTTGCGCAGGCTGTACCAGCTCGAATGGAAGTTGATGAGCTGGACCCCGCCCTGGACCACGTCGGCGCCGGTGGTCCGGAACGCGTGGTCGACGTGGGCCAGCAGCTCCGGATGGACCTGGTCCTCCGCGTCGAAGACCCCGACGACGTCGCCGCGGCAGTGCGGCAGCGCCGTGTTCATGGCCTTCGGCTTGTTCTTCTTCTCGTGGGTGTCGACGACGACACGGACGCGCGGGTCGCGTTCGGCGGCCAGTTCGGCCACCGCCGTGGTCTCGGGATCGTCGTGTCCGACGATCACGATGATCTCGAAGTCGGTGTGTGTGGACTCCAGCAGGCGCTGGATGGTGTGGTCCAGTACGGCTTGCTCGTGCCGCGCGGGCAGGAGCAGCGAGAACGACCGGTGCTCGCCCCCGTCCGGAGCGCTGAACCGGGTGGAGGCCAGCACCTCGGGCGTACGCCACGCGTGCATCTGCCACCACAGGGTGAAGGCGGCCATCCAGAACAGGGCAAGCGAAACAGCAGCGATGAAGACAGACGTCAGCAAGATCCCCCCAGATCTTTGATACCCCCAGCGACGCGACGGTGCGTCACACTCGTGACGTCGCTGTGCAGAGACTAAGGGGGGAATGTGAAACAGGACAGCCGTTCCGATAAATAGTGTGTTTCGGAACCGTGGTCGAGTAGCGGGATCTATCCGAACACCTGCTCACATTCGGACAGTTCGCCTTCCTGTCCCCACGCGTCTTCGCCGGTCAGGACCGGCTGAGCGCCCTGCCCAGCCGCTCCGCGTCCGTCGTAGGAGCGTCACAGGTGAAGTTACGGCAGACGTACGCCGTCGGTTCACCGCCCACCAGCGGACGGCCGACGAGCAGCGGGAACTCGTCACTCTCCGCAGTCCCTACGGCCACCACCGCACCCGGAGCGGTGCCCAGGAGCGCCGTGCGGTGCAGGGCGGCCGTCCGCTCGTCGGCGACGGACGGCCCGACGACCGCGACCTCCTTCGGCCCGTCCAGCAGCGCCTCCGCGACGGCCAGCCCCCACCCGATGAACCGCGGCACGCGGGGCCCGAGCGCCTTGACGACGCCCAGCGCCCGCTCGGCGGCGGTCCGGTGGGCCTCGGAGCCGGTGTGGGCCGCGTAGCCCAGCAGCGCGCCGGCCGCCGCGGTCCAGCCCGACGGGGTGGCGTTGTCGGTGGGGTCCTGGGGCCGGCGGATGAGCCGCTCGGCGTCGGCGGCCGTGTCGTACAGGGCGCCGCTCTCCGGATCGGCGAACCGGGTCGTCACCTGGTCCAGGAGCAGCCCCGCGAAGTCCAGCCAGACACCCTCGCCGGTCACGGACGCGAGCGCGAGGAAGCCCTCGGCGACGTCGGCGTAGTCCTCCAGCACACCGGCGTTGGGCCCCACCCGGCCGTCCCGGCTGGTCCGCGCGAGCCGCGCGTGGTCGTCGAGGTGCACCCGTACGAGGAGGTCGGCGGCGGCCACCGCGGCGTCGACGAGGTCGGGCCGGCCGAAGTACGCGCCGGTCTCGGCGAGCGCGGCTACCGCAAGCCCGTTCCAGGCGGCGACGACCTTGTCGTCCCGGCCCGGCGCGGGCCGCTCCGCCCGCGCCGCCAGCAGCCGCTCCTTGACCGACTCGATCCGGCCGCCGTCGAACACGCCCTCCGTCTGCGGGAGCTGGAGAACCGACTGCCCGTGCTCGAAGGTGCCCTCCTCGGTCACCCCGAAGTACCGCACGGCGAGTTCGGCGTCCTCCTCGCCGAGGACCCGGCGCAGCTCCTCGGGGGTCCACACGTAGTACGCGCCCTCGACGTGCCGCCCCTCGCCGTCGTCGCTGTCGGCGTCGAGCGCCGAGGCGAACCCGCCCTCACCGGTGCGCAGTTCGCGCACCAGGAAGTCGGCGGTCTCCAGCGCGACCCGGCGGGCCAGGTCGGACCCGGTGGCCCGCCACAGATGCGCGTACACCCGGCACAGCAGGGCGTTGTCGTACAGCATCTTCTCGAAGTGCGGCACGATCCAGTCGCGGTCGACGGAGTACCGGGCGAACCCGCCGCCGAGCTGGTCGTAGATGCCGCCCCGGGCCATCCGCTCACAGGTGTCCGCGGCCATCTGCAGCGCACCCTCGGCGCCGGTCCGCGCGTGGTGGCGCAGCAGGAACTCGAGCACCATGGACGGCGGGAACTTCGGCGCGCCGCCGAATCCGCCGCGCTGCTGGTCGTACTCGCGGGTGAGCCCGAGGAGCGCCTGCGCGGTCTCCTGCTCGCCCGGCACCTGGGCGGTCTGGAAGGCGATCTCCCGCTGGGCGAGGTCGCGCACGATCTTCCCGGCCACCTCGCCGACCTCGTCCCGCCGCTCGTCCCACGCGTGCCGGACCCCTTCGAGCACCTGCCGGAACGAGGGCATGCCGTGCCGGGGCTCGGGCGGGAAGTACGTACCGAAGTAGAACGGCTCGGCGTCCGGCGTGAGGAACACGGTCATCGGCCAGCCGCCCTGCCCGGTGGCCGCCTGCACGGCCTCCATGTAGACGGCGTCGACGTCGGGCCGCTCCTCGCGGTCCACCTTGACGCTGACGAAGTGCTCGTTCATGGAGGCGGCGGTGGCTTCGTCCTCGAAGGATTCGTGAGCCATGACATGACACCAGTGGCAACTCGAATAGCCGACGCTCAGCAGGACCGGCTTGTTCGCCTTGCGGGCCTCGTCGAACGCGGCGGCCGACCATGGCCACCAGTCGACGGGGTTGTCGGCGTGCTGGAGCAGATACGGGGACGTCTCATGGGCCAGTCGGTTCACCGTTCCACTCTCCCACGCGCTCCGGCACCGCGTAGAAACGCATCGACACCGGGCGCGCCCCGTCGGGCGCCTCCTTGCGGGTGTGGCCGTGGCGCTCGATCAGCGCGTGGTAGTCGCGCATGAAGGCGAGCAGTTCCTCCCTGGTCATCCAGGTGCCGTTGCGCTGGACCTGGGCCCAGCCGTCGGGGCCGCGGTACTCCTGGTGGGCGCGGCGGAAGAGGGCGGTGTCGACCTCGATCTTGAGGTGGGCCAGCTGTTCGGCGGCGGCGTACTCCTCGGGGGTCATCGCCGCCGGGTCCGGGGTGGTGTGGCGGAAGGGGAGGGCGCGCCACCAGCGTTCGCGGCCTCCGGACTTCTCCGGGATCTCCTCGATGAGCCGCTGCTCGGCGAGTTTGCGCAGGTGGTAGCTGGTGGTGCCGGAGCTCTCGCCGAGTTCGCGGGCGAGCACGGTGGAGTTCGCCTCGCCGTGCCGGCCGAGGTAGTCGAGGATCCGGCGGCGCAGGGGGTTGCCGAGGGACTTGTACAGCGCGGTGCGCTCAAGGCTGGTCATCTCGGGCATGCCGTCGGTCATGTGGGTCACCGTAACCCTGGGGACCCCTGAGTCGTCCCCGATGTCTGCCGAATTTTCTTTGCAGAATTTTCTCTGCGGTCTAGTCTGGGGCACACGGGATGAGAAGGCGAGCGAAGGGGGCTGTGATGAAGGCGGAGTTGAGGTGGGCGTTGCTCCTGCTCGGGACGGGGGCCGTCCTGCTCGTGCCGTGGATGGTGGTGCTCGCCGTGACACTGCCGGGCAGCACCCAGGTGCGGCACTGGTCGCTGGCCTGGATCGGCCTCGACGTGCTGCTGGCGACGGGGTGCGCCGCGACCGCGTCGCTCGGGCTGCGTGGGGACCCCCGGGCCCGTCTCACGGCCTCCGCGACGGCGGCGGTGGCGGTGCTCGACGCGTGGTTCGACATAACGACGGCGTCGGCCGGCGCCCAGCTCGCCGAGGCGGCGGCGTGCGCGGTGGCGGAGGGGGCGCTGGCGGCGGTGTGCGCGTTCCTCGCGCTGTCCGAGGGTCGCACCCGCCGGGGCACGCGGACGGCGGCCGCGCGCGAGGAGGTCACCACCACATCCTCACCCGCCCCTTGATCCTCGCCCTCTCGCGCTCCCGCCGCCCCCGAAGGACACTCGGGGGAAAGGGAGTTGCGGCCGGAGGGGGACGGGACATGCGGGACGGCCATCGGGCGGAGGCCGAGCGGTTGCTGGTGCGGGCCGTGGAGGAGGAGGTGCGCCGCTCCGGCGGGCGCACCGACGGGCAGGCGCTGCTGACGCGGGCGCGCGGCGCGCTGGACTCGATGGCGCGGACGGCCGCCGAGGAGTACGAGGCGTACACGGCCGCACTCGACGCGTCCGAGGCCGGCCGCCTCACCTTCGGCCAGCGGTACGCGCGCGCGGGCGCCGGCACCGCGTCGCTGGTGGCCGCCGTCGCGGCGGTGGCCGCCGCCGTGGCCGACCTGTCCCTCGGCACCGGTGCGGGCACGGCGGTCGGAGCGGGCGTCGCCGCGGGGGTGGCTGGAGCCGCCGCCACCGTGCTGAAGGTGGCCGGCTCCCATCTGCCCGCCGCCCATCACCGGGCGGGTGAGGCCGGACAGCCCGGCGGTGCCGAGCAGTTGAGGCTCCAGTGGCTGACGGCGCTGGAGGTGCGCGGCATCCGCCCCTTCCTGGACCAGCAGCGGGTGCTGACCGCCTCCACCGGTCCGAAGAAGAAGACGAGCGGCCCGGCGCTGCGCGGGGCGGACAAGAGCGCGGCGGCCCGCCGGCGCACGGTGCTGGAGCAGTCGTTCGGCCAGCTTCCCGAGCCCGACGGCCCGTTCGCGGGCCGCCGCCCGGAGCTGGCGCGGATCAGGCAGTGGGCGCAGTCGGCCCGGGCGGCCACCGAGACCCGGCCCACGCTGGTGGTGCTGCACGGCGAGCCCGGCTCCGGCCGCACGACGCTCGCGGTCCGCGCGGCGCACGACCTGAAGGACCACTTCCGCGGCGCGGTGGTGGTGGACCTGCGCGGCGACAGCCGCGAGGAGCCGCCGCTGCCCACCCGGGACGCCCTGCTGCACCTGCTCAACCGGCTCGGCGCGCCCCGGGAGCAGTTGCTGTTCCGTGAGCGGTCCTCCCCCGACCAGCAGGTCAAGCGGCTCGGCGAGCTGTACCACCGGCATCTGACCGGCCTGCCGGTGACGATCGTGCTGGACGACGCCCTGGACGCGGAGCAGGTGCGGGCCCTGGTGCCCGAGCGCTCCGACAGCCTGGTCCTGGTCACCGCCCGGACCGCGCTCGACCTGCCCGCCGACCTCCCGGCGTGGGTGCACCACCTGCCGGTCGAGGCGCTGGACGCGGCGGGCGCCGAGGAACTGCTGGGCGCCGCCGCGCAGGACGCGTCGGGCCCGTACGACGCGGAGTCCACCGACCTGATCCACCGGCTGTGCGGTGGGCTGCCGCTGGCGCTGCGGGTCGCGGGCTCGTCGCTGGGTCCGCGCTCGCCCCGGCAGCTGGCCTCCGATCTCGGCGCCTACGGCCCGGTGGAGCCGGTGGAGCGGGTGCTGTGGCTGCGCTACACCGACCAGCGGGACAGCGCCCGCCGGCTGCTGCGGAGGCTGGCGCTGGCCGGCCGGGCCTCGCTCGGCGCGGCGGCGGCCGCGGCGCTGCTGGGCACGGACGAGCCGGAAGCCGCGCGCCGGCTGGAGGAGCTGGCCCGGGCCGGCCTGATCGACCATGTGCGCGGCAGCCGCTACCGGCTGCACGACCTGGTGCGCGCCTTCGCCCATGCCCGGCTGCTGGACGAGGAGGAACCGGCCGAGCGCACGGCGGCGCAGGAACGGCTGATCGTGAACTACGCGGAGCTGGCGGACTCGGTGCTGCGGCTGGTCGACGGCAACATGTCGACGCGTTCGGACCGGTTCGGCTCGCACGGCTTCACCTCGCTGGACGAGGCGCTGCGCTGGCTGGACGACGAGTCCAGCTTCATCACGGCGGCGCTGCGGCACGCGGAGGGTGTAGACCAGGCGGCCGTGCTGAACCTGCTGGGCGCGCTGTGCGACTACTGCCTGCTGCGCGGCGACCTCTACCGGCTCGGCGAGATCAGCGAGCTGGCGCAGGCGGTGGACGAGGGCCTGCTGATGCGCTCGGTGCAGTGGCGCACCGGCATCGCGGCCCGGCAGCTCGGCGAGCTGGACAAGGCGCGCGCCACCCTCGCCTCCGTGGTCGACCTCTACCGGGAGACCCACCACGACGCGGGCGCCGCCCGCGCCCTGACGTCCCTCGGTATCACCCTGCACCACCAGGGCCGGCTCACGGAGGCCGCCGAGCGGCTCCAGGAGTCACTGGATCTCCAGGCCGCCCCGGAGCTGGCGACCGACCGCGCCTGGACGATGCACGCGCTGGCCGCGGTGCAGCGCGACCGGGGCCGGCTCGCGGAGGCCCTGGACCTGCTGACCCGCTCGCTGGTGCTGCACCGCGAGGGCGGCTCGGTGCACGGGGAGGCGTGGGCGCACTTCCAGCTCGGGCAGGTGGCCCTGCGCATGGGCGACGTCCCGCGCGCTGAGACGGAGCTGCGGGCGGCCCTGGAGCGCTACGGCCGTACGCACGACGCCCGGGGCGAGGCGTGGGCGCTGACCCAGCTGGCCCGGGCACGGCTGGTCGGCGGCGACGCCTCCGCGGCGGTGGAGGAGCTGCGCCGGGCGGCGGCCCGGCACCGGGAGAACGAGGACGCGCGCGGCGAGGCGTGGTCGCTGTACTACCTCGGTCAGGCGCTGGAGGAGACGGGAGAGCTGGACCGGTCGGTGCGCGACCTGGAGCGCTCGCGGCAGATGTTCTCGCGGATGCGTGACGTCTACGGCCTGGCCTGCGCCCGGCACCATTCGGCGCGGGTCACGCGGGACCAGCGGGCGGCGCAGACCGGCTCGCTGCGCAACTCGGGCTTCGCCCGCCAGCTGCTGGTGGACGCGCGCGCCGACTTCCAGCGCATCGGGGTGGCGCACGGGGAGGCGTGGACCTGTCTGGAGCTGGCGGTGGTGGACGCGGGCAACGCCCGGATCCAGCAGGCGCTGGGCCTGTGCGACGAGGCGCTGACCCTGTTCACGTCCTACGGCGACCGGCGGGGCGAGGACTGGGCCCGCTTCCTGCGCTGCACCCTGCTGCCGTACGCGGCTCCGGGCGGCGTCGAGGTGGGCACGGCGGTGGCCCAGGAGGAGCTGGCCCAGCTCGGCCGGTCCGCCCATCCGCTGCGGGACGAGAAGCTGGACGAGTGGGTGACGGCCTACGCCCTGCTGCTGGAGCGGGGAGTGAGTCTGGAGGCGGGGTGGCAGGCGTGGCGTCTGCGCATGACGCCGGACCGCCACGCCCGTGAGGTGATGGGGGTGGCGGTTCCGGCGGGTCGCTGACGCCGGGGTCAGCCCCGTCCGGCCGTGGCGTCGGTGCCGGCCCGGTCCTCGCGGTCCGGGGCCTCCTTGAAGTCGACCTTCTGCATGTGCTTGTTCATCGACTTCATCAGGCCCCACACGGCCAGGGCCAGCACCGCGAACACGATGAAGCCGAGGACGCCGGGGGTGACCTTGTTCTCGTCGACCTCCTTGGCGAGGGGGACGAGGTGCGTCACTGCCAGGCTCACGCTTGCGCTCATGTCATGCATTGTCGCGGATGCCCGCGAAGAGGTCGTCCTCGGGGAGGGAGGTATCGACGAGGGACTTCGCCAGCTCGTACTCCTCCGTCGGCCAGACCTCCTTCTGGAGCTCCATGGGCACCCGGAACCAGCCGCCGTCGGGATCGATCTGGGTGGCGTGCGCGATCAGCGCCTTGTCACGGATCTCGAAGAAGTCCGCGCACGGCACGTGCGTGGTCAGCGTCCGCTCCTTGCGCTCGAACTCCTTCCAGCGCTTGAGCCACTCCCCGTAGGGGGACTCCAGACCGCGGTCGAGCATGGCCTGGTGCAGGGCCTCGGTGCGGGGGCGGTTGAAGCCCTGGTTGTAGTAGAGCTTCACCGGCTGGTGGGCGGGGCCGTACTCGCTCTCGGGGTACTTCTCGGTGTCCGCCGCGCCCTCGAACGCCACCATCGTGATCTTGTGGGTCATGATGTGGTCGGGGTGGGGGTAGCCGCCGTTCTCGTCGTAGGTGGTGATCACCTGCGGGCGGAAGGAGCGGATCTGCCTGACCAGCTCACCGGCCGCCTTGTCGACGTCCTCCAGGGCGAAGCAGCCCTCGGGCAGCGGGGGCAGCGGGTCGCCCTCGGGCAGGCCGGAATCGACGAAGCCGAGCCACTCCTGCCGGACGCCGAGGATCTCGCGGGCCTCGTCCATCTCCTTCTTGCGCACCTCGTGGATGTGCTCCTCGATGTACGTGTCGCCCTGGAGCTTCGGATTGAGGATGGACCCGCGCTCTCCGCCGGTGCACGTCACCACCAGCACGTCCACCCCCTCGGACACGTACTTCGCCATGGTGGCCGCGCCCTTGCTCGACTCGTCGTCGGGGTGCGCGTGAACGGCCATCAGTCGCAGCTGGTCAGTCAAGACTCAATCCTCGTAAGTCGGCGCCCCCGCGTCTTGGGGTGCGATCGCGGCTTCTATAGTGACCGAATCGGGGGGCGAATAATTCCGCGGAGAGGACGATCATGAGCACGGCGCACGCGCGGCTGCCCGAGGGCCGCTACGGCCGCTCCTCGGACGAGCGCGCCGACCGCAGGCTCAAGGTCGCCGGCACGGTGCTGGGCGCGCTCCTGCTGGCGCTGGTCGGTTACTTCGCCTACCACTACATCGTGCAGAACGAGATCAGCGCCCAGGTGATCACCTTCGACGCCTCGCAGGACGCGGTCAAGGTGCATCTGGAGGTCCACAAGGACGCCGGTGCGAACGGCTACTGCACCCTGCGCTCCCAGTCGGCCGACGGGGCCGAGGTGGGCCGGGCGGACTTCCGGTTCTGGGGAGCGGCGACCCGGATCGACAAGGTCGTCACGCTGCGTACGACGGCCAAGGGCACGACGGCCGAGCTGCTGGGCTGCCACACGGGCTGATGCGGCCGGTCCGGCCACCGCGTCACCCTGAATACGTAGGCGATGACCTGCGTTGATGTGATTCTGGTGGCTTATGTCCTCCCCCTTTCGCCATTGAATTGTTAGGCTCGTGGTTTCGCCCATCCATGAGGGAACATTCTTCTGGGTAGGGCGATGCTTTGTATTCCCAGTACCGACGAGGAGCACCCTGTGACCCAGACCAGCGAGAACGTCACCTGGCTGACCCAGGAGGCGTACAACAAGCTCAAGGACGAGCTTGCGTACCTTACTGGTCCTGCGCGCACGGAGATCGCCGCCAAGATCGCGGCCGCGCGCGAGGAGGGCGACCTGCGCGAGAACGGCGGGTACCACGCTGCCAAGGAGGAGCAGGGCAAGCAGGAGCTGCGTGTGCGCCAGCTGACCCAGCTTCTGGAGAACGCCCAGGTGGGCGAGGCTCCGGTCTCCGCGGACGGCACCGTCGCGCCCGGCATGGTCGTCACGATCGCCTTCGACGGTGACGAGGACGACACGCTGACGTTCCTGCTCGCGTCCCGCGAGTACGCGAGCTCCGACATCGAGACGTACTCGCCGCAGTCCCCGCTCGGCTCCGGTGTCACCGGCCACAAGGTCGGCGAGGACGCGGAGTACGAGCTCCCGAACGGAAAGAAGGCCTCGGTGCGCATCCTGAAGGCCGAGCCGTACTCGGGCTGACCCGGCACGACCCGGCCCCCGGGCCGGCACCACGCCCCCGGCGTCCCTGTGACGCCGGGGGCGTCGCCGTTCGGTCAGGCGGTGGCCGAGCGGTACTTGCGGACCGCCAGGGTGCGGAACAGGACGATGATCAGCACCGAGTAGATCAGCGAGGCCAGGACCGAGTGCTGCATGGGCCAGGCGGCCGAGGTCGACTGGCCGGGGTTGCCGAACAGCACACGGGTCGCCTGCACGGTGGCGCTGAACGGGTTCCACTCGGCGATGTGCCGCAGCCAGGGGGTCATGTTGCTGGTGTCGACGAACGCGTTGGACAGGAACGTCACCGGGAACAGCCAGATCAGCCCGCCCGAGGTCGCCGCCTCCGGGGTCCGCACGGTCAGGCCGATCAGGGCGCCGATCCAGGTGAACGCGTATCCGAGCAGCAGGAGCAGGCCGAAGCCGGCGGCGACTCTGAGGGCGTTGGTGTCGTGGAAGGTGCCGGCCCGCCAGCCGACCAGCAGCGCGACGACGGCGAGGACCAGCAGGGTGAGCGCCGTCTGGACCAGGTCGGCCAGGGTCCGGCCGGTCAGCACCGCGCCGCGCGCCATGGGCAGGGAGCGGAAGCGGTCGATGAGCCCCTTGTGCATGTCGTCGGCGATGCCGGCGCCCGAGCTGGCGGTGGCGAAGGTGACGGTCTGCGCGAAGATGCCGGCCATCAGGAAGTTCTTGTAGTCGGTCGCGCTGGTGCTGCCGTCGATCTTCATGGAGCCGCCGAACACGTAGGTGAACAGCACCACGAACATGATGGGCTGGATGAGCCCGAAGATCACCATCTCGGGGATCCTGGACATCCGGATCAGATTGCGCTTGGCGACGATCAGTGAGTCTCGGACGGACCGGCCGATCGGGTTGCCCGGGGCCGCGAGGGGCGCGGCTTCGCTGGCGGCACTCATTTGACGGTCTCCTTGCCGTTGCTCTCGTCGCTCGCGGCGGTCTCGGCCACGTGGCCCGTCAGGGACAGGAAGACGTCGTCGAGCGTGGGGCGGCGCAGTCCGATGTCGTCTATCTCGATGCCCCGGGTGTCCAGCTCGCGGATCACCTCGGCGAGCAGCTTGGCGCCGCCGGTGACGGGGACGGTGAGCTTGCGGGTGTGCTCCTCGACCGTGGTGTCCCCCTTGCCGAAGCCGCGCAGCACCTCGGCGGCGGTGGCGATGTGCTCGCGCTCGTGCACCACGACCTCGACGCGCTCGCCGCCGGTGCGGGCCTTGAGCTGGTCGGAGGTGCCCTGGGCGATGACCCGGCCCTGGTCGACGACCGCGATGTCGTGCGCGAGGTGGTCGGCTTCTTCCAGGTACTGGGTGGTGAGCAGCAAGGTCGTGCCGCCGGAGACGAGCTGCTTGATGACCTCCCAGAGCTGCTGGCGGTTGCGGGGGTCGAGCCCGGTGGTGGGTTCGTCCATGAACATCACGGGCGGTGAGACCACGAGCGCGGCGGCGAGGTCGAGCCGGCGGCGCATGCCTCCGGAGTAGGTCTTGGCGGGACGGTCGGCGGCGTCCGCGAGGTGGAACTGCTCCAGCAGTTCGGCCGCCCGCTGCTTGGCCGCCTTGGCCCGCATCTGGTAGAGCTGCCCGACCATCTGGAGGTTCTCCCGGCCGGTCAGGTATTCGTCGACCGCCGCGAACTGGCCGGACAGGCCGATGGAGCGGCGCACCGCGTCGGGGTTCTTGAGCACGTCCACGCCGGCGACGACGGCCCGGCCGCTGTCGGGGCGGAGCAGGGTGGTCAGGCAGCGGACCGTCGTCGTCTTGCCGGCGCCGTTGGGGCCGAGCAGGCCGAGGACGGTGCCCTCGGGGACATCGAGGTCGACGCCGTCCAGTGCTCTCACGTCGCCGAAGGTCTTCACCAGACCTTCGGCATAGATGGCGCCTGGCATGTGGTCTCCACGTCGTCGGGGGATTCTTCGGAGAAGGCTAGGTTTCGCGCGTCCGGCGTCGCCTGTGGTTTTCCACCTGCGGTTTCTCCCGGACGGCGCGGAGGAACCGGTGACGGCGACCGGCGGCGACGCCTCACACACTAACGCGATGTATCGCGTCTCTCAATGGATTTACCCGAACGAGGGACACCGCCGTCTCGCGCCCGGCCCGGCCTCAGCCGATGACCGTGTAGCCCGCCTCGCGCAGGGCGTGGCCGACCTCGGCGCAGTGCGCCGGTCCCTTCGTCTCGAGGTGCAGCTCCACCTCCGCCTCCGTGAGCCCGAGCCGGGGGTCGGTCCGTACGTGGCTCACGTCGAGGACGTTAGCGTCGACCACTGACAACACCCCGAGGAGCGTGGCGAGGGCGCCCGGCCGGTCCGTCAGGCGCAGCCGTACGGCCAGGTAGCGGCCCTGAGCGGCCATGCCGTGCCGCAGCACCCGCTGCATCAGCACCGGATCCACGTTGCCGCCGGACAGCACCGCGACGACCGGGCCGGGGAACACGCCGGGCCCGCCGAGCAGCGCCGCGACCGGGCTCGCCCCGGCCGGTTCCACGACCAGCTTGGCCCGCTCCAGGCACAGCAGCAGCGCGGCCGACAACTGGTCCTCGCTGACCGTGCGCACCTCGTCCACCAGCTCGTCGACGATGCCGAACGGCACCGCACCGGGCCGCCCCACCTTGATGCCGTCGGCCATCGTGGCCGGGTGCTCCACCGACACCGGGCGGCCGGCGGCGAGCGAGGGCGGGTAGCAGGCGGCGCCCTCCGCCTGGACCCCGATGATCCGCACGTCGGGGCGGAGCGCTTTCACGGCGACGGCGATGCCCGCCGCGAGGCCGCCGCCGCCCATCCCGACGACGATCGTGCCCACCTCGGGGCACTGCTCCAGGATCTCCAGACCCACCGTGCCCTGTCCGGCGATGACGTCGGGGTGGTCGAAGGGGTGGATGAAGACCGCGCCGGTCTCGGCGGCGTACTCCTCGGCCGCGGCCAGCGTCTCGTCGACCACCTGGCCGTGCAGGCGCACCTCGGCGCCGTACTCCCGGGTCGCGCTGATCTTCGGCAGCGGGGCGCCCCGGGGCATGAACACGGTGGCGTGGACGCCCAGCAGCGAGGAGGCGAGCGCCACGCCCTGCGCGTGGTTGCCCGCGCTGGCGGCCACGACGCCGGCGGCCCGCTCCTCCGGCAGCAGCCCGGCGATCCGGACGTAGGCGCCGCGCAGCTTGAAGGATCCGGTCCGCTGCAGGTTCTCGCACTTGAGGTGGACCGGCGTGCCGACCAGCTGGGACAGGTGCCGGCTGCCTTCCATCGCGGTCGCGCGGGCCACGCCCGAGAGCATCTTCTGGGCTCCGCGCACGTCGTCGAGGGTGACGGAGCGCAAGGAGCCGGCCATGCCGTAGCTCATGACTCGAGTCTCGCAGTTCACGGTCGGGCACGACGGGTGTGACCAACCTCCGAGACCGGATTGCGCAGCGCCGGTACGGTCCGCGCCCGGGCCGCGTACCCTGTCCCCCAACCCAGCAGCCCTCCATGAAGCGAGCCTCCGGCCATGCCCACAACACCTGAAATGTCGATGGACATGACGACCGTCGGTGACCCCGGTCTTCTCGACACCCTCCAGCACGAGGTGGCGGTGTTCGCCCGCCGTGCCGAACAGACCCGGCTCGGTGGCGTCGGGCAGGTGCGCAACACCATGGACCGAGCCGCGTACCTGCTGCTCAACCGCCTCGACAAGGAGGGCCCCATGGGCGTCAAGGCGCTCGCCGCGAGCATGGGGATCGACTCCTCCACGGTCACCCGGCAGGTCGCTCCGCTGGTCGACACCGGACTCGTCAAGCGCACCTCGCACCCCGAGGACGGGCGTGCGGTGGTGCTCCAGCTGTCCCCGCGCGGGGTCGCCCGGCTGGACGAAGTGCGCCTTTCCCGGCGTCAGTTGATGGCCGAGCTGACACACGACTGGGCGCCGGAGGAGCGCGAGCAGTTCTGCACGCTCCTCACGCGCTTCAACACCGCGCTCTCCGCGCGGACGACGGTCCAGGGCGTGCCGGCCGCGGAGCAGCCGCCCGCCTCCTGAGCGGCACAGGCACCGGTACGGTCCGGAGTATTGACCCCGGGGCGGCGGCTGGCCTCATATGAGACCGGGTCCTGCGGCGTACGGGGTGCGACCGTCCCGTACCGGACAGGGCCCCCTCAGGGGGGAGGCGCGGTGCGTGATCGGCAGGTCTCCCGCGATGCCCGCCGGGCCCGGGAGTTCGAGGCGTTCGTCGCGGGTGCGGCAGGGCGGCTGCAGCACACCGCCACGCTGTTCACGGCGGAGGCGCCGGGTGCCAACCCGCGCGCGCGGCGCCTGCTGACCCTGGCGCTCGCCCACACCTACGCCTGCTGGGACCGGCTGCGCGGCGACGACCCCTACGAGTGCGCACGCCAGTACCTCGCCACGCGCTTCGCGCACGGCACCTGGCACGAGCGGGTCCTGCTCGGCCGCGCCCGCCCGCATCCGGGCAGCCCGCTCGCCGTCCTGACGGCGCAGGAGCGGCTGATCCTGGTACTGCGGATGTACGAGGGGGTCGCCGAGGAGCAGACGGCGGCCCTGCTGGGGCTGCCCGTCGAGCGCGTCCACGCGATCTGCGACCGGGCGACGGCCACCGTGCTGCATCCACCGCGCACGACGGCCCCGCGCGCGGTGGGCGCCGAGGTGGCACCGTCGTGAGGCGGCGGTCGCGAGGGAGGGCGCGGTGAACCGTCCCCAGAGAGAGGCCGCCGTGCGGCGGATCCTGGAGCACACCCCGGCGCCGGTGCCCCCGGACCTGCACGGCGACGCCGTCCGCCGGGGCGAGCGCCTGCTGCGGCGGCGCCGGCTCGTCCACCGGGTGCTGTGGCTGCTGCTGTGCACGGCCGCGGTGGCGTTCGGAGTGTGGGCGGCCGGGGCCCACCCCTGGGTGGAGCCGCCGTCGCAGACGACTCCACCGGTCACCGGATGGTGACGGGGCGGTCAGCCCAGGGCCTGCTGCAGGTCCTCCAGCAGGTCGTCGACGTTCTCGATGCCCACGGACAGGCGCACCAGGTCGCCGGGGACCTCCAGGGCGGAGCCGGCCGCGGACGCGTGCGTCATCCGGCCGGGGTGCTCGATGAGCGACTCGACACCGCCGAGGGACTCGCCGAGCGTGAACACCTTGGCGCGGTTGCACACCTCGACGGCGGCCTCCTCGCCGCCCTCGACGCGGAAGGACACCATGCCGCCGAACGCCCTCATCTGCTTGGCGGCCACCTCGTGCCCGGGGTGCTCGGGCAGGCCCGGGTAGAGCACGCTGGTCACGCGCGCGTGGCGGGTCAGCATGTCGGCGATCCTGGTGGCGTTCTCGCTGTGCCGGTCCATGCGGACCGCGAGCGTCTTGGTGCCGCGCAGCACCAGCCAGGAGTCGAAGGGGCCGGCGACGGCGCCCATCGCGTTCTGGTGGTAGGCCAGCTCCTCGCCGAGGGTCTGGTCGGAGACGATCAGCGCACCGCCGACGACGTCCGAGTGCCCGCCCATGTACTTGGTGAGGGAGTGCACGACGACGTCGGCGCCGAGCGACAGCGGCTGCTGGAGGTAGGGCGTGGCGAAGGTGTTGTCGACGACGAGCCGCGCGCCCGCGTCGTGGGCGACCTGGGCGACGGCGGCGATGTCGGTGATGCCGAGCAGCGGGTTGGAGGGGGTCTCCACCCAGACGGCCTTGGTGTTCGGGGTGATCGCCGCGCGGACGGCGGCCGGGTCGCTGGTGTCGGCGACGGACCACTCCACGCCCCACCGGGTGGCGACCTTGGCGAAGAGACGGAACGTGCCGCCGTAGGCGTCGTTCGGGATCACCACGTGGTCGCCGGGGGTGAGCAGCGTACGCAGCAGGGTGTCCTCGGCCGCGAGGCCGGACGCGAACGCGAGACCGCGGCGGCCGCCCTCCAGCGCCGCGAGGTTCTCCTCGAGGGCGGTCCTGGTCGGGTTGGCGCTACGGCTGTACTCGTAGCCGCCGCGCAGGCCGCCGACGCCGTCCTGCTTGTAGGTCGAGACCTGGTAGATCGGCGGGACGACCGCGCCGGTGAGGGGATCCGCGGTGTTGCCCGCGTGGATCGCGAGGGTCTCGAAGTGCTGACTGATGTGCCTGTCGCTCATGTGCACCGAGCGTAGTGCGCCCGGCGCGATGGTGGCGTCCCACCGGGGTCCGGCACGGGTCCGGGACGCGTCGGGCTCGTCACGGGCAGGGGTCCGGCGGAGTTTTCCACAGGCCGGCCGGCGGGGTTCGCCATTTGTCGGCGGTGTCTGGTTCGCTTGACGCATGGCGATTCTCTGGCTGCTCGCGGCGCTGCTGCTGATGAGCTTCGTGCTTCTTCCGTACCTGCGGCGCAAGCGCGGGGCGGTCGGGCTGGTTCCCGCGGGCCACCCCGACGGCGCCGACCCGGCGGCCTACGGCTTCGTGCGCCAGGAGGAACTGGACGTGCGGATGCCCGGCCCGGACGAGGATCTGCTGAACGTCCTGGACCTGGTGGAGCGCACCGGGGACCACCGTGCCGCGCAGCAGCTCCTGGCGGGCACGGAGACCGAGGGCGAGGTGCGCTGGCAGCGGGTGCAGGCGTTCGCCGGTGCGGCGTCGCTGGAGCTGCAGCAACGGCCGGGAGGGGTGCACGAGACGCCGGGCGGTCAGTGGCTGCGGGTGTGGCGGGCCGAGCAGCCCAAGGACGCGGGCGGCGCGGCGGTGCACGCCGAGTTCCTGGTGCAGCAGGCGTGGCGGACGTCGACGCCGGGCACGGACGAGTTCCGGATCATCATGGAGGAGGCCAGGAAGGCCTGCGGCCAGGCGGCCCTGCTGGCCCCCGGGGACCCGGTGCCGTACATCACCGAGCTGTCGATCGCCCGCGGGCTCGCCTATCCGCAGCCGGAGTACGAGAAGCTCTGGCTGAACATCCTGGACCGCGCGCCCCACCACATGGGCGCTCACCTGGCCGCGCTGCACTACTGGTGCGAGAAGTGGCACGGTTCGCGCGAGCAGGCGTACGCCTTCGCCGAGGCCGCGGCGGCCCGCGCCCCCGAGGGCTCGCTGCTCGCCGCGCTGCCGCTGTTCGCCGTCTTCGAGCACCTCCCGGAGGTGAACCTGGTGGCGAGCTTCTACCAGAGCGAGGTCGTCACCAAGGCGATGCACGGAGCGCTGCACGCGGTGCACGCGGCCGACCCCGACGACCCGGTGCTCGCGCACGTCCGCCATCTGCTGGTGTTCTTCCTGGTGCGGGCCGAGCGCTGGGCCGAGGCGCTCGACCAGCTGCTGCACGTCGACGGCCACGTGGGCGCGCTGCCCTGGACCCTCTCCGCCGATCCCGCGGCCGACTTCGCCGTCTACCGCGCGCTGGCGGTGGCCGGGTACGAGGCGAACGGGGGGAGCCCGGCGAACCTGCCCGGGTGACATGGTCCGGGACCAGGGGCCGGGGCCGCGGGTCACGCGCCGTCCCGGGTCCGCGGTTCGCCGCCAGGTCGCGGGTGGCCGCCAGGAGGGGCAGCGGGTTGGCAACGGCGTTCAGTGGTGCGACCGGCGGACGCGGTGGTGAGTGCCAGGAACCTGGTACGGAATCAAGGCATGATAATCCCCCTGAAAAATGCGTGCGTGAGTCAAGGGTGTTATTAGGGGGAGCAAAGAAGCGGAATAGAACACTCTTCAATCTTCGACCGCCGACGGTCCACGGACGGCCACAGGCCGAGCTGTACAGGCAGGTTGACGATCGAATCCGCCGGGAAAGGTTGCCTCTACAAGGCAAATAAAACGTAAAGACAGGTGGTTAGACTTTCGCGCTGCAGCCGCCTATTCTCAACCCAGTGAAAAGCCATATAGAGAGACGCAGATCACAAAGGCATCGCGCACGCGGTGCCTTTCTCATGGCCGCAGGAATCGTGGCCGGCCTGCTGACGGCATCGGGCGGGGCCGGAACGGCGGCTGCCGCCGACGCATCCCACCAGGCCGGGCCGCGCTGGACCGCGGCGGCCGCGCACCGCTTCTGGACCGACCGGCGCATGGCCGCGGCGAAGCCGCTGCCCGAGGACCGGCCCTCCGCCCGGACCGGCACCCGTGCCCCGGTCACGAACCCGGCCGGGTCCCTTGCCCGGCGGGCCGGGACCGGCCCCGGCAGCTCGCACTTCGGCGGACTGCCGATGATCGGGCGGATGTACGTGCAGCGGGGCAGCGGCTCCTACTTCTGCACCGCGAGCGTGATCAACAGCCGGCACCACGACGTCGTGCTGACCGCGGGCCACTGCCTGGACTCCCGGGCCGGTTCCGGGTCGCTGGCGTTCGTGCCGCAGTGGACCGCGGCAACGCCGCGACCGCACGGCATCTTCCCGGTCGCCACCGACCCCCGGGGACGCAGCCAGGTCTGGATCGACCAGCGCTACTACGACCGCGGGCACACCAAGGGCGCGCCGTGGGACGTGGCGTTCGCCCGGCTCGGGGCGCGCTCCGACGGCAGGCAGGCGCAGGACGTCGTGGGCGGCAACACCCTTGTCACCGGCCGCGGTTACGCGTTCCCCCGGATCCGGCTGGTCGGCTACCCGAACACCGACCGGCAGCCGCTGACCTGCACCAACTCCACGACCCGGTTCACGCCGACCGACGGCGCACCCGGCTCCTACCTCAAGATCGCGTGCAACGACTACCGGTCGGGCACCAGTGGCAGCCCCTTCCTGGCGAACTTCGACGCGCGCACCGGCAGGGGCGACGTGGTCGGCAGCATCGGCGGCTGGAAGACCGGCGGGCCCACCGCCGACGTCTCCTACAGCCCGAACTTCGGCTCCGACATCCGGCGGCTGTACGACGCGGCCGTGGCCGGCGCCCCGCCCGCCCGGCCCGGCACGCCGACGCGGTGACGGGACGACGGTGACGCGCCCCCTCGGGTGAGGTGGGCGCGGTGCGGCGGACCGGACGGGTGTCCGGCCCGCCGCCGTGCCCCGATGCCGCCCGCGCACCGGAAGCGCAGGACCGCGTCAGCCGATGACGATGACCACGACCCCGTTGCCGAAGCGGTGGTCGAACCGGCCGTCGAAGCGGTGGTCGAAGCGGTGGTCGAACCGGCCGTCGAAGCCGTGCCCGAAGCGGTGGTCGAACCGGCTGTGGAAGCCGTTGCCGAAGCCGTTGTCGAACCGGTCGCCGAAACGGTCGCCGAATCCGTTGCCGAAGCAGGACCCGCGCCCGTCGAAGCAGGACCCGCCACGGGCGAGGCAGCGCCAGTCACCGCTGTTGGAGCAGCTGTCCGTGACCGTGTGGGTGTGCACGGCGGGGGCAGCCGCCGTGGCCGTGCCCGCCGCGCCGATCGCGGCTCCGCCGGCCATCAGGATGCTCGCCGCCGACGCCGCGGCGAGACGCCCCGCGCGATGTGCTCGCATGGTGGATGCACCTCTCCTTCCGTCGTCTCGCGCGTGTCTTGAGGGCTCGCGCCCTAGTCTGAGTACGTCGGCGGGACCGATCGGGATTGGTACCGCGACGGCTGCCGGCCCGGGCGCCGGCCACCGCCGCGCCGGCCCGCGCGTCCGCCGAGCACCCCCGTGGGGCTCCGGAGCAGAATGGGACTCCCGGTCCAGGTGAGGTGGTGGCGATGCCCCCCTGGCATCTGCGCGACTATCACGACGACGATCTCGACCAGGCCATCCAGATCTGGGACCAGAGCCGCCAGGCCGAGGCGGAGTCGGTGTTCCCGGTCTCGGAGGTGATGGCCGCGGCCAAGGCCGGTCAGCCGGCGGTGGTCGCCCTGGTCGGCGACGAGCTGGTGGGCATGGCCGTGGCCCAGGCGGACGGCAGACGGGCGTGGGTCGTCCTGGTGGCGCTGGCCTCCCGGTGGCGGGAGCGCGGGATCGGCAGCGCGCTCCTGGCCGAGCTGGAGCGCCGGCTGCGCGCCCTGGGGGTGCGGCACGTCAGTGCGCTGCTGCCCGCGGGCGCCGCCGGCACCAAGGCCCTGGAGAACTCCGGCTACCGGCTCCGCGAGGGCCTGACCTACTACGAGAAGCTCGAACCGCCCGGCGCCGACAACGCCGACGTGCTCGCGGCGCTCGGCGGGCGCATGCTGCCCGGCGGACTCTGGGACGCCATGGCCGGCATGGAGCGGGAGAAGCAGGTCGTCGAGCGCCGTGTCGTGCTGCCGCTGACCGAGCCGGCGCTGGCCGACCGCTACGGGGTGGCCCCGCCCAAGGCGGTCATCCTCTTCGGCCCGCCCGGCACCGGGAAGACCAGCTTCGCCAAGGCGGTGGCCTCCCGGCTCGGCTGGCCGTTCGTGGAGCTGTTCCCGTCCCGGCTCGCCGCCGACACCAGCGAGGGCCTGGCGGCGGCGCTGCGGGAGGCGTTCACGGAGCTGGCCGAGCTGGACTCGGTGCTGCTGTTCATCGACGAGGTCGAGGAGATCGCCGGGGCGCGGTCCGGCAAGGCGGTCGATCCCGGGCACGGGGTGACCAACGAGCTGCTCAAGATCATCCCCGGGTTCCGTGAGCACGACGCCCGGATGCTGGTGTGCGCCACGAACTCGGTGCGCTCCCTCGACGCGGCGTTCCTGCGGCCCGGCCGGTTCGACTACGTCATCCCCATCGGGCCGCCGGACCCGACGGCCCGCGCGGCGATCTGGGCCCGCTACCTCCGGGCGGCCGGCGACGCGGTGGACATCGGGCGCCTGGTCGGGGCGAGCGAGCTGTTCACTCCGGCCGACATCGAGTTCGCCGCGCGCAAGGGGGCGCAGGCGGCGTTCGAACGCGAGATCACCGAGCGCGGCGGCAGGCCGCCCGGCACCGAGGACTTCATGACGGCCATCGCCGACACCCGGCCGACGCTCACCGCCCGCGCGCTGGAGGAGTTCACCGAGGACATCGGGACGTACAGCCGCCTGTGAGCCGTCCCGGCGCGAGGCCGCCAGGCGGTAGGCCGTCGGCGCCAGGCGGTCGAGGTCGACGCTCGGCGGACGGCGGACGGCGCGAGACGGACGGCGCGAGGCGGACGGCGGACGGCGCTAGGCGGACGGCGGACGGCGCGAGGCGGACCGCACCAGGCGGACCGCGGACGACGCGAGGCGGACCGCACCAGGCGGACCGCGGACGACGCGAGGCGGACCGCACCAGGCGGACCGCGGACGGCGCGAGGCGGACCGCACCAGGCGGACCGCGGACGACGCCCGGCATCCGGCGCTCGGCACCAGGCGGACGGCGGACGGCGCTAGGCGGACCGCACCAGGCGGACCGCGGACGACGCCCGGCATCCGGCGCTCGGCACCAGGCGGACGGCGCACGGCCCTCGGCGGACGGCGCCCGGGACGGCGGACGGCGCCAGGCCGACGGCGCCAGGCCGACGGCGCCAGGCGCCAGGCACCCGGCACCCGGCACCCGGCACCCGGCGGCGACCCTAATTCGGGAGACGGATCGGCCCCCGCCCCGTACTCTCGCGCCTCGCGACAGTCGCACAAGGGGAGGGGGCCGGATGGGCGGTCGGACGTTTCTGATCGGCGGCGGATGGGATGCCGCGCAGGTGTACGAGCCGTTCCTGCGGGAGGCGGCGGCGCGTGACGCGGGTGTACCGCGGATCGGGTGCGTGATCGTCGACGAGGGGGACGGCGAGCAGCAGTTCGAGCGGTACGCGCAGGCGCTGGGCCAGGCCGGCGCCGCCTGTGTGCCCGTGCCGCTGCTCGTGCCGCTGAGCGGGCGCTTCGAGCCGGAGGGCGCGCTGGACGGGCTCGACGGGCTGCTGGTGTGCGGTGGGCTGACGCCCGCCTACCAGGAGGCCTTCGCCGGCTGCCTGGAGCGGCTGCCCGGGCTGCTCGCGGAGCGCGGGATGCCGTACGCCGGTTTCTCCGCGGGCGCGGCCCTCGCCGCGCGGCGGGCGGTGGTCGGCGGATGGCTGCTGGACGGGGTCCCGGTGTGCCACGAGGACACCGCTGAGGACCTCGAGGAGGTGGCGGTGCGGGACGGTCTGGGACTGGTGCCGTGCGCGGTGGACGTGCACGCGGCCCAGTGGGGGACGCTGTCCCGGCTGGTCGCCGCGGTGAGCCGGGGGGCGGTGCCGTACGGCGTCGCCGTGGACGAGAACACCGTGGTGGAGGTGGCCGACGGCACCGCCCGGGTGGCGGGCCTCGGCCGCGCCCACGTCGTACGCCCCGCGGCCGACGGCGGCACACTGGTCCGCTCGTACCGCACCGGCCAGGTCTTCGGGCTGTCCTAGGGCCTCCCGCACCGTCCCGCCCGGCCCCCCGAGGGGTGCCGGGCGGCGGGCCGCGTCAGATGGTGGCCGTGTCGATCACGAAGCGGTAGCGGACGTCGCTCGCCTGGACCCGTTCGTACGCCTCGTTGATCTCGGCGGCGCTGATCAGCTCGATCTCGGCGCCGAGACCGTGCTGCGCGCAGAAGTCCAGCATCTCCTGGGTCTCGGCGATGCCGCCGATGCCGGAGCTGCTGATGCTGCGGCGGTTGCCGAACAACGACTGCAGGACGATCTGCACCGGCTCCTCGGGGAGGCCGACGTTCACCATCGTGCCGTCCGTGCGCAGCAGGGACAGGTAGGCGGCGAAGTCGAGCGGGGCCGAGACGGTGTTCAGGATGATGTCGAAGGTGCCCGCGAGCTCCTCGAAGGTGTCCGGGTCGCCGGTGGCGTAGTAGTGGTCGGCACCGAGCCGGAGGCCGTCGTCCTTCTTGCGCAGGGACTGCGACAGCACGGTGACCTCGGCGCCCATCGCGTGCGCGATCTTGACGCCCATGTGGCCGAGGCCGCCGAGGCCGACCACCGCGACCTTCTTGCCGGGGCCGGCGTTCCAGTGCCGCAGCGGGGAGTACGTGGTGATGCCCGCGCACAGCAGCGGCGCGGCCACGTCCAGCGACAGGCCCTCGGGGATGCGGACGACGTAGTTCTCGTCGACGACGATCTTCTGCGCATAGCCGCCGTAGGTGGGCTCACCGTCCTTGCCGGTGTCGTTGTAGGTCCAGGTGGGGCCGCCCTTGGTGCAGTACTGCTCCAGGCCGGCCCGGCAGTTGTCGCACTCACGGCAGGAGTCGACCATGCAGCCGACGCCGACCCGGTCGCCGACGGCGAACCTGGTGACGCCGGAGCCGACCTCGGAGACGACGCCGGCTATCTCGTGGCCGGGAACCATCGGGAAGATGCCGGGACGCCAGCCGTCCTGGGCCTGGTGGATGTCCGAGTGGCAGATACCGGCGAACTCGATGTCGATCAGGACGTCGAACTCACCGACCGCGCGCCGCTCGATGGTGGTCCGCTCCAGCGGGGCCTTCGGGGCGGGCGCGGCGTAAGCAGCAACAGTGGTCATGCCGGGGTTCTCCTAGCAGTGGTCCGTGCCCGGCCGCTCTCCGGCCGGATACGTCTTCCAGCGTGCCCCAGGTCCGGCCGGCCACCCAGTCCACGCCTCTTCGTACGACCGCTGTGCCTACCACTGGCGGGATCAGGCTCGTGTGCGTACGACCGTGAATACTGGGCGCATGGACGAACAGCCGGAAGCCGCCGCCGGCCGGCCCCTGGACCGGCGGGCCGAGCTGAGCGAGTTCCTGCGCAGCCGGCGGGCCCGGCTGAAGCCGGAGGACGTGGGGCTGCCGGACTTCGGCCGGCACCGCCGGGTGCCGGGACTGCGCCGGGAGGAGCTGGCCCAGCTGGCCGGGGTCTCGGTGGCCTACTACACGCGCCTGGAACAGGGCAACGGACGGAACGTCTCGGCCGAGGTGCTGGACTCGATCGCCCGGGCCCTGCGCCTGTCCGACGCCGAGCACGCGCACCTCACCCACCTGGCCAAGCCGAAGGCGCACAAGAAGCGGCCCGTGGCGCGCCAGCAGCAGGTCCGGGCCGCGCTGTGCCAGCTGCTGGACACCATGGACGGCGTGCCCGCGTACGTCGCCGGGCGGCGCGCGGAGATCCTGGCCTGGAACCGGATGGCGGCCGCGCTGTTCGGCGACTGGGGGCGGCTGCCGGCCGGCGACCGCAACTGGGCCCGGCTGGTGTTCCTGCGGCCCGAGTACCGGGAGCTGTTCGTCGACTGGGAGCAGAAGGCGATCGACATCGTCTGCGCGCTGCGCATGGACGCGGGCTGCTACCCCGACGATCCCCGGCTGTCCGCGCTGGTCGGTGAGCTGTCGGTGAAGAGCGAGGAGTTCCGGCGGCTGTGGGCGACGCACGACGTCAAGGAGAAGAGCCACGGGGTGAAGCGGCTGCACCACCCGCTGGTCGGTGACCTCTCGCTGCACTTCGAGACGTTCCGGGTGGCGGGCGACACCGATCAGGCGCTGATCACCTACCACGCAGAGCCGCAGTCGGCGTCGGCGGAGTCCCTGCGCCTGCTGGCCAGCTGGGGCACGGACGCGACCCGGGCGGTGCCCACGGTCTGAGCGCGCCCGGCCGGCGCGCGTATGGCGGGTGTCCGGGGCGGCGCACGCGAACGGCCCGCGGGAAGCGGTGCTTCCCGCGGGCCGTCCGTCATCGGCCTACCGGCGTGTCACTTGCCGAGGTAGGCGTCGTAGATGGTGATCGTCGACGTGTTGCCCTTCTTGTCGGTGATCTTGGCGCGGAACGAGACGCCCTTGTTCTTCGCCGGGTTCTTCACGGTGATCTTGCCGCCGCGGACGGTGACCTTCTTGAAGGTCTTGCCGTCGTAGGAGACGTACACCGACAGGGACTTCAGGTTGCCGCCCGCGGCCGCGCCCTCGACGGTCACCGGGAAGGTGACCTTCTTGCCGGCGTCGACCCGGCTGTCCAGGCCGGTCGTGGCGCCGAAGTGCAGGGCGGAGACGGGGAGCTTGGCGGAGCCGCCCGACGGCTTCTTGGAGCGGAACGTCCACGTGGCGTCGATCCGCGTGGAGACCGCGGCGACCTTCGCCGAGCGCTTGACCGAGGTGGTCAGCTTGTACGCGGCGTCGGCGGACGGGACCTTGAAGGGCTCGCCGAACAGCGGGTCGTGGTTGGAGCCGACCTTGCTGCCGTCGCGGTACAGGGTGGTGTTCACCGAGGTGAAGAGCGAGGAGCCGGCGTGCTTGGCCCCGTCGGCGAACAGCGGCAGCATGCCGTAGATCTGGTTGCCGTCGCGGTAGACACCGAAGTCGGCGTTCAGGTGCGGGCCGAAGACCGCGGTGTTGAAGGTCTTCGTGTACGACTTGCCGGCCGTGTAGGACTGGGCGCCCAGGCCGTAGCCGGCCTCGCCGATCGGGAAGCCGTCCTGGTCGAGGCCGCCGTCCTGCTCGAACTCCAGCCCCCACTTCACGCCGCCCTTGGCGGACAGGTGCAGGGTGCGGGTGCCGGGCAGCTTCTGCGGGATGGAGACGGAGGAGGCGCCGGAGCTGCCGGGCAGCCAGCCGACGGCGGCGACGGAGCCCTTCTTGCCGCTCACGGAGGCACCGAGCCGGGCCTTCACCGTGGCCAGTTCACTCGCCTTGTAGTGCTTGGTGTAGCCGGTGGCGAGCTGCCTGACCGGGCCGCCGGAGGTGACGTCGTACTGCTCGGTGGCACCCTTGGTCCAGTGGCCGTCCCACTGCTGGGTCAGCGTGCCGGCCGGCAGCTGCGGGCCCAGGTGGGCGGTGTGGAAGTTCTTGTACGTGTCGAGGAACCAGCCGAAGCCGTACTGGCCGTCGCCGACCGTGACGTCCCACTCGGGCGAGGCGAACACGGACTTGGCACCCGAGGCCGGGACGGTGATGTCCACCGGCTTGGCCTTGCGCGCGTCGATCGTGATCGTCTGCTTCTTGGCGACCGTCAGCTTCGGCTGGGCGATCGAGTCGATGCCCTTGCTTGCGTCCTGCGGGTCCCGGAAGACGGCGGTGTTGAGGATGTACGTGCCCTTGGGCGCGCGCACCTTCACCGTGCCCGACTTGTCGTACGGGCTCAGCCACTGGCCGTCGGCCAGACCGGCCACACCGGCCAGGTCGGCGCTGTAGTACGGCGCCGGCTTGCCGTCACGGCCGATGAACTTCAGCGTGACGTCGTAGGACTCCACCTCGCGCTGCACCGCGGCGGCCGTGCGGACGGTCTGCCCGTCGCCGGTCGCGGTCACGTACGACGAGTAGGCGCCGTCGACCGTGCCGCCCAGCTTGGTGTCGACCGTGAAGCCGACCGCGGCCTTGCCGTGCGCCGGGACGGTCACCGACGTCGCGGCCAGCTTGAAGAAGCCGGCCGGGGCCGCGTGGCCCTTGGGGTCGGTGGCGGTGCTGGTCAGCTTGAGCGTGACGTCCTTGTCCCCGAGGTTGCGGTACGTCAGCTTCTTGGTGACCGGCTTGTCGTCGGTGTGCGGCCACTGCTGCGCACCGAAGCTGACCGAGACCGGGTCGGCGATCACGGACTGCTTGATGGCCTTGTCGACCGCGATCCGGCCCGAGCCCTGCTGGAACGGCGTGTAGTTGCCGCCCTTGGCCGAGCCGGTGAGCGCGCCCTTCAGCTCGGCGTAGCCCCAGTCGGGGTGCTCCTGCTTCAGGATGGCTGCGGCGCCCGCGACATGCGGGGTGGCCATCGACGTGCCGGAGATGGTCAGGTAGCCCTCGGGCTTCTCGCCGACCTCCTTGTCGATGACGCTGCCCTTGGCCGCGGCGGCGGTGATGTCCACGCCGGGCGCGGTGACGTCCGGCTTGATGGCGCCGTCGCCGACCCGCGGGCCGGTGGAGGAGAAGTCCGCCAGCTTGTCCTTCTTGTCGACGGCGCCGACGGTGAGCGCGGCGTCCGCGCTGCCCGGCGAACCGATCGACTGGGGGCCCTCGTTGCCCGCGGCGATCGCGAACAGGACGCCCTTCTCGGCGGAGAGCTTGTTGACCTCGGCCTCGAGCGGGTCGATCTCGGGTGTGTCGTAGCCGCCGAGGCTGAGGTTGATGACGGAGGCGCCCTGCGCGGCCGCCCACTCCATGCCGGCGAGGATGCCGGAGTCGTCGCCGGAGCCGCTGTCGTCCAGGACCTTGCCGTTGAGGATCTGGGCGTCGGGCGCGACGCCCTTGTACTTGCCGCCCGACTTGGCGCCGGTGCCCGCCACGATGGAGGCCACGTGCGTGCCGTGCCCGAAGTGGTCGGTGGCGTCGGCGGCCGCCGTGAAGTTCTTGGACCCGACCACCTGGGTCTTGAGGTCCGGGTGGGTGGTGTCCACACCGGTGTCCAGGACCGCGACCTTGACGCCCTTGCCGGTGTAGCCGGCGGCCCACGCGACGGGGGCGCCGATCTGCGGCACGGACGTGTCGAGGGCGGCCTTGCGGACGCCGTCGAGCCAGACGTGGGCGATGCCGGAGGCGGCCCTGTCACCGTTGGTGACAGCGTTCCACAGCTCGGCGGTGTCCTTGACCGGGGTCTGCACGGCGTCCGCGTTCAGCGCCTTGAGGCTGCGGCGCAGGGTGCCGGCGTCCCGGACGTCGGTCCTGGTGGCCGCGGCGGCGCCGCTGTAGCCGACGATGACCTTCAGGCCGTTCTTCTGGGCCTTGCGGGTGGCGGCCTTGTTCAGCTCGGTGATGTCGAACAGGCGCTGGTCCAGTTTGCCGGAGGCGACCAGGCGGGCCGCGTCCGCCGGGACGACCAGCGTGTGGCCGTGGGCCTTGCGGACCTGGACGGGTATGTTCTCCCGGCCCTTGGCCCGCCGCAGGCCGACGACGCGGCCCTTGGCGTCGAGGTCGACCCGGTCCCCGGTGATCAGGGTGACGTGGTGCTTGGCGGTCAGTGAGGCGCCGGCGGCCTGGACGTGCTGCGCGGGCTTCGCCGACGCCGGGCTGGTCATACCCGCTGCGAGGGCGACGGCTGCGGCGGTGGCCACCGTGGCCGCGGCTGCTCTTTTCACTTGTCTGCGCAAGATCTCCCCCTGGAGATGAGGTATCGGGCGAATTCCCCGTTCACCCGACCGAGGGAGAGCTCGTACACCTGTACGCCAACCCCCCGGACGACGAAGTATGCCGGGGGGTGATCAGACGGCTCAAGAGTTGAGAGGAGGGTGTGAAAGCGCTGCCCACAACTGTTACGCGGCGGGGCAGACACCGTTACAGAATCGGGAAGTCCCGCCCGTCCGAACGGTGTTATGCGGCGTCAGGTGCCCGCGTTCTCGCGCACGGTGATCTTCCCCTTGCGGATGGTGGCCACGCGCGGGGCCTTCTTCGCGATCGCCGAGTCGTGGGTGACCATGAGGAACGTCAGCCCGTGCTCCTTCCAGAGGCGTTCGAGGACGTCCATGATCTCGTCGCGCATGCCCTCGTCGAGGTTGCCGGTCGGCTCGTCCGCGAGCAGCACCTTCGGCTGCTTGACGAGCGCGCGGGCGATGGCGACGCGCTGCTGCTGCCCACCGGACATCTCGGAGGGCAGATGGGCCAGGCGCTCGCCGAGCCCCACCGACCGCAGCGCCTCCGCGGCCCGTTCGCGCCGCTCGCGCACCTTCACGCCGAGCGGTACGAGCGCGGTCTCGACGTTCTCCTGCGCGGTGAGGGTGGGGATGAGGTTGAAGGACTGGAAGACGAAGCCGATGCTCTCGCTGCGGACCCGGGTCAGCCGGGCCTCGGACAGCTTGGCCAGGTCCGTGCCGTCCAGCACGACCTCGCCCGAGGTGGGGCGGTCGAGGCCGCCGAGCATCTGCAGCAGCGTGGACTTGCCGCCTCCGGTGGGGCCCTGGATGACCAGGCGGTCGCCGTCGCCGATGGTGAGGTCGACGCCGTCGAGGGCGTGGACGGTGTCCTTGCCTCGGGTGTAGTGCTTGGTGACGTTCTTCAGTTCGTACATGGTGGCTCCTGGAGGGGGTTCGGGTCGGGTCGGCACGCGCGCGCTACTCGACACGGCGCAGGGCGTCCGCCGGACGCAGCCGGGACGCGCGCCAGCCGCCGAACGCGCCCGCGATCAGGCCGCCGGCCACCGCGAGGCCCACCGCCAGGACGATCGTCGTGACGCTGACCGGTGCCGTCAGGGCGACCTCCACGGTCCTCGCCGCCTGCCGGCCGGGGCCGCCGCCGAAGCCGCCGCCCGGACCGCCGCCGAAGCCGCCGCCCCCGGTGCCGCCGCCGAGCTGGGCCTGCAGGCTGGGGCTGACGGCCGTGACGGCGTACGCGCCGGCGAGGCCCAGGGCGATGCCGAGCGCGCCGCCCACCAGGCCGTTGACGACGGCCTCGCCGACCACCTGGCGGGTCACCCGGCCGGACTTCCAGCCCAGCGCCTTCAGCGTGCCGAACTCCCGCACCCGGCGGGACACCGCGGAGGAGGTGAGCAGTCCGGCGACCAGGAACGCGGCCACGAGCACCGCGATGGACAGCCACGTGCCGACCTTGGTCGCGAGGGAGGAGGCGGTGGACAGGGAGCCCGAGACGGTCTTGGCGAGGTCGGACGAGGTGGTGACGGTCGTGCCGGAGACGTTCTTCTGGATCGCGCTCTTGACGGTGTCGATCTGCTGGGAGTCGGCCGCCTTGACGTAGACCGTGGTGACCTTGTTCTTCTGGTCCGCGAGCGTCTGGGCGCGCTTGAGCGGGACGTACAGGTTGGCCGCGGAGTCACCGCTGTCGGCGGTGGCGATCCCGATCACCTTGAACTTGACGCCCTTGACGGTGACGGTGGAGCCCACCTTGTACTTCTTCTGCTCGGCGTAGGCCGAGTCGGCCACGGCCACCGCGGCGTTCGTCTCCGTCGCCCTGAAGGTACGGCCACTGGTGATCCTGGAGGAGGTCAGCGGGCCGAGCGCGGTCCTCGTGACGTCGGTACCGAACACGGTGTACTGGTTGACGTCGAAGTCGGCGCCGCCGCCCCGGACCTCGCCCCGCGGCTGCCCGCCCGAGCCGCCGCCGGCCCGGCCCGGCGCACCACCGCTGCCGCCGTCGCCGTTCTGCTGGAACCGGCCGCGGGTGAACTGGCCGTCGACCTTCAGCACGTTGAGGCTCAGCCCGCCGACGGCGGCGGAGACGCCCTTCTGGTCCGCGACCTTCGTGACGGTCGAGGAGCCCAGGGTGGTGAAGCCCTGCACCATCACCCGGTCGCTGCTCTGCTGGGTGTCGTCGTCGCCGCGCGCGTCGAAGCGGAAGCGCGGGCGCTGCGAGCCGCTCGCGCTCGGCGTGGAGGCCTTGGTGACGGTCATGTCCGTACCCAGTCCGTACAGCGACTGGAGGACCTTGTCCTGTGCCTTCCCCATGCCGTTGGACACGGAGTTGACCACGATGACCAGCGCGATGCCCAGCGCGAGACCGGAGGCGACGACGAGAGCCGCCTTTCTGCGGCGGCGCAGCTCGCGCCTCAGGTAGGTGAAGAACATGCCCGCAAGCTAGGGACGGACCCTGATGACTCGATAAGGCGGGCATAAAAGAACCATGAGAAGGCTGTGACGCACCCCGGAAACACCGGTGCCGCCCCTGGGGGCGGCACCGGAGCGTTCGCGGACGGGCTGTCAGACGGCCGAACCGGCCTTCCACTGCGCCCAGTCCAGGTTCCACCCGTTCAGACCGTTGTCGGGGGCGACGGTCTTGTCGCCGGTGTTCTTGATGACCACCACGTCACCGACCAGGGAGTGGTCGTACATCCACGCGCCGGGCGTGCTCGTGTCCTTCGCGCCCTTGGTGTCGGACAGGCCCACGCAGCCGTGGCTGGTGTTGACGCTGCCGAAGATGGACTTCGCGGCCCAGTAGTTGCCGTGCAGGAAGGTGCCGGAGTTGGTCAGGCGGATGGCGTGCGGCACGTCCTTGATGTCGTACTCGCCCTTGCCGTCGTCGTCGGTGAAGCCCACGGTCGCGCCGTTCATGCGCGTCTCCTTGAACTTCTCGGACATCACCATGACGCCCTGGTACGTCTTGTTCTCCGGCGAGCCCGCGGAGATCGGTATGGTCTTGACGACCTTGCCGTCCTGCGTGACCTTCATCTGCTTGGTCTTGGCGTCGACGTAGGAGACCTGGTTGCGGCCGACGTGGAAGGTGACCGTCTTCTGCTGCACACCGTAGACACCACTGGCGCCCTGCACGCCGTCGAGGTCCAGCTTCAGCGTGACGGTGGAGTTCTCCTTCCAGTACGCCTCCGGACGGAAGTCGATCCGGTTGGCGTTGAACCAGTGGCCGACGACCTCCTGGCCGCTGCTGGAGGTGACCGTGATGCCCTTCTGGACGGCGGCCTTGTTGGTGATCGCCTTGTCGAAGTTGATCGACACGGGCATGCCCACGCCCACGGTGGAACCGTTCTCCGGCGTGAAGTTGCCTATGAAGCTGTTGGCCGGGGAGACGGTCGTGAAGGAGCCGTTCTCGTGGGCGACCCGGCCGGCGGAGTCCTTGGCCTCCGCGGCGACCTTGTAGGTGGTCGAGCGCTCCAGCTGCCCGGTCGGCTTCCAGCTCTTCTTGTCGGCGGACAGCGCCCCCGCGACCGCCTTGCCGTCGGCTGTGGTCATCGTCACACCGGTGAGCGTGCCCTTGGCGACCCTGACGGCGGCCGAGTTGTTGATGGAGGCGTTGTCGGAGCCGTCCTTGGGCGTGATCGTGATCTGGGCCTCGGAGGATTTCTTGGCCGCCGCCTCGTCGGCCTTGGCCTGTGAGGTGTCACCGCTGTCCGTGGCCTTGGCGTCGCCGCCGCCCGAACATCCGGTGAGTGCCAGCACACCACCGAGCAGTGCGGACGCGACCGTCAGGCCCTTGCGCCGCTTACTGTCCGTCATCACACGCTTCTCCATCGTCGCTGAAATCGCGGAAAACCCCGAGTCCCCGTTCAGAACCCCAACGCTACGAGCGCTCCGCCCCTTGCCACATGGCCGGCATGTGTGGGCCGTACCACGTCCGCCGGCGGCGGGTGGTACGGAAGTCGTCCGTGCGTCCCCCTGAGATGACGAAACCCCGGACGGCGGTTGCCGTCCGGGGTCTTGGGTGCCCCGGGACGCTCAGCCGATGCCGTCCTCTTCGTCGTCGTCCTCCCCATCATCCTCGTCCATGTCCCAGTCGGGCGAGTCAGGGTCGTACTCGACCCGCTCGCAGGACCACGAGGCCTGCTGGAGCTCCACTCCGGGCACCTCGCTGACCAGGTCGAACGGGTCCACGAGGTAGGCGAGGGCCTCGGCGGTGTCTTCCGTCACAGCGCTCTCGGCATGCGCCCGCTCCTGCTGGGGCAGTTCCGGGTCGGCGGCCAGCCGGCTCAGCGTGGCCTTGGTCAGCTCGTCCTCGCCCTGCACTTCCAGGACGAGTTCCACGCGAAGCCGTACAAACCGTGATGTCTCTTCCGTGTTCATGACGGGAGCGTACGGCCGAAACCTCCCGTGACTTTCCCGTGACCCGCGACTTTCACTAACATCGCCCCACACGGCCAATTCGCCAGCGTCACAAGGGGATCGATATTCCGTGTCATCCGCTCGCCGCCCGTTGCTGACCGCCACCGCCGCGGGGACCCTGCTGTGCGCCCTGTGGTTCGTCCCGTCCGCCAACGCGTCCCAGGACGACACCGCGAGAGCGACGACGGTCACGAGCACGACGTCGCAGGTCACACAGCAGGCGAAGGCGATATCCGAGGCGGCGTCCATCAGCGGCACGGACAGTGCCGACGGCACGGACACCTCCGGCGGCGGCACCCGGCTCGCGGACACCGGCAGCTTCGACACCACCCCGTACGTCATCGGCGGAAGCGCCTTCCTCGCCGTCGGCGCCGGATTCGTGGTGTATTCGGTGCGGCGGGAACGCCTCGGGTTTTAATCTCGCTTGACGATCTGTTGACAGAGAACGCATAGTCCGCCCATGAAGAGATCATCGGGTGTGCGACTGTGCGCCACCGCTGCTGTGGGAGCGCTGTCGCTCGCCCTCATCACGGGCTGTTCCGGCGAGGGTTCCGGCGACTCCGGGGACGGCACGGGCGGCACGGACGGAAAGCCGGCCGCGAAGGCGCTGAGCGCCGCGGAACTGACGCAGCGGATCATCGCCAAGGGCGAGGTGCCCGGCTTCAAGGTCGGCTCCGTCAAGGGCGGCATCCCCTCCAAGGACAAGGTCAAGGCGGAGGACTCCCGGTGCGAGCCGGTGCTCCGGGCGCTGACCGGCATCGCCCCCGGTGACCCGGCGGCGCACACCAGCCGCATGGCCACGGAGGACAAGAAGGACCCCACCGACGACGCCACCTCCCTGGACGACCTGGCCGACGGCAAGTTCGAGGACGCGCTCGGCAAGTCCATGGACCTGGACGTCACCGTGGTCACCCTGGCCTCGTACGACGGTGACGGCGCCGAGGCGGGCCTGAAGTCGGTCTCCGACGCCGTCAAGGCCTGCGCGGGCGGCTTCTCCGGCGTGCAGGACGGCGAGAAGGGCAAGTTCACCAAGGTGACCGAGGAGAAGTCCTCCGGCACGGGTGAGGAGTCGGTGGCGTTCACAGCGACCAACGACTCGGGCAAGGAAGGCGCCATGCCGCTGCACGCCGAGGTCGTACGCCACGGCAACACCCTCGCCACGTACACCACGGTCAACATCGGCGCGATGATGAGCAAGAAGGCCTACACGGTGTCGGCCCCGGTCATCAAGGCGCAGGCGGCCAAGCTGAAGTGACGCGGCGAAGGGCCCCGCCGTCTGCGGCGGGGCCCTTCGTGTGCGTCGTGCGTCGCGTCCGCCGTCAGCGCAGCGGTCCGGTGACCGCCTCCACGGCGGTGACCACGTGGCCCCCGCGCACGAAGGCGTCGGCGGCGGCCAGGTCGGGCGCCAGGAACCGGTCCGGGCCCGGGCCCTGCACACCCGCGGCGCGCACGGCCTCGATCACGGCCCGCGAGGCGGGCGCCGGGGTCAGGCCCTCGCGCAGCTCGATGCCGCGGGTGGCGGCGTACAGCTCGACGGCGATGATCCGGGTGAGGTTGTCGATCGCGGTGCGCAGCTTGCGCGCGGCCGACCAGCCCATGGACACGTGGTCCTCCTGCATCGCGGAGGACGGGATGGAGTCGGCGGAGGCCGGCACGGCGAGCCGCTTCATCTCGCTGACCAGGGCGGCCTGCGTGTACTGGGCGATCATCAGGCCGGAGTCCACGCCGGCGTCGTCGGCGAGGAACGGCGGCAGGCCGTGGCTGCGGTTCTTGTCCAGCAGCCGGTCGGTGCGGCGCTCGGCGATGGAGCCGAGGTCGGCGGCGGCGATGGCGAGGAAGTCCAGCACGTAGGCCACGGGGGCGCCGTGGAAGTTGCCGTTGGACTCGACCCGGCCGTCGGGCAGCACGACGGGGTTGTCGACCGCGGAGGCCAGCTCGCGCTCGGCGACCAGGCGGGCGTGCGCCATGGTGTCGCGCCCGGCGCCGGCGACCTGCGGGGCGCAGCGCACCGAGTAGGCGTCCTGCACGCGCGGGGCGTCGTCCTGGTGGTGGCCGGTGAGCTGCGAACCCTCCAGCACGGCCAGCATGTTGGCGGCGGAGGCGCCCTGGCCCGGGTGCGGCCGGATGGCGTGCAGCTCGGGCGCGAGCACCTTGTCCGTGCCGAGCAGCGCCTCCAGGCTGAGGGCGGCGGTGACGTCGGCGGACTTGTAGAGGGTGTCGAGGTCGGCGAGGGCCATGACCAGCATGCCGAGCATGCCGTCGGTGCCGTTCAGCAGGGCGAGGCCCTCCTTCTCGCGCAGTTCGACGGGCTGGATGCCGTGTTCGGCGAGCAGGTCGCCGGCGGGCCGCACGACGCCGTCGGGGCCTTCGGCGTCCCCCTCGCCCATGAGCGTGAGGGCGCAGTGGGAGAGCGGGGCCAGGTCGCCGGAGCAGCCGAGGGAGCCGTACTCGTGCACGACCGGGGTGATCCCGGCGTTGAGCACGTCGGCCATGGTCTGCGCGACCTCGGGCCGGACTCCGGTGTGGCCGGAGCAGACGGTCTTCAGGCGCAGGAACATCAGGGCCCGTACGACCTCGCGCTCGACCCGCGGGCCCATGCCGGCGGCGTGCGAGCGGACGATGTTGCGCTGCAGCTGGGCGCGCAGTTCCTGGCTGATGTGCCGGGTCGCCAGGGCGCCGAAGCCGGTGGAGACGCCGTAGACCGGGTCCGGCTTGGCCGCCAGCGCGTCCACGATCTCGCGTGCCGCCGCGAGGGCCGCCACCGCTTCCTGCGAGAGCTCGATGCGGGCACCGCCGCGCGCCACGGCGAGAACGTCGGACGCCGTGACACCGGACGTCCCCACCACCACAGTGTGCATATCCATATTCAGGAGCGTACGCATTGAATGCGTTGATGTCACTAGTGGGGAACCGGAGTGACCCTTACCGATCCCTGTGCTTCACGTCACGGCGGCACCCGGGGCGCGTTCACGGCCGGCGACCGCGGAAGCGCCGCCGCTCGCCCGGACCGGCCCGCTCGGCCGGAGGTTCGTCGGCGAGGCGTACGACGGGGTCGTCCGGCCCCTCCCGGCCGGCCACCACCGGCCGGTCGGCACGCATGGCCTTGGCCCGGTACTGCGCGGCGTCGGCCAGCCGGAAGAGCCTGCGCGCCGAGCGCACGGTCCCGATCGCGTCCTCGGTCGAGGCCAGCCCGCAGGCCACCCCTTCCCCCAGTTCCAGCTCCGCCGCCCGGTGGCACAGCTCGTCGGCCGCCTTGACCACGTCGTCGGCGGGCGGCCCCACGGCCAGCAGGCAGAACTCGTCGCCGCCGAGCCGGGCCGCCAGCGCGCCCGGCACCATCGCCCCGCACAGCGACAGCACGGACCCGAACCGCTCCAGCAGCCGGTCGCCGACGGCGTGCCCGAGGGTGTCGTTGACCCGCTTGAGCCCGTTGAGGTCGCAGACGACGAGACTGACGACCACGCCGTCGGTGCGGTGCCGCTCGACGGCCTCCTCCAGGCGCACGTCCACCGCGCGGCGGTTGGCCAGTCCGGTGAGGGCGTCCGTGAAGGCGAGCCGGTGGGCCTCCTCCAGCCGCTCGGTCTGCGCGAGCCCGGCCGCGACGACGGCGGCCAGGACCGTGGCGAAGTCGGCGTCCGGCCGCCCGAACACCGGCACCGCGACCGCGCGGGCCACGTACAGCTCGCCCCAGGCCCGGCCGTGCAGCACGACCGGCGCGACGACACAGCAGCCGCGGCCCCTGCGGCGCAGCGCGGCGACCCGCTGGTGGAAGTAGCCGGGGGTGCCGGCCGCCGTGCCCTCGGCGGTCTCCACCCACGCGTTCGGGCCGCCGCCGCCCGCCCACCGCTCGTGCAGGAACTCGGTGATCTCCGGGAACTGGTGCACCGGATAGGACTCGGCCTCCGGGAACTCCTCCTCGTCGGGGCGGCGCTCCCCGACGTTCACGAGCACCCGCAGCCGCCCCAGTTCCCGCTCCCACACCGACAGCGCGGCGAAGTTGCCGTCCAGCGCCCGGCACGCGCCGAGGGCGGCGGCCCGCCACGACTCGTGCGGAGTGCGCGCAGCCGCCATCCCCTGAGCCAGCGCCACCACGGCGGCGAGCCGCTTGTCCTCACCCATCACCCCAGGTTAGGAAGAAACAAGGACATTCGGGATGTCAATGGGGCGATCAGGTGGAGCTGCACGGCCGATGTTTCGTCCGCGGTGACCGAGGGTCACTCACCGGGCCACTCGGGCCGGCGCTTCTCGTTGAACGCCGCCACGCCCTCCGCCCGATCCCCGGAGAACGCCACCGAGCGCCACGCCGCGTCCTCGACCTCCAGGCCGGCCCGCAGATCGAGCCCGTGCCCCAGCCGCAGCGCCCGCTTCGCGGCCCGCAGGCCGACCGGCGAGTTCCCGGCGATCCGCGCCGCGAGCGCCAGCGCCTCCTCGCGGTCCTGTCCCACCTCGACGAGCTGGTCCACCAAGCCGAGCTCCGCGGCCTCGGCCGCCTCCAGGCGCCGCGCCGAGAAGATCAGCTCGGCCGCGCGGGCCGCCCCGACCCGCCGCGGCAGCAGCTGGGTGCCGCCGCCGCCGGGGATCACGCCGACGGACACCTCCGGCAGCCCCACCACGGCCGTGCGGTCCGCCACGATCAGGTCGCAGGACAGGGCCAGCTCGAAACCGCCGCCCAGGGCGAAGCCGTGCACGGCCGCGATCGTCGGCATGGGCAGCTCCAGCACCCCGGTGTACGCCCCGCGGGCCACCGGCCGCTGCCGCACCAGGTCCGCGTCGCTGAACGAGTTCCGCTCCTTCAGGTCGGCGCCCACGCAGAACGCCCGCTCGTGGGACGACGTCAGGACGACCACGCGCGCGTCCCGGTCGGCGCCGAGCGCCGTACAGGCGGCGGCGACGGAGCGGGCCATCTCCGTGGAGACGGCGTTCATGGCCTTGGGCCGGTCCAGCACCAGCTCCGCCACGTGCCCGTGCCGCCGCACCAGCACGAACTCCCCGAACCGCTCCTCGCTCATGACACCCTCCGGTTAACGCGGGTTAACTCACTGACGGCCCGATCATCGCAGCCGGACCCCGCCCCGGGAAAGAGCCGGCCCCGCCGGCGGTCCTACACCCGTTCGAGTGACATCCCGGCCGTCTCACCTCACACCGCCCACAGGAGCGCATAGCGTGCGCTCCGCCACGGCGGGGAGGAAACGTCATGAGACCGATACGCGCACACTCGGACCGGCACCAGGGACCGCACGCCGCCGCCCGGGGCCGGCACCGCAAGCCCCACCCGCGCAAGGTGCTGCTCGCCGCCGGCGGCCTGGCGATCGCCGCGGGCGTCCTCAGCCTGGTGCGCGCCGCCCCCGACTCCGGTGTCGGCGCGCCGGGCACCGCGGAGGCGGAGCCCCGCCTCGACCCGACCGCGGCCACGACCGCGGCGGCGACACCGGCCGGCCACCACGCGCGCCCCACGACACCGACCTCGGACACCTCGGTCCTGCGCGCGGGCCCGACACCCTCCGGCGCACTCACCCCCGCGCCCGCCGCGACCCCCACGACCTTGCCCGGCAGCACCGGCGCGCCGGCCCCGGCGCGCACGTTCGCCCCGCGCCCCACGGCCACCGCGGCACCACCGGCCCACACCTCGGCGCCGGCCCACACCCCGGCGCCGCCCGCACCGCTCCCGAGCCCGAGCCCGAGCGCCACGGCGACCGGCCCGTCGGCGCCGGGCGGCGGCGAGGCGTGCCTGCCGGTGATCGGCCTGTGCGTGGACCTGCCTGATCTGCCCGGGCGGTGAGTCAGGGCCGGCTGTCGCGGCGGCTGAGCAGCCAGGGCTCGACGACGCCGAGGCCACGGACCGGCCGCTGCCACATCGGCTGGAGCGCGAAGCGGTACACCGGCGGCTCCTCGCCCTCCTTCTCCGCCGCGGCGGCGGCCTCGGCGGCCTCCGCCTCCGAGGCGGGAGCCTCGCCCGTGCGGATCAGCTCCTCGGCGAAGGCGCTGTCCACCAGCACGGCGTCGCGCGGCGCTATGGAGGTCAGCCGGGAGGCGAGGTTGACCGTGGTGCCGAAGACATCGCCCATCCGGGTGGTCACCGTGCCGAAGGCCATGCCCACGCGCAGCTCCGGCATGGTCTCGTCGTTGGACATCGTCTCGACGAGCCGCAGCGCGATGTCCGCGGCCGTGCCCGCGTCGTCGGCGGCGTACAGCACCTCGTCGCCGAGAGTCTTGATGAGCCGGCCGCCGCGCGCCGCGACCAGGTCGGCGGCGGTGGTCTCGAAGGCCTCGACCAGCTCGCCGAGCTCCTCCTCCTCCATCCGGCGGGTCAGCCGGGTGAACCCCACCAGATCGGCGAAGCCGACCGCGAGCCGCCGGTCGACCATCTCCTCGTCGTCGGCCGTCTGCACCACCCGGCCCGCCGAGGCGGCGAGCTGCCGGCGCCAGACGTAGACCAGGAACTCCTCCAGCTCGGGCAGCAGCAGCTCGACGATCGGATAGGTCACCTCGGTGCGGGTCATGCCCGGCTCCGGCGGCTCGGTCAGCCCCTCGAGGAAGGAATCGATCTGCCACTCGGCCAACCGGGCGGTGGTCTGCCCGGTGGACCGGGCCACCTGCACCGCCATGGCCTCGCTCAGCAGCCCCGCCTCGACCAGACCGGCCAGCCGCCGCAGCGCCAGCACGTCGGCCTCGGTGAGTGCCCTGGCCTGCCCGATGTCGGCGAAGCCCATGGCCCGCCAGAACCGTGACGCCAGCTCCATGGAGACACCCGCGCTACGGGCCGCCTGAAAAGGCGTGTAGCGCCGCTCGGCGCCCAGGATGAGCTGCTCGAGACGCAGGGCAAGCGGATCCTCGCCGGAGTCGGCGGCGTAGGGGTCCTCCCGGCCGTCCGCGTCCGCGCCGGAGCCCGTGTCGTCGACGGTCACGCGTGCTGCCCTTCCGATCTGTCACGGTCAGGTATCGACCGGCCTCAACTCTACGGCAGGTGTGCGCCAGCTCACTCCGTGGGTTTACCCGTCCCACTTCCCACAGCCCCACCTTGCCCCACCGATCCCACACCCGCCGCCCGTGCCACCGTCGTGGCCGGTCGCGCAGTTCCCCGCGCCCCTGGGCGGACTGCTCGTACCCGTCGGATCGAAGCCGGGCCATGACCATGGGTGCTCGCGCCCCTGGGTGGGCTGCCGTGCCGGTGGGTCGAAGGTGGCCGGAGCGGTGCCGCGGGCGCGTACGGCGGGCAGGGGGTGTGGCGGGGGGTGTCCGCCCGCAGCGGTTGGCGCGTCAACTCGGGTGCCGTCACAGCCGGCCGATTCCGCGCCGTTCCGAGGACGGACACCCCCCGCCGCGCCCCCGACCCCAGAACCACACTGGGCGCTACGGCCACCCCCACAAAGCCGCAGCGGCGCCGCAGGCACCCCGCCACCCACCCGCACAGGCACCACAGCCACCCCGCCACCCACCCGCACAGGCACCACAGCCACCCCGCCACCCACCCGCACAGGCACCACAGCGCCCCAGCCCCGAGCGCGCCGCAGGCCGGCTCAAGCAGGCCGCAGATGCACGATGTCCCCCGCCCCCACAGGCTCCTGCACCCCCTCCCCCGTCGCGATGACCAACCGCCCGTCCCCGTCCACCGCCACCGCCTCGCCGACGATCGACCGCTCCCCCGGCAGCTCCGCCCGCACAGCCCGCCCCAGCGTCGCGCACCCCGCCGCGTACGTCTCCTGCAGCCCGCTGCGCGCAGGATCACCCCCCGCGTCCCGCCACCGCCCGTACCACTCCTCCAGCGACCGCAGCACGGCCCGCAGCAGCGGATCCCGGTCCGTGGTCACCGCCCCGGCCAGCACCAGCGACCCCGCCGTCGGTACCGGCAGCTCTGACGCCCGCAACGTCACGTTGAGCCCCACCCCGACGACCACCCCGCCGTCCCCGGCCCGCTCCGCGAGGATCCCCCCGGCCTTGCGCTCCTCACCCCCGACCTTCACCAGCAGGTCGTTGGGCCATTTGAGGGCCGTGTCCACGCCCGCGGCCCGGGACAGCCCGGTCGCCACCGCCACACCGGTGAGCAGCGGCAGCCACCCCCAGCGGGCCACCGGCACCTCCACGGGCCGCAGCAGCACGGAGAAGAACAGACCGGAGCGCGCCGGCGCGGTCCACTGCCGGTCCAGCCGCCCCCGCCCGGCCGTCTGCTCCTCGGCGACCAGCACCGCCCCCTCGCCCACCGTGCCGGCCACGGCCTTGGCGACCAGATCGGAATTGGTGGACCCGGTGCGCTGGACCAGCTCGACCCCGGACCACAGTCCGCCCTCCCGGACCAGCCCGCGCCGCAGCGCCGAGGCGTTCAGGGGCGGACGGTCGAGGTCGGACCAGCGGCTGTCGTCTGATGCATTGTGCGGCGTCATGCAAGTCACCCTAGGTGTGGGAAACGCCGCACTGCCGACACGGAGACGCACCACTACGCTACGGATGAGTAACCGTCCCCCCTTTTGAGCAGGCAGGGAGCCGCGATCCCGATGTCCGAGCCGGAAGAGCGCCAAGAGATCGACATTCACACGACCGCGGGCAAACTCGCGGATCTGCAGCGCCGCATCCACGAGGCGACGCATGCCGGCTCGGAGCGCGCCGTCGAGAAGCAGCACGCCAAGGGCAAACTGACGGCCCGTGAGCGGATCGAGCTCCTCCTCGACGAGGACTCCTTCGTCGAGCTGGACGAGTTCGCCCAGCACCGCTCCACCAACTTCGGCCTGGAGAAGAACCGCCCGTACGGCGACGGCGTGGTGACCGGCTACGGCACGGTCGACGGCCGCCCGGTCGCGGTGTTCTCGCAGGACTTCACCGTCTTCGGCGGTGCCCTCGGCGAGGTCTACGGCCAGAAGATCGTCAAGGTCATGGACTTCGCGCTGAAGACCGGCTGCCCGGTCATCGGCATCAACGACTCCGGCGGCGCCCGCATCCAGGAAGGCGTGGCCTCCCTGGGCGCCTACGGCGAGATCTTCCGCCGCAACACGCACGCTTCGGGCGTCATCCCGCAGATCAGCCTGGTCGTCGGCCCCTGCGCGGGCGGCGCGGTCTACTCGCCGGCCATCACCGACTTCACGGTGATGGTCGACCAGACCTCGCACATGTTCATCACCGGCCCGGACGTCATCAAGACCGTCACCGGCGAGGACGTCGGCTTCGAGGAGCTGGGCGGCGCCCGCACGCACAACGCGACCTCCGGCGTGGCCCACCACATGGCGGGCGACGAGAAGGACGCCATCGAGTACGTCAAGCAGCTGCTGTCGTACCTGCCGTCGAACAACCTCTCCGAGGCCCCGGTCTTCGCGGAGGAGGCGGACCTCGCCCTCACCGACGAGGACCGCGAGCTGGACACGCTCGTGCCGGACAGCGCGAACCAGCCGTACGACATCCGCACGGTGGTCGAACACGTCCTGGACGACGCCGAGTTCTTCGAGACGCAGGCTCTTTTCGCGCCGAACATCGTGACCGGTTTCGGCCGGGTCGAGGGCCACCCGGTGGGCATTGTCGCCAACCAGCCGATGCAGTTCGCCGGCTGCCTCGACATCGACGCGTCGGAGAAGGCCGCCCGCTTCGTGCGCACCTGCGACGCCTTCAACGTCCCGGTGCTCACCTTCGTGGACGTGCCGGGCTTCCTGCCGGGCGTCGACCAGGAGCACACCGGCATCATCCGCCGCGGCGCCAAGCTGATCTTCGCGTACGCGGAGGCCACGGTCCCGCTGATCACGGTGATCACCCGCAAGGCCTTCGGCGGTGCCTACGACGTCATGGGCTCCAAGCACCTGGGCGCCGACCTGAACCTGGCGTGGCCGACCGCCCAGATCGCCGTGATGGGCGCCCAGGGCGCGGTCAACATCCTGCACCGCCGCACCCTCGCGGAGGCCGGGGCGAACGGCGAGGACCTGGAGGCCGTCCGCGCCCGGCTGATCCAGGAGTACGAGGACGCCCTGCTCAACCCCTACGTGGCGGCCGAGCGCGGGTACATCGACGCGGTGATCATGCCGTCCGACACCCGGGCCCACATCGTCCGCGGCCTGCGTCAGCTGCGCACCAAGCGGGAATCCCTGCCTCCGAAGAAGCACGGCAACATCCCCCTGTAGGCCCGCGGACCCTGGAGCGCTCATGAACATCAAGGTCGTACGTGGCAACCCGACCCCGGAGGAGCTGGCCGCCGCCCTGGCGGTGGTCCGCGCCCGCGCCGCGGCGGCGGCCATGACGCCGCCCGGCGCGCCCGGCCCCCGGGACTCCTGGTCGGACCCGTCCCGGATCGCGGGGCACCGTGTCCCGCGCCCCGGCCCGGCGTCCTGGACCCGCACCTACTGGCCGAGCTGAGGCACGGCGGCGCGCCGCGCGGGGCGCGGATTTTTGAGTACCGGTACTCAGGCGCCCCGCCCGGCCGAGGCCGCACGCTGGTGACATGCTGTGGTCAGACCCCGAGAACGAGCCGCCCGACGAACTGCGCGACATGCAGGAGATGCTGCGGCGGCTCGGTCTCGTCCTGGCCCTCGCGATGGTGCTGGGGATGATCGTGATCGGTCTGAGGTGAGTCCGGCGACGCCGCGTGACTAACCTGGCCGTATGACTGCCAAGCCCCGCAGGCGACTCGTGCTCGCCTCCCAGTCCCCCGCCCGTCTCGGCCTGCTCCGTCAGGCGGGCCTCGCCCCCGAGGTGATCGTCAGCGGGGTCGACGAGGACGCCGTCAGCGCGCCCACCCCGGCCGAACTGGCGCTCGCCCTCGCCGAGGCCAAGGCCTCCGTGGTGGCGGCGAAGCCGGAGGTGCGGGGCGCCCTGGTGATCGGCTGCGACTCGGTGCTGGAGCTGGACGGGCGGGCGCTCGGCAAGCCCGCCGACGCCGAGGAGGCCACCGCCCGCTGGAAGGCGATGCGCGGGCGCGCCGGAGTGCTCCAGACGGGGCACTGCGTCTGGGACACGGTCGCCGAGCGGCACGTCTCCGCGACCGCCTCCACCGTCGTCCGGTTCGGCGACCCCAGCGACGAGGAGGTCGCCGCGTACGTGGCCTCCGGCGAACCCCTCTACGTGGCGGGAGCGTTCACCCTGGACGGCCGCTCGGCGCCGTTCATCGAGGGCATCGACGGCGACCACGGCAACGTGATCGGCATCAGCCTGCCCCTGGTGCGCCGACTGCTGGCCGAACTGGGCGTGGGCATCACGGAGTTGTGGGCGCCGGCTGAGTGACCTGGGCGGGGACGGAGTCCTGCGGCTCCTCGTCCCCGTCCTGCGGTCCGTCGGCACCGCCGTGCGACCGCGCCGCGCCGGCCGGGTCCGCGGCCGGCTCGGCGTCCGCCCGCGGCTCTCCGCCCTGGTCCCCGGCGCCGCCGCCGGGGGCCTGCGGCTCGCGGCCGCCGTCGCGGTCGTACGTCATCAGGAGCAGCACGACGAGGCCGAGCACGACCACCATGAACACGAAGGCGGTCCAGCCCACCAGGCCCCAGGCGAAGGCGCCCAGCAGGCCGTGCACGACCGCGACGCTGATCAGCAGGATGCGGCCGAAGCCGGCGGGCGGCCGGTTGCGTATCGCGACGAGCACGGCCACGAGGGCACACAGCGCGAAGTACAGGCCGAAGACGAGACCGCCGATCTTCGACGACGTCGACATGACGTCCGGGTCGAGTCCGGCCAGGGACATCTTCTGGCGGTCCACGACCACTCCGAGGAACCAGTTCAGTGCGGCGATCACGAACGCCTCCGTCAGGAGCACGACCGCCACGACCCACGCCACCGGTCTGCGCACCACCGGTCCCCACCCACCTTCGACCGCAGCTCGAGCGAGCTGCTGTTACCTGAAGTACGTTCGAGTCATCGCGAACGCTACTAACGGGTAAACCTGGGGACAAGGGTTCGGTCGGCGGCAAAGAATCATTGGGCCATTCGTAGGGACTCGACAAAGAAACGGAGTGGCCCGCGGCACGCTCTCACAGAGACCTTGACCACACGACGGGGCTAGGGTTTTCCGCAGGAGTCCTGCGTACCGAGCCGGCACAAGGGATTTCGCGGGTCGGGCGAGCCCCGCATCACGCTCCGTGTGGGGAAGCTCACCATTGGGGACGGGTCGTAGTGCCGTGTCGGCAGTCCCTAAACTCGGCTTGTTTCAAGGAGGGAGCCTCAATCGTGCGCAAGGTGCTCATCGCCAACCGTGGCGAAATCGCTGTCCGCGTGGCCCGGGCCTGCCGGGACGCCGGGATCGCGAGCGTGGCCGTCTACGCCGACCCGGACCGGGACGCTCTGCATGTCCGCGCCGCGGATGAGGCGTTCGCCCTGGGCGGTGACACCCCGGCGACCAGCTATCTGGACATCGAGAAGGTGCTCAACGCCGCCCGCGAGTCGGGCGCGGACGCCATCCACCCGGGCTACGGCTTCCTCTCGGAGAACGCCGACTTCGCCCAGGCGGTCCTGGACGCGGGCCTGAACTGGATCGGCCCGCCGCCGCAGGCCATCCGCGACCTGGGTGACAAGGTCGCCGCCCGGCACATCGCGCAGCGGGCCGGCGCCCCGCTGGTGGCGGGTACGCCCGACCCGGTGAGCGGTGCCGAGGAGGTCGTCGCCTTCGCCGAGGAGCACGGCCTGCCGATCGCCATCAAGGCCGCCTTCGGTGGCGGTGGCCGCGGCCTGAAGGTCGCCCGGACCCTCGAAGAGGTCCCGGAGCTGTACGACTCCGCGGTGCGCGAGGCGGTCGCCGCCTTCGGCCGCGGCGAGTGCTTCGTCGAGCGCTACCTGGACCGTCCGCGTCACGTGGAGACCCAGTGCCTCGCCGACAAGCACGGCAACGTGGTCGTGGTCTCCACCCGTGACTGCTCGCTGCAGCGCCGCCATCAGAAGCTGGTCGAGGAGGCCCCCGCGCCGTTCCTCTCGGACGAGCAGGTGGCCGAGCTGTACCGCGCCTCCAAGGCCATCCTCAAGGAGGCCCGCTACGAGGGCGCCGGGACCTGTGAGTTCCTGGTCGGCCAGGACGGCACGATCTCCTTCCTGGAGGTGAACACCCGCCTCCAGGTGGAGCACCCGGTGACCGAGGAGGTCGCCGGCATCGACCTGGTCCGCGAGATGTTCCGCATCGCCGACGGCGAGGAACTGGGTTACGACGACCCGGAGCTGCGCGGACACTCGTTCGAGTTCCGGATCAACGGCGAGGACCCGGGTCGTAACTTCCTCCCGGCTCCCGGCACGGTCACGACCTTCGCCCCGCCGTCGGGTCCGGGGGTCCGGCTGGACGCGGGTGTGGAGTCCGGCAGCGTCATCGGCCCCGCCTGGGACTCGCTGCTCGCCAAGCTCGTCGTCACCGGCCGCACCCGCAAGGAGGCCCTGGAGCGGGCCTCCCGCGCCCTGGAGGAGTTCCAGGTCGAGGGCATGGCCACCGCGATCCCGTTCCACCGCGTGGTGGTCAGGGACCCGGCGTTCGCCCCGGAGCTGACCGGCTCCACCGAGCCGTTCAAGGTCCACACCCGGTGGATCGAGACCGAGTTCGTCAACGAGATCAAGCCCTTCGCCGCCCCGGCCGACGCCGAGGCGGAGGAGGAGACGGGCCGCGAGACGGTCGTCGTCGAGGTCGGCGGCAAACGCCTGGAGGTCTCCCTCCCGTCCTCGCTCGGCATGTCCCTGGCCCGTACCGGCCTCGCCGCGGGCGCCAAGCCGAAGCGGCGCGCGGCCAAGAAGTCCGGTCCGGTGGCCTCCGGTGACACCCTGGCGTCCCCGATGCAGGGCACCATCGTGAAGGTCGCCGTGGAGGAGGGCCAGGAGGTCAAGGAGGGCGACCTGGTCGTCGTCCTGGAGGCCATGAAGATGGAGCAGCCCCTCAACGCCCACAAGGCGGGCACCATCAAGGGCCTCAACTTCGAGGTCGGCGCGTCGGTCACGTCGGGCGCGGCGATCTGCGAGATCAAGGACTGACCGCGAGACACTCCCGCGACGCCCGGTGGACGCATCGTCTGCCGGGCGTTCGCCTTGTCCGGCCCGGCGCGGCAGCCGTCCCGGCTAACGCCGCCGCAGATCGGCGACGCGCCCCCGCTCTACCCCGGCCGGCTGCTCGCCCAGCATCCCGCGCAGTCCGCCCTGACCCCGTCGCGGCCCCGGCAGCGGACGCCGTGCCGGGACCTGCTCACCCCCCGGAGGGCTGCTCGCCCCGGCCACGGCGATCTGCACCCCCTGGTCCGCGAGCGCCTGGAGCTCGGTGCCGGCGCGGTCGTCGTGCGGGGGCGGCTCGTCGGTGACCAGCCGGGTGATGACGTCGGTCGGCACGGTCTGGAACATCGTGTCCGTGCCCAGCTTGGTGTGGTCGGCGAGGACCACCACCTCGGCGGCGGCCTGCACCAGGGCGCGGTCGACGGACGCCGAGAGCATGTTGGACGTGGACAGGCCCCGCTCCGCGGTCAGACCGCTGCCCGAGAGGAAGGCCTTGGACACTCTCAGCCCCTGCAGGGACTGCTCGGCGCCGGAGCCGACCAGCGCGTAGTTGGAGCCGCGCAGGGTGCCGCCGGTCATCACGACCTCCACCCGGTTGGCATGGGCCAGCGCCTGGGCCACCAGCAGGGAGTTGGTGACGACGGTCAGCCCGGGCACCCGCGCGAGCCGGCGTGCCAGCTCCTGCGTGGTGGTACCCGCCCCGACCACGATGGCCTCGCCTTCTTCGACGAGGCCCGCGGCGAGGTCGGCGATGGCCGTCTTCTCGGCGGTCGCGAGATGGGATTTCTGCGGAAAGCCGGACTCCCGCGTGAACCCGCCCGGCAGTACCGCACCGCCGTGCCGGCGGTCGAGGAGTCCTTCTGCCTCCAGTGCGCGCACGTCCCGCCGTACGGTCACTTCGGAGGTCTGGACGACGCGGGCGAGTTCACGGAGCGACACGGCCCCGTTCGCTCGCACCATTTCGAGGATCAATTGGCGACGTTCTGCAGCGAACACGAAACTGACAGTAACCCCAACGACCGTCTGGTTTCAGCAGTTTGCGCCGAATAACAGAAGTTGTTCGCAGGGCAGGGCGGGGAGTGGTATAAGGCCTAGTCTCCCCGCCTATGCCGCACGCATGCTCGACAACTCCCTGTGACCAGCGGGAAGTCGGGCTCCCGGGGTCAGGCCTCGACGCCGGCCTTACGCGTGTGCAACTGCCGTGCCACCTCGGCGATCGACCCCGACAGGGACGGGTACACCGTGAAGGCGTTCGCGATCTGCTCGACCGTCAGATTGTTGTCGACGGCGATCGAGATCGGGTGGATGAGTTCCGAGGCGCGCGGCGCGACCACCACACCGCCCACGACGATGCCCGTGCCCGGCCGGCAGAAGATCTTCACGAAGCCGTCCCGGATGCCCTGCATCTTGGCGCGCGGGTTGCGGAGCAGGGGCAGCTTCACCACCCGGGCGTCGATCTTGCCCGCGTCGACGTCCGCCTGGCTGTAGCCGACGGTGGCGATCTCGGGGTCGGTGAAGACGTTGGAGGAGACGGTCTTCAGGTTCAGCGGGGCCACCGCGTCGCCGAGGAAGTGGTACATGGCGATACGTCCCTGCATCGCCGCCACCGAGGCGAGGGCGAAGACGCCGGTGACGTCGCCGGCCGCGTACACGCCCGGGGCGGTCGTCCGGGACACCTTGTCGGTCCAGATGTGCCCGGACTCGCGCACCTTGACGCCGGCCTCCTCCAGGCCGAGCCCGGCGCTGTTCGGGATGGCGCCGACGGCCATGAGGCAGTGCGAGCCGGTGATGACGCGCCCGTCGGCCAGCGTCACCTCGACCCGGTCGCCGACGCGCTTGGCGGACTGCGCCCGGGAGCGGGCCATGACGTTCATGCCGCGGCGCCGGAAGACGTCCTCCAGCACGGCGGCGGCGTCCGGGTCCTCGCCCGGCAGCACCCGGTCGCGGGAGGAGACGAGGGTGACCTTGGAGCCCAGCGCCTGGTAGGCGCCGGCGAACTCGGCGCCGGTGACGCCGGAGCCGACCACGATCAGCTCTTCCGGCAGCTCGGTGAGGTCGTAGACCTGGGTCCAGTTGAGGATGCGCTCGCCGTCGGGCTGGGCGTCGGGCAGCTCGCGCGGGTGGCCGCCGGTGGCGAGGAGGACGGCGTCGGCGGTGAGGGTCTCCTCGCTGCCGTCGGCCGAGGTGACGACGACCTTGCGGGAGCCGTCGAGGGCCTGCATGCCGTCCAGCCGGCCGCGGCCGCGCATGACCCGGGCGCCCGCGCGGGTGACCGAGGCGGTGATGTCGTGCGACTGCGCGAGCGCGAGCCGCTTCACCCGTCGGTTGACCTTGCCCAGGTCCACGCCGACCACCCGGGCCGCCTGCTCCAGCGGCGGGGTGTCGTCCGCGACGATGATCCCCAGCTCCTCGTAGGAGGAGTCGAAGGTGGTCATCACCTCGGCCGTAGCGATAAGGGTCTTCGACGGCACGCAGTCGGTCAGCACCGACGCTCCGCCCAGACCGTCGCAGTCGACGACGGTCACCTCCGCGCCGAGCTGGGCGGCCACCAGGGCCGCCTCGTATCCGCCGGGTCCGCCACCGATGATCACGATCCGAGTCACGTACCCCATTGTCCCGCACGCTTCAAGGTGCTACTGCCCGGGGGGCGGCGGGCGGGCGGGCGCCGGGACCCGGAGGGCGCCCGCCGCCGCTGCCGTACCCTCTCCCCATGTCGCTCTATGCCGCCTACGCCGGCAACCTCGACGCGCGCCTGATGTCCCGCCGCGCCCCGCACTCGCCGCTGCGCGCCATCGGCTGGCTGAACGGCTGGCGGCTGACCTTCGGCGGCGAGCAGCTCGGCTGGGAGGGCGCGCTGGCGACGATCGTCGAGGCGCCCGGGGAGCAGGTCTTCGTCGGCCTGTACGACATCGCGCCCATGGACGAGGAGTCCCTGGACCGGTGGGAGGGCGTCGGCCTCGGCATCTACCGGCGCGCGCGGGTGCGGGTGCACACCCTGGAGGGCGAGGAGCCGGCCTGGACGTACGTCCTCAACGCCTACGAGGGCGGCCTGCCCTCGGCCCGCTACCTGGGCGAGGTCGCGGACGCCGCCGAGTCCGCCGGGGCACCCCACGACTACGTGATGGAGCTGCGCAAGCGGCCCTGCTGAGGGGCGCCGGGCGGGGCGGTCGTCGGAAACGACAAGACAACGATCGCCAACCCGTGCACTCTGGGGTCTACGCGCGTAGGCGAAGACCGGCTACCCTCGTCGGCGTGAACGCATCTCTTCTTCCGGACGACATCCAGGGCGACCCCTACGCCGCCGCCGACGCCGCCGCCGCGCGCCTGCGCGAACTGACCGGCGCCGAGACCCACGACGTCGCCCTCGTGATGGGCTCCGGCTGGGCTCCGGCCGTCGACGCCCTGGGCGCACCCGACGCCGAGTTCCAGGTCACCGAGCTGCCCGGCTTCCCGCCGCCGGTGGTCGAGGGACACGGCGGCAAGGTCCGCTCGTACTCCTTCGGTGACAAGCGCGCCCTGGTCTTCCTGGGCCGCACGCACTACTACGAGGGCCGCGGCGTCGCCGCCGTCGCGCACGGCGTCCGGACCGCCGTGGCGGCCGGCTGCAAGACGGTCGTGCTGACCAACGGCTGCGGCGGCCTGCGCCAGGGCATGCGCCCCGGCCAGCCGGTGCTGATCAGCGACCACATCAACCTGACGGCGACCTCCCCGATCGTCGGCGCCAACTTCGTCGACCTGACGGACCTGTACTCGCCGCGCCTGCGCGCCCTGTGCAAGGAGATCGACCCCTCCCTGGAGGAGGGCGTCTACGCGCAGTTCCCCGGCCCGCACTACGAGACCCCGGCCGAGATCCGCATGGCCCGTGTCATCGGCGCCGACCTGGTCGGCATGTCCACGGTGCTGGAGGCGATCGCCGCCCGCGAGGCCGGCGCCGAGGTGCTGGGCATCTCCCTGGTGACCAACCTCGCGGCGGGCATGACCGGCGAGCCCCTCAACCACGAGGAGGTCCTCCAGGCGGGCCGCGACTCGGCGGCGCGCATGGGCGAGCTGCTGGGCCAGGTGCTGGGCAAGCTGTAGGCGGCCCGGTGCGCCCGCCCGTCTCGTGGACCGGCGGGCCGAACGGGGGTCTGGGGGCGTGGCCCTCAGCGGAGACTAGGAGAGGTTGATCCCAAGGTGCACGACGATCTCATCAGCAGGGCCGAGACCTGGCTCGCCGAGGACCCTGACCCGGAGACCCGCGAGGAACTGGCCAAGCTGATCTCCGCCGGTGACACGGCGGAGCTGTCCGCCCGGTTCGGCGGCACGCTCCAGTTCGGCACCGCCGGCCTGCGGGGCGAGCTCGGCGCGGGCCCGATGCGCATGAACCGGGGCGTCGTCATCCGCGCCGCCGCCGGTCTGGCCGCGTACCTGAAGAAGAACGGCACCCCGCACGGGGGCGCGGACGCCGGGCTCGTCGTCATCGGCTACGACGCCCGTCACAAGTCCGCCGACTTCGCCCGGGACACCGCCGCCGTCATGACCGGCGCCGGCCTGCGTGCCGCCGTGCTCCCCCGCCCGCTCCCGACCCCCGTCCTGGCCTTCGCCGTCCGGCACCTGGGCGCGGTGGCCGGCGTCGAGGTCACCGCCAGCCACAACCCGCCCCGGGACAACGGCTACAAGGTGTACCTCGGCGACGGCTCCCAGATCGTCCCGCCGGCGGACGCGGGGATCGCGGCCGAGATCGACGCGATCGCCTCGCTGCACGACGTGCCCCGGCCCGAGTCCGGCTGGGAGACCCTGGACGACGCGGTCCTCGACGCCTATCTGGCCCGTACCGACGCCGTCCTGGCCGCCGGTTCCCCGCGCACCGCCCGCACGGTCTACACGGCCATGCACGGCGTCGGCCGGGACGTCCTGGTGGCGGCCTTCGCCCGGGCCGGTTTCCCCGAGCCGGTGCTGGTCGCCGAGCAGGCCGAGCCGGACCCGGACTTCCCCACGGTCGCCTTCCCGAACCCGGAGGAGCCGGGCGCGATGGACCTGGCGTTCGCGCGGGCCCGCGCCGCCGACCCGGACCTCGTCATCGCCAACGACCCCGACGCCGACCGCTGCGCGGTGGCCGTCAGGGACGGCGGCGACTGGCGCATGCTGCGCGGCGACGAGGTCGGCGCGCTCCTCGCCGCCCACCTGGTCCGGCGCGGCGCCACCGGCACCTTCGCCGAGTCGATCGTCTCCTCCTCGCTGCTCGGCCGGATCGCCGACAAGGCGGGGCTGCCGTACGAGGAGACCCTGACCGGCTTCAAGTGGATCGCCCGCGTGGACGGCCTGCGCTACGGCTACGAGGAGGCCCTCGGCTACTGCGTGGACCCCGAGGGCGTCCGGGACAAGGACGGCATCACCGCGGCGCTGCTGATCACCGAGCTGGCCTCGGTGCTCAAGGAGCAGGGCCGCACCCTGCTCGACCTCCTCGACGACCTGGCGGTGGAGCACGGCCTGCACGCCACCGACCAGCTCTCGGTGCGCGTCGAGGACCTCTCCGTCATCTCGGACGCGATGCGCCGTCTGCGCGAGCAGCCGCCGACCGAGCTGGCGGGCATGGCGATCACCCGGGCCGAGGACCTCACCCGGGGCACGGACAGCCTGCCGCCCACCGACGGCCTGCGCTACACCCTGGACGGCGCCCGGGTCATCGTCCGCCCGAGCGGCACCGAGCCCAAGCTGAAGTGCTACCTGGAGGTCGTCGTCCCGGTCGCCACCCACGCCGACCTCCCGGCCGCGCACACCCGCGCGACCGACCTCCTCACGGCGGTCAAGCGCGACCTGTCGTCAGCGGCCGGCATCTGAGCCACCCGCGCGAAGGGGGCGCCCCGGCTTCCCGGGACGCCCCCTTCGCGCGTTCCTGCGACAGGCGCACGGTTCACGGGGCCGGCGCCGGGCCGGACCAGTTGCGCGCCACCGGGACGGAGGCTCAGCCCGTCGCCAGGAGGACCAGCAGCAGGACCGCTCCGGCGATCGTGGGGGCGATCACCTCGTACGCCCAGCGGACGCTGACCTCGCCCTGGGCCGTGCGGGCCTTGCCGCGTCGTTCCAGGGTGGCGCGGAGGTCCTCGACGATCCGGTCGGACTCGGCGCGGGTCGGGCCGTCGTGGTCGTCGGCGCCGAGGCCGCCGAACAGCCCGAAACCGCCGGACCGGCCCGGCCGGTCCGCCTTGCTCTGCCGGCGTGCCGCCTTCTTGCGGTCGCGCAGCGAGACGGGGATGGCCCAGAGCTGGTACTTGGTGCCGGAGTTGGCGATGACCTCGTTGGTGTAGCCGGAGCGCACGGAGGCGACCTCGCCCCAGGGCAGGCTGACCGACCGGAACGGGTTGCGCACCCGCAGGCGGTCCTCGCCGGCGAAGACGGCGGGGCGCAGCGTGAAGGCGGTCACGAGCGGCACGAGGAGGATCAGCCCGGCGAGCGCGAACCAGGGGGTGCGCCCGTGCCCGCCGATCAGCGCGTCGATGCCCAGCCAGCCGATGAGCACGAGCAGCAGCACACCGGCCACCAGCGCCAGGGGTGAGCGGTAGATCAGGTCCCTCGCGGTGGACGCCGGGGGCTGCGGCGCGGGTGACTGGTGGTCCGGGGTCGTCATGCTCCCGATTCTGCCCCACCCCCCGGACCACGGCCGACCCGCCCGGGCGTGTGGGCCGGAGCGCCCCGCGCGCCGCCCGGAACCTTCTTTCCGGTTCCCCGGGGTATACATCCGCTACGCGCGTAGATATGCTCGTCTGGTGACCATGCCCACCTCTGCACCCACAGCTCATGCTCTCGCTGACGTCACCGCGTCCGACAGCACGCTGCGCCGCTTCCTCCACGGGCTGCCCGGCGTCGACGCGGTCGGCCTGGAGGCGCGCGCCGCGTCTCTCGGCACCCGTTCCATCAAGACCACCGCGAAGGCGTACGCCATCGACCTCGCCATCTCGATGGTCGACCTGACGACGCTGGAAGGCGCGGACACCCCGGGCAAGGTCCGGGCGCTCGGCGCCAAGGCGGTCCACCCCGACCCGACGGACCGGACGACCCCGGCCACGGCGGCCGTCTGTGTGTACCCCGACATGGTGGCCACCGCCAAGGAGGCCGTCGCCGGCTCGGGCGTGAAGGTCGCCTCGGTCGCCACCGCCTTCCCGGCCGGCCGTGCCGCCCTCGACGTGAAGCTGGCCGACGTGCGCGACGCCGTCGCCGCGGGCGCCGACGAGATCGACATGGTCATCGACCGCGGCGCGTTCCTCGCGGGCAAGTACCTGAAGGTGTACGACGAGATCGTCGCCGTGAAGGAGGCCTGCGGGACGGACGCCCGGCTGAAGGTCATCTTCGAGACCGGCGAGCTGTCGACGTACGACAACATCCGCCGGGCGAGCTGGCTGGGCATGCTGGCGGGCGCGGACTTCATCAAGACCTCCACCGGCAAGGTCGCGGTCAACGCCACCCCCGCCAACACCCTGCTGATGCTGGAGGCGGTGCGCGACTACCGCGCGCAGACCGGCGTCCAGGTCGGCGTCAAGCCCGCCGGCGGCATCCGCACCACCAAGGACGCGGTCAAGTTCCTGGTCCTGGTCAACGAGACCGCGGGCGAGGACTGGCTGGACAACCACTGGTTCCGCTTCGGCGCCTCCTCGCTGCTGAACGACCTGCTCATGCAGCGTCAGAAGCTGGCCACCGGCCGCTACTCCGGCCCCGACTACGTGACGGTGGACTGAGACCCCATGAACATGGACATGCATACATCCGCATTCGAGTACGCACCGGCACCCGAGTCCCGCTCGGTCGTCGACATCGCCCCCTCCTACGGCCTGTTCATCGACGGCGAGTTCACGGAGGCGGCCGACGGCAAGGTCTTCAAGACCGTCTCGCCGAGCACCGAGGAGGTGCTGTCGGAGGTCGCGCAGGCCGGCGCCGAGGACGTGGACCGCGCCGTCCGGGCCGCCCGCAAGGCGTTCGAGAAGTGGTCGGCGCTGCCGGGCTCCGAGCGCGCGAAGTACCTGTTCCGCATCGCCCGCATCGTCCAGGAGCGCAGCCGTGAGCTGGCGGTCCTGGAGACGCTGGACAACGGCAAGCCGATCAAGGAGACCCGCGACGCGGACCTCCCGCTGGTCGCCGCGCACTTCTTCTACTACGCGGGCTGGGCCGACAAGCTGGACCACGCCGGCTTCGGCGCGAACCCGCGGCCGCTCGGCGTGGCCGGCCAGGTCATCCCGTGGAACTTCCCGCTGCTGATGCTGGCGTGGAAGATCGCCCCGGCCCTCGCGACCGGTAACACGGTCGTGCTCAAGCCCGCCGAGACCACCCCGCTGTCCGCGCTGTTCTTCGCGGACATCTGCCGCCAGGCCGGCCTGCCCAAGGGTGTCGTCAACATCCTCCCGGGCTACGGCGACGCGGGTGCCGCGCTCGTCGCGCACCCGGACGTGAACAAGGTCGCCTTCACCGGCTCCACGGCCGTCGGCAAGGAGATCGCCCGCACGGTCGCGGGCACGAGCAAGAAGCTCACCCTGGAGCTGGGCGGCAAGGGCGCCAACATCGTCTTCGACGACGCGCCGATCGACCAGGCCGTCGAGGGCATCGTGACCGGCATCTTCTTCAACCAGGGCCAGGTCTGCTGCGCGGGCAGCCGCCTGCTGGTCCAGGAGTCGATCCAGGACGAGCTGCTGGACGCCCTCAAGCGCCGGCTGTCCACGCTGCGCCTCGGCGACCCGCTGGACAAGAACACCGACATCGGCGCGATCAACTCCGCCGAGCAGCTGGCCCGGATCACCACGCTCGCCGAGCGCGGCGAGGCCGAGGGCGCCGAGCGCTGGTCGCCCGCGTGCGAACTCCCGACGTCCGGCTACTGGTTCGCCCCGACGCTGTTCACCAACGTCACCCAGGCGCACACCATCGCCCGCGACGAGATCTTCGGCCCGGTGCTCTCGGTCCTCACCTTCCGCACCCCGGACGAGGCCGTCGCCAAGGCGAACAACACGCAGTACGGCCTGTCGGCGGGCATCTGGACCGAGAAGGGCTCCCGGATCCTGGCCGTCGCGAACAAGCTGCGCGCCGGTGTCGTCTGGTCCAACACGTTCAACAAGTTCGACCCGACCTCGCCGTTCGGCGGTTACAAGGAATCGGGCTTCGGCCGCGAGGGCGGCCGCCACGGCCTGGAGGCGTACCTCGATGTCTGAGCGACTTTCTGTCTTCAAGACCTACAAGCTGTACGTCGGCGGGAAGTTCCCGCGTTCCGAGAGCGGCCGGGTGTACGAGGTGACCGACTCGAAGGGCAAGTGGCTGGCCAACGCCCCCCAGTCGTCCCGCAAGGACGCCCGTGACGCGGTCGTGGCCGCGCGCAAGGCGTTCGGCGGCTGGTCCGGCGCGACCGCCTACAACCGGGGCCAGGTCCTGTACCGCGTCGCGGAGATGCTGGAGGGCCGCCGGGACCAGTTCGTCCGCGAGGTCGCGGACGCCGAGGGCCTGTCGAAGTCGAAGGCGGCCGCGGTCGTGGACGCCACGGTCGACCGCTGGATCTGGTACGCGGGCTGGACGGACAAGATCGCCCAGGTGGTCGGCGGCGCCAACCCGGTCGCGGGCCCGTACTTCAACCTGTCCTCCCCGGAGCCGACCGGCGTGGTCGCCGTGCTCGCCCCGCAGGAGTCGTCCTTCCTCGGCCTGGTCTCGGTGCTCGCCCCGGTGATCGCCACCGGCAACACGGCGGTCGTCGTCGCCTCCGAGAAGGCCCCGCTGCCCGCCCTGTCGCTGGCCGAGGTGCTGGCCACCTCGGACGTCCCCGGCGGTGTCGTCAACGTCCTGTCCGGCCGCACGGCGGAGATCGCGGCCCCGCTCGCCGCGCACCAGGACGTCAACGCGATCGACCTCGCGGGCGCCGACGAGGTGCTGGCGAAGGAGCTGGAGATCGCGGCGGCCGACAACCTCAAGCGCGTCCTTCGTCCACAGCCTGTGGACTACTTCGAGACGCCCGGCACCGACCGCCTCACGGCGTTCCTGGAGACCAAGACGGTCTGGCACCCCACGGGGTCCCTGGGCGCCTCCGGTTCCTCCTACTGAGCCGCGGTCTCCACGGACGAGAGCCGCGCCACCCCTCCGTCCGGGGGCGGCGCGGCTCTCTCGTACGTCTGTCCCGTACCTCTCTCCCGTCCGGCTCTTGCGTACGGGAGTCGCCGGTCAGCCGAGCGGCGCGCCCGCGCCGCCGCCGAGCAGCCCGGTCAGCTGTCCCGCCACCGGCAGCGTGCCGAGCGACTCGGCCTCGGCCACCGGCCGGGTCAGGGCCTGCGAGGAGAGCGGCTTGAAGTCGGCGATCCGGGTGCCGACCCCGTTGTCCAGCGGGTCGACTCCGGTGCCGGCGAGCGGGTTGGGCTTGAGTCCCGTGACCGGCCCGGTGACGTAGCCGACCGTGCCGGTGAGCGCCGACAGTCCCGCCTGCGGGTCGATGTGACCGAGCGAGGTGGGCCGCCAGGGCACCTCCAGGGGCTGACCGGCCGCGTCCGCGTGCGCCGTGGCCGCGCCCGCCCCCAGGGCCGCCGTGGCGGTGGCCAGGGCGATCAGGGCGCGCTGCGCCACGGGGTGCGGGGAGGAAGAGTGTCGGGCCATCTCTGGTGCCACCTTCTGGTGCGCAGGGTAAGGATGTCGACACGAAGGGTAGTTGAGGTGAGACTCACGCTCAAAAGCCGACCCGCGGGGTCGGCAGGGCGCTCACCATGCCTCAAACTGGTGTTCCGTGAGCATCCATCTCCCGGCCCCCGCCCGTGTCGTGCTGCTGTGCGGCCCCTCGGGCTCGGGCAAGTCCCTCGTCGCCGCCCGTTCCGGGCTCCCCGTGCTGCGCCTGGACGATTTCTACAAGGAAGCCGACGACCCGACTCTGCCCCTGGTGCAGGGGAGTTCGGACATCGACTGGGACCACCCGGAGTCGTGGGACGCCGAGGTCGCGGTCGAGGCCATCGCCCGGCTGTGCGCCACGGGTTCGACACCGGTCCCGGTGTACGACATCTCGCGCAGCGCCCGTACCGGCGAGGACACGCTGCACATCGGGCGCACCCCGCTGTTCATCGCGGAGGGCATCTTCGCCGCGGAGATCGTGGAGCGCTGCCGTGAACGGGGCCTGCTGGCCGACGCGCTGTGCCTGAGCCGCGGCCCGTTCACCACGTTCCGCCGGCGTTTCCTGCGCGATCTGCGGGAGGGCCGCAAGTCGGTGCCGTTCCTGCTGCGGCGCGGCTGGCGGCTGATGCGCACCGAGCGGTCGATCGTGGCCCGCCAGGTCTCCCTGGGCGCCCACCCCTGCGACCGCGACGAGGCCCTGGGCCGGCTGGCGGCGGCAGCGGCGGGCCGGCAGACCCCGCAGCGGACCGTGGCCTGACCCGACGTGAGGGAGCCGGCCGGGGCGGACCGGCCGGGGAACGCGAAACGGGACTGGACGGACCCCCCGGTCCACCAGTCCCGCTCCCTGTGCTCCCCCTTGCTTCCCCCGTGTTCCCCTTGCTCCCCCGTGCTCGCCCCGCGGGCCCACCCCCCAGTGGTCCCGCGGGACCCACCCCCCGGTGGTCCCCCGTGTCTCCCCCGTCGTCCCCCCGAACCTTCAGGCGACCAACTCGCCGAAGGCGTCCTCCTCGTCACGGCCGAAGCTGAGGACCTCGTCGTCGCGCAGCCGGCGGAGCGACCGCCAGATGCTGGACTTGACCGTGCCGACACTGATGTCGAGGATCTCCGCGATCTCCGGGTCCGTGCGGCCCTCGTAGTAGCGCAGGACCAGCATGGTGCGCTGGAGTTCGGGCAGCCGGGCCAGCGCCTGCCACAGGACCGCGCGCAGCTCGGTGCCGCGCATCGCGTCCGTGTCGCCGGGCGTCTCCGGCAGTTCCTCGGTCGGGTACTCGTTGAGCTTGCGGCGCCGCCAGGCGCTGATGTGCAGGTTGGTCATGGTGCGGCGCAGATAGCCGCCGACCGCCGCCTTGTCGCTGATCCGCTCCCACGCCCGGTAGGTCGAGAACAGCGCGCTCTGCAGCAGGTCCTCGGCCTCGAAGCGGTCGCCGGTCAGGTGGTAGGCGGTGGCGTACAGGGAGGCGCGGCGCTCCTGGACGTAGGCGGTGAACTCCGCCTCCGTCAGCGAACGGCGCTCCCCCGAGTCCTCCCTGTACGCGGATCCCCCGTGCGTCTCCCCCGTGTGGGCGTCGACCACCGTCATGTAACCGGTGTGCTGACGCCCGGTGCCGCGAGCGCACCCCCGCCCGCTCACGGCACCGGACTTCTCGGAACCCCGGTGCACGTCGTGCAGACGCGTGACCACTGCGCTGGTGCTCATCCCGTGCAGCGTGTTCATCTCGCGCTCCCCCGTCGTGGACTTCCGGTGTCCGGCTTGCTGGTGTTGCTTCCTTGCCTGTGCCGAAAAGCTTGCCGAGCGACCTTCATGGACGTGTCAGCCGACTGTCACAGACCTGTCACAGGGGCCCCTCACAGAACCGTCACAGAGCGCGCACAGCCGGTGGCGCTGGGGACGCCATGATGCCGGCAGGTCGTACGAGAGCCCGTCCATGGGCCAGAATGAGCCCGTGCCTTCCCTGTTGCTGATCGAGGACGACGACGCCATCCGTACGGCCCTGGAGCTCTCCCTGACGCGCCAGGGACACCGGGTGGCCACCGCTGCCAGCGGTGAGGACGGTCTGAAACTGCTGCGTGAGCAGCGGCCGGACCTGATCGTGCTGGACGTGATGCTGCCCGGCATCGACGGGTTCGAGGTGTGCCGGCGCATCCGGCGCACCGACCAGTTGCCGATCATCCTGCTGACCGCGCGGAGTGACGACATCGACGTGGTCGTCGGGCTGGAGTCCGGCGCCGACGACTACGTGGTGAAGCCCGTGCAGGGCCGGGTGTTGGACGCCCGTATCCGGGCGGTGCTGCGGCGCGGGGAGCGCGAGTCCAGTGACTCGGCCACGTTCGGCAGCGTCGTGATCGACCGGTCGGCGATGACCGTGACCAAGAACGGCGAGGACCTCCAGCTCACGCCGACCGAGCTGCGGCTGCTGCTGGAGCTGAGCCGGCGGCCCGGCCAGGCCCTGTCCCGGCAGCAGTTGCTGCGTCTGGTGTGGGAACACGACTACCTGGGTGACTCGCGCCTGGTGGACGCGTGCGTGCAGCGGCTGCGCGCCAAGGTGGAGGACGTGCCCTCGTCCCCGACGCTGATCCGTACCGTCCGTGGTGTCGGCTACCGCCTGGACGTCCCTCAGTGACCGACACGCAAGGGGGGCTGCGCGGCTGGGCCGCGCGGCGTGGGGGAAGTCTGTCGCACCTGCGGTTCACGAGCCTGCGGCTGCGGCTGGTCGTGGTGTTCGGCCTGGTCGCGCTCACCGCCGCGGTGTCGGCGTCGGGTATCGCCTACTGGCTGAACCGGGAGGCCGTGCTCACCCGGGCGCAGGACGCGGTGCTGCGCGACTTCCAGCAGGAGATGCAGAACCGCACCGGCGCGCTGCCGGTGCGCCCGACCCAGGACGAACTGCAGCGGGCGGCGGGCCAGATGGCCGGCAGCAGCCAGCGGTTCAGTGTGCTGCTGGTCGCCCAGGACACCGACGGCAAGACGGTGTACGGCAACTCGGGCGGCATCAACGGGTTCTCGCTGGAGGACGTGCCCCGGTCGCTGCGGGCCGCGGTGAACAAGCGGCAGAAGGTGGCGGACGGCAACAAGTCGCCGTACCACCTGTACTGGCAGCGGGTGGACCAGCACGGCACGCCGTACCTGGTGGCCGGCACGAAGCTGGTCGGTGGCGGGCCGACGGGCTACATGGCGAAGTCGCTGGAGCCGGAGGCCAAGGACCTCAACTCGCTGGCCTGGTCGCTGGGGATCGCCACCGGGCTGGCGCTGATCGGCTCGGCCCTGCTCGCGCAGGCCGCCGCCACGACGGTGCTCAAGCCGGTGCACCGGCTCGGGGTGGCCGCCCGGCGACTCGGCGAGGGCCGGCTCGACACCCGCCTGAGGGTGTCGGGCACGGACGAACTCGCCGACCTGTCACGGACGTTCAACAACGCGGCGGAGGCGCTGGAGAAACGGGTGGCGGACATGGCCGCCCGGGACGAGGCCTCGCGCCGGTTCGTGGCCGACATGTCGCACGAGCTGCGCACCCCGCTGACCGCCATCACCGCCGTCACGGAGGTGCTGGAGGAGGAGCTGGAGTCCGAGGCCGGCGGCATCGACCCGATGGTCGAGCCCGCCGTGCGGCTGGTGGTCAGTGAGACGCGGCGGCTGAACGACCTGGTGGAGAACCTGATGGAGGTGACCCGCTTCGACGCGGGCACCGCCCGGCTGGTCCTGGACGACGTCGACATCGCCGACCAGATCACCGCCTGCATCGACGCGCGTGCCTGGCTGGACGCCGTCGAACTGGACGCCGAGCGCGGCGCCCACGCCCGGCTCGACCCGCGCCGCCTGGACGTCATACTGGCGAACCTGATCGGCAACGCGCTCAAGCACGGCGGTTCGCCGGTGCGGGTGTCGGTGCGGATCGACGGGGAGGACCTGGTCATCGCGGTGCGCGACCACGGGCCCGGCATCCCCGAGGACGTCCTGCCGCACGTCTTCGACCGCTTCTACAAGGCCAGCGCCTCCCGGCCGCGTTCGGAGGGCAGCGGTCTCGGCCTGTCCATCGCCCTGGAGAACGCCCACATCCACGGCGGTGAGATCACCGCCGCGAACTCCCCCGACGGCGGCGCGGTGTTCACCCTGCGGCTGCCGCGGGACGCGTCGCGGCTGACGGAGGAGAACGGCGAGAACGGCGACGCGGTCGTGAACGGCGGTGCCCACGGGCCGGCGGACCACGGGAAGGAGGGGGCATGAGAACGGGGACCGCACGACTCCTGCTGGCCGCTTCCTTGCTGGCCGCGCTGCTCGCCGGGTGCGGGATCCGTCCCACCGAGGTGCCGACGGACTTCGGCGCCGCGCCCTCCCGGGTGCCGTGCTCGCTGGCCGGGCCCGATGCCGCCACCCAGTCCGCGCACGGGGTGCCCGTCCAGGTGTTCCTGCTCTGCGGCTCGTCCCTGGTCGCCGTCGACCGGTCGGTGCGGGTCCCGGACGGCACGCCGGACGCGCGGCGCCGGGTGATCGTGGCGCAGGGCCTGCTGGACCAGCTCGCCTCGTCCCCGTCGGCCGCGGAGAAGTCGGCGGGCTACACGACGTACGTGCCGGGCGGCGTGAGCGTCGCCGGGCTTGCCCCGAAGGACCCGGAGGACGCGCTGCGGCTGAGCACCGCGCCGGACCGGCTCACCTCCTACGCCCTGGGCCAGCTCGTGTGCACGCTGTCCGACTCGGCGGCGACCGAGGGCGACGGCTCGGTGATCCTGGGCGGCCCGCGCCCCGGCCCGCTGCGCCGCTACGAGTGCACCGACGACGTCCGCAGCCGCCCGGGCTCGGTCCAGCCGCCGACAGGCGCGGTCGACGCGGGCTGAGCGCCCGGCGCGGCCCCTGCGGCCCGTGCCGCACGGGCATCGGCGTGCGGGACGCGGAACCGATCGTGCACGGGGGCGCGTCTAGGGGGTCGTGCAGCGTCAAGGCTCCATCGGCGGCAGCGCCGCGATCCGCATCCGGGTGACGGGAGGTGTCCTCCTCGTCGCCCATCTCGGGCTCGTCGCCTGGCTGATGCTGCGGCCCCTGGACGTCCCGTGGGTGATGCCCGCCAATCTGCGTCCGCTGGCCGGCATCCGTGCCGACCTGGCGCTGGGCTGGCCGGAGGCCGCCAGACGCCTCGGTGAGGGGCTCGCGCTGCTCGCGCCGCTGGGCGTGCTGCTGCCGATGGTCCACGGCAGGCTCATCGTCTCCCCGCTCTCCTCCCTGGTACGTACGGCGGCCGCGGGTGCCCTGCTCTCGCTGGGGATCGCCCTGCTCCAGACCGGTGTGCCCGGCCGGGTCGTCGACGTCGACTCGCTGCTGCTGAACACCGTGGGGGTGGCCCTGGCGCACCTGGCCGTGGTGCCGGCGGCCCGGGCCCGGCTGCGGCGCCGGGACGAGCACGGCCACCGCGCGGCCGGGACGGTCACCGTCCAGGAGGAGCTGTCTCAGGGGCGGACCCCGACGATTCCCAGGGTCGGGATCGCCCCGTAGAGCGACGCTTCGTCCCCATCGGTTCCGTACCGTGGAGGGTAGTTGAGGCAACCGACCGGGATGCCTCGTCCACGCTCACGAAGGAGCCGCGGATGTCCAGCCTCGCCCGCCCCACCCACGGCCGCATGATCGGCGGAGTGTGCGCCGCGCTGGCACGGCGCTTCGGCACCTCCGCGACGACGATGCGGATCGTCTTCGTGCTGTCCTGTCTGCTGCCGGGACCGCAGTTCCTGCTCTACATAGCACTCTGGATCCTGCTGCCCTCCGAGGACCGCGCCCGGACCACCGCCTGGTGAGTCCTGCGCGGGCGAACGCCGCCGGTGCGCCCCGGACGGTTCCGGGGCGCACCGGCGGCGTCGTGCGTACGGGCGCGGTCAGCCGACCGGCAGGCCGTTCACCGGGGCGCCGTGCGTGGGCAGGCCCTTCAGCGGCAGGCCGCCGAGCAGTCCGGCGGCCGGCGCGGTCGGTCCGCCGGTGAGGACCTTCTGGACGGCCGGCTGCGCGGCGGCGACACCGGTGCCGACGGCACCCCGCCCGTGGGTGAGCGCCTGGCCGGCACCCGGCAGCGCCTTGCCGACGTTCCCGGCCGGCAGCGCCCCGGTCACGGAGTCCAGGGCGTGGGTGGCCTGTGTCGCGTCCGGGACGGCCGGGGCCGCGGAGGCCGCGCCCGCGCCTACGGCGGCGAAAGCGGCGCCGAGGGCGGCGACACCGAGGGTCTTGGCGGCAGACTGCTTCATGGTGAATGCGTCCTTGAATGCGGAGACGGGTGATCACAAACGTTCTGAGCGGTCCACGACCGTAAACATGCCGAGCCACCCGCCGCAAACACCGGAATGCGGACGGCCTGTGAAAGACCGTCCGCATTCCGCGCCGCCCACTGAACCCCCGTCAACCGACCGGGCCGGAAGAACCGCTGGTGGAGGCGGTCTGCTGGAACAGCCATTCGGACTTCAGTTCCGCATATCCGGGCTTGATCACGTCATTGATCATCGCGAGTCGTTCATCGAAAGGAATGAACGCTGATTTCATCGCATTGACGGAGAACCATTGAAGGTCGTCGAGCGTGTAGGCGAAGGCGTCGACGAGATGCTCGAATTCCCGGCTCATGCTGGTGTTCGACATCAGCCTGTTGTCGGTGTTGACCGTCGCCCGGAAGTGCAGGCGCCGCAGCAGCCCGATCGGGTGCTCGGCGTAGGAGGCAGCGGCGCCCGTCTGGAGGTTGGAGCTGGGGCACAGCTCCAACGGGACGCGCTTGTCCCGGACGTAGGACGCCAGCCGCCCGAGCCGCACCGAGCCGTCGTCGCGGACCTCGATGTCGTCGATGATCCGCACCCCGTGCCCGAGCCGGTCGGCACCGCACCACTGCAGCGCCTGCCAGATGGAGGGCAGCCCGAACGCCTCGCCGGCGTGGATGGTGAAGTGGTTGTTCTCGCGCTTGAGGTACTCGAACGCGTCCAGGTGCCGGGTGGGCGGGAAGCCGGCCTCGGCGCCGGCGATGTCGAAGCCGACCACGCCGAGGTCCCGGTGGCGGTTGGCGAGTTCGGCGATCTCCAGGGCGCGGGCCGCGTGCCGCATCGCCGTCAGCAGGGCGCCGATCCGGATGCGCCGGCCGCTCTCCCGGGCGAGCCGCTCTCCCTCCCGGAACCCCTCGTTGACGGCCGCGACGACCTCTTCGAGGCTCAGCCCGCCCGCCAGGTGCTGCTCGGGCGCGTACCGCACCTCCGCGTAGACGACCCCGTCCTCGGCGAGGTCCTCGGCGCACTCCCTGGCCACCCGGACCAGCGCCTCGCGGGTCTGCATCACGCCGACGGTGTGGGAGAAGGTCTCCAGATAGCGCTCGAGCGAGCCGGAGTCGGCGGCCTCGCGGAACCAGATCCCGAGCTTGTCGGAATCGGTCTCCGGGAGCTGGGAGTACCCGGTCGCCCGGGCCAGTTCGACGACGGTCCCGGGCCGGAGCCCGCCGTCGAGGTGATCGTGCAGCAGAACCTTGGGCGCCCGGCGGATCTGGTCCGGTGTCGGCACGTGCGTCGGGACGGTCCCAGTCGGTGGAGTCTGGCTCGTCATTTCCGCACTCTAACGCCTACGCGCGTAGAGGACCCCCAGGACGCCTTTACTATTCCGTCGATATGTAACGGTGACCCCACGGACGGGTTTCGTACACCGCGGCTTCTGACACTGTTCTGTCATGGGACAGCAAGCGTCGCCGGTCCGAACGGCCGGGCTGGGCAGGGCAGTCGGTCCGGAGCCGAAATCGGTGAGCGGGGCGGTGCTGCTGCTCCCCGGCGGCGAGGAGGTGTCCGCCCGCCGGCCGTCCCTGGTCCGGTCGCCGGGCCTGGTCCGCTCCCTGGGCCGCAGGTTCGCCCGCGCGGGCCGCGCGGAGGGGCTGGCCGTCCACACCGTCCACTACCGCTACCGGGGCTGGAACGGCGGCCAGGCGCATCTGGCCGCCGACGCCGAGTGGGCCGCCGACGAGGTCGTCCGGCGCTACGGGGACGTGCCGGTGTGCCTGGCGGGGCTCGACATGGGCGGCCGGGCCGCGCTGCGGGCCGGCGGCCACGAGGCCGTGAACTCCGTGGTGGCGCTCGCCCCCTGGCTGCCCGACGAGGACGTGGCCGCGCCCGCCGAGCCGGTGAAGCAGCTGGTGGGGCGGCGGGTGCTGATCGTGCACGGCACGAACGACGAGCGCACCGATCCGGAGCTGTCGTTCCGGCTGGCGGAGCGGGCGAAGAAGGCGAACCGGGACGTGTGCCGGTTCGAAGTGCACTCCGACGGCCACGCGTTGCACCAGCACCGGGACGAGGTGCTCAGCCTGGCCGTGGACTTCGCGATGGGGGCGCTGTTCGGCTCACAGGTGTCCCGGCCGGTGGAGGACGCGCTGGCGGCCCCGCCGCCCATAGGGCTGCGGATGCCCCTGGCCGCCGGGTTCGGCAGGTCGCTGCGGCGCTAGGGCGTTCTCCTCGGATCACCGGACCGCTGGTCCGGTGTGTCGTCGGGTGATGCCTTCCCGGGACCTGAGTACCGGGTGAGTACGCGCGCTCATGCCCTGTGCCGCGGCGCGGCCGACACTCCGTGTCATGACACCTGTTCCGCCACCGGCCGAGGAGCTGCGGCTCATCGACGCCGAGCTGTGGCACCTGCACGCCCGCAGCTCCCAGTTGCTCGCGCGCCGCGCCTGGTTGGTCGCCCATCTGTCCGCGACCCCACAGCACCGGCCGCTGCCGACCGCGACGCCCCGTCCCGAGGCCACCGCGCCGCGCGTGCAGAACCTGCTGCTGCTCCTGGGCGGCCTGCTCCTGACGATCGCCGCGATCGCGTTCACGCTGGTCAGCTGGGGGCACCTGGGGATCGCCGGACGCGCGCTGGTACTGGGCGCGATCACGGTGGCCGCCCTGGCCGCTCCCGTGCCCCTGGCGGGACGCGGCCTGCGGTCGACGGCCGAAGCGGTGGCGGGACTCGCGTTCGCGCTCACGGCGCTCGACGCCTACGCGCTGCACGCGGTCGCCCTCACCGGCGTGGACGGCACGGCGTACACGGCCGGGGCGTCGGCGGTGCTGGTCGCCGTGTGGACGGGGTACGGGCTGCTGCCGGGCCCGGCGGAGCTGCGGCTGCCGCTTCCGGCCGCGCTGGCCACGGCGCAACTGCCGCTGCTGCTCTGGGCGGTGGCGTCCGGCGCGGGGCGGTACGGGATCACGGCCGCGCTGCTCGTGACGGCCGCGTGCGACACGGTGGTGGCGTTGCGTGCGCCGGGCGGACCGGTCCGGATCATCGCCGTGGTGGGCGCGTACGGCATGGGGGCGTGGGGCGTCCTGGCCGCGGCCTGGCTGTCGTGGACGGCCGGCGGTCCGGGCTCCGCGGCTCAGGCGGCCACGCTGCTGCTGTTCGCTGCCGGTGTGGCGCTGACAGCGGCGCTGCGGGACCGTGCCGAGGGGCATGCCGTCGGCCTGTGCGTCGCGGTCGGTCTGCTCGTGGTCACCGCGCTCGGCGGCATCGTCCGCCCCGTGCTGCCCACCACCTGGACGGTGCCCGCTCACCTCGCCGTGGGAATCGCGCTGTCGGGGGCGGTGCGGGCGGATCGGCTGCCAGAGCCGGTGCGGCGGGGTCTCGCCCTCGCCTCCGCCGCCGTGCAGGGTCTGGCGGTGCTGTGGGCGCTTCCCCTGCTCCTGCTGACGGTGCTGGGGCCGGCCGGCGCGGCGGCGCGGGTCTGGTCCGGCGCACCGGCCGGTGCCCGGGAGGCCGTGTCGGTGGGCGCGCCGTGGTTGCCGCAGCTGCAGACGGCGCCCCTGGTCCTGGCCGCCGTGGCCGGCGTCCTCGTGCTCGTGGTCCGCGACACGACATGGCGGCCCAGGGCGCTGCTGGGCGCACTGCTGCTCGGCTGGGCGGCGCTGATGGTCGTACCGGTAGTGCTGGACCTGCCCTACCCGGCGGCCCTCGTGGTCGAGGGACTGGCGGCGGCAGCACTGCTCACGGTGGCGACGCGGTCCCGTGCGGCGGAGGGCGCCCGCACGGTCCCGGCGTCGCTGCTCGCCCTCGTCACGTCCGTCTCGCTCGCGTTCCTCGCGCTGCCGACGCGCTCCGCGACCCTGGGGGTGCTCGCCGCCCTGACCGCGCTCTTCGCGGCGGGGTCGTTCGGACAGCGCCTCACCCCGCTCACGGCACCGGCCGCGCTGGGGTTCGGCACCGCGCTGGCCTGCGCGGTGAGCGCCGCGGCGGGCTGGGAGCCGCGGCATGCCGCGCTGCTCGTGCTCGTGGTCCCGGCCGTGGCGGCGCTGCTCGCCGCCCGAGCCGCCGGCGCGCGCACGGCCGTGGCGGTGGAGGTGACGGGTGCGGCCGCCGGATTCCTTGCCGTCGGGCTGGCGGTCGAGGACCCTGCGACGCTCTCCCTCGTGCTGTCCCTGTCCGCGGTGATCGTCGCCGCGACGGCCGTGCGCGCCGACCGCCGCCCCGCCGCCTACCCGGCCACCGCGCTGTTCGCCCTGGCCGCCTGGGTGCGCCTCGCCGCCTGGGACGTCACGGCACCGGAGGCGTACACGGTGCCGGTGTCCGTCCCGGCGCTCGTGATCGGCTTCCTGCGCCGACGCCGGGATCCGCAGGTGTCCTCCTGGGTGGCGTACGGCCCGGGTCTCGCCGCCACGCTCGTGCCGAGCCTCGCGGCCGCCTGGACGGACGCGCACGCCACCCGCCCCTGGCTGGTGGGCGCGGCGGCGCTGCTGGTCACCCTGCTGGGCGCCCGGCACCGGCTGCGGGCGCCGCTGCTGCTGGGTGGCGGGGTGCTCGTGCTGGACGCGCTGCACGAGTCGGCGCCCTACCTGGTCCAGGTCGCCGACGCCCTCCCCCGCTGGGTGCCCTTCGCCTTCGCGGGACTGCTGCTGCTCGCCGTCGGCGCGACGTACGAGCGGCGGCTGCGGGACGTGCGGCGGCTGCGGGAGATGCTGGGCCGGACGCACTAGGGCCCTTCGCCGCCCCCTCGGTCCCGGGCGCCCCTCAGGGAAGCAGGCTCCCCCTCCTGGAGAGCAGGAACTTCTTGAAGGCGGCCACCGGCGGGGTGTCCGGACGGTCGGCCAGCCAGGCGACGCCGATCTCCCGGGCCGCCCGGGGCGCCGTGACCGTCAGCTCCACGACCCCCGGCCTCGGCACGGTGGGCGGCGGCAGCAGGGCGACCCCGAGACCCGCCGCCACCAGGCCCCGCAGGGTCTCCGCCTCCTCGCCCTCGAAGGCGATGCGGGGTTTGAAGCCGGCCTCGCGGCACAGGTCGTCGGTGATCCGCCGGAGGCCGTAGCCGGGCTCCAGGGTCACGAACGTCTCGTCGGACGCCTCGGCCAGGCGGATCCGGCGGCGCCCGGCGAGACGGTGGTCGGCGGGGACGACGAGCCGCAGCTTCTGCTCGTCCAGGCGGCGCGCCACCAGGTCGGGGGCGTCGGGCACCGGCGAGGTCAGGCACAGGTCGAGCTCGCCCGCCCGCAGCCGCTCCAGCATGGCCTCGCCGTAGTTCTGGACCAGGCTGAACCGGACGCGCGGGTGGTCGGCGCGGAAGGCGTGCAGCAGGCCGGGGACGGTCTCGGCGCCCATGGTGTGCAGGAAGCCGAAGGCGACCTTGCCGGTGGCCGGGTCGGCGTCGGCGCGGACCTCCTCGGCGGCGCGCTCCACCTCGGCCAGGGCACGCTCGACGGAGGCGAGGAAGGTGCGGCCGGCCGGGGTGAGGGAGACCGTGCGGCCGTGCCGGGCGAACAGGTCGACGCCGAGGTCCTGTTCCAGCCGGGCCATCGCGCGGGAGAGGGTCGACTGCGGGACGTTCATCTCACGGGCGGCCCTGGTGACGTGCTCCGTACGGGCGACACCGGCGAAGTACGCGAGCCGGGGCGCGAGCAGCAGCGCCGTCACCGAGATGTCTTCTGTGTCACTGGACGGTGACAGCCGAGCCTGTGAGCTGTGCTGATGCGCCATGGGAACGATTATGGCGAATCCATGCATTGGACGGATGAGTGAGGCCGTCCGTAGGTTCGAGGCATGTCTCCCGCCAGTACCGGGGCGTCCACCGCCGTGGGCGCCGCTGTGTCCGTCCGTTCCACCGATTCCCGCCTGGCCCCGGGTGGCCCCGGCTACCGCCGGATGAGCTTCGCCCTCTTCCTCGCCGGGGTCGCGACCTTCGCCCTCCTCTACTCGACGCAAGCCCTGCTGCCGCTGATCTCCGGTGAGTTCGGGGTCGCCGCGAGCGAGGCGAGCTGGACGGTCGCGGCCGCCACCGGCGGGCTGGCGCTCTTCGTGCTGCCGATGAGCGCGCTGTCGGAACGCTTCGGCCGCCGTACGGTGATGACGGCCTCGCTGGCGGTCGCGGTCGGCGTCGGTCTGCTGGTGCCCTTCGCCCCCTCCATCGGTGCCCTCGTGGTGCTGCGGGCGGTGCAGGGCGCGGCGCTGGCCGGCCTCCCCGCCTCGGCGACGGCCTATCTGGCGGAGGAGGTCAGGCCCAAGGCCCTGGTCACGGCGATCGGCCTGTTCGTCGCGGGCAACAGCGTCGGCGGGATGAGCGGCCGGGTGATCACCGGCTGGGTGGCGCAGGAGTGGGGCTGGCGCGTGGCCGTCGGCGTGATCGGCCTGATCGCGGTGGTCTGCGCGGTGGCGTTCCGGCTGCTGTTGCCGGCCCCGCGCCACTTCACGTCCGGCTCGCTGCGGCCCCGGGTGCTGCTCGGCACGGTCCGCGACCACCTCTCCGACCCGCTGCTGCGTCGCCTGTACGCGATCGGCGCGCTGTTCATGACGGTGTTCGGCGGTGTCTACACGGTGATCGGCTACCGCCTGACACAGGCGCCCTTCTCGCTGCCCCAGGGCATCGTCGGCTCGATCTTCCTGGTCTACCTGGTGGGCACGGTCTCGGCGTCGACGGCAGGCCGGCTGGTGGGCCGCCTCGGCCGCCGGGGCGCGCTCTACCTGGCGGGCGGTACGACGGCGGCGGGCCTGCTGGTGTCGCTGGCCGCCTCGCTGCCCCTGGTGCTGCTGGGGCTGGTCCTCGTCACGGCGGGCTTCTTCGCCGGGCACGCGGTCGCCTCTTCGGCGGTCAGCCGGACGGCCACCCGCGGGCGCGCCCAGGCCTCGGCCCTCTACCAGTCGGCGTACTACATCGGCTCCAGTGCCGGCAGCACGGTGGGCGCCATGGCCTTCCACGCGAGCGGCTGGGGCGGCACGGTCACGGTGGGCCTGTGCGCCGTCCTGGGCATGGTGACGATCACCGTGCTCGGGTCCCGGGCGGCCCGGGTCGCGGCCCGCCGGGAGCCGGTGGCGGCGCACTGACCCACGCCGGTCAGCCCCGGAAGCAACCGGTCCGAGCTGGGCATTTCCGTACTCGGGGGGCCGTTGTCAGTGGGCTGCGGTAGCTTCCGGAGTGCTGGGGCGCGAAGGCGCGCCGACAGGACGGCCACAGGGGTGGGTGGACGATGGGCGACGGCACGGCGACGGCGGACCTCGAGGTCGCGCTGGAGAAGCACCGGACCGAACTGACCGGGTACTGCTACCGCATGCTCGGCTCCTCCTTCGAGGCCGAGGACGCGGTGCAGGACACCCTGGTGCGCGCCTGGCGGAGTCACGACAAGTTCGAGGGGCGTTCCAGCCTGCGCTCGTGGCTCTACCGGATCGCGACCAACGTGTGCCTGGACATGCTGACGGCCGGGAACAAGCGGGCCCGCCCGATGGACCTGACCGAGGCGACCCCGCTCGCCCGGGCCGCCCTCGCCCCGCGCCCCGACCACACCTGGCTGGAGCCGATGCCCGACGCGCGCGTGCTGCCCACGGGGGACGACCCGGCGGAGGCGGCCGTCGCCAAGGAGTCCATCCGGCTGGCGTTCATGGCGGCGCTGCAGCAGCTGCCGCCCAAGCAGCGGGCGGTGCTGATCCTGCGCGAGGTGCTGGCCTGGCGGGCGAGCGAGGTCGCCGAGCTGCTGGACACCTCGGTGGCCTCCGTCAACAGCGCGCTGCAGCGGGCCCGGGCCACGCTCGCCGAGCGCGCGGAGACGGGAGCCGAGGGCTCGGTCTCCGACCCGCTGGACGAGGAGCAGCAGAAGCTCCTCGAGCGCTACGTGAAGGCCTTCGAGGGCTACGACATGACGGCGCTCACGGCGCTGCTCCACGAGGACGCCGTCATGACGATGCCGCCGTTCGACCTGTGGCTGCGCGGCCCGGCCGACATCACCGGCTTCATGACCACCCTGGGCGCCTCCTGCGCCGGATCCCGGCTGCGGCCGGTCGAGGTCAACGGGCTGCCCGGCTTCGCGCACTACAAGCCGGACCAGGAGAAGGGCGGCTTCACCCCCTGGGCGGTGCAGGTCCTGGAGATCTCAGACGGCCGGATCACAGGGTTCCACTTCTTCCTCGACACCCAGCGCTGGTTCCCCCTGTTCGGCCTGCCCCTCCACCTGGAAGCGGAGCCCGACCAGGTCCAGCAGGGCGAGTAACGCCGGGTCGGGATCGCGCAGCCGTATCCGCCCGCCGGCCCGGCGGGCGGCCAGCTCCAGCCGGGCCAGCAACTCGACGGCGCCGAGGCCCGGCGGCCCGAGCCCGCCGACGTCGCACACGACGACCCGCGCGCCGGTCGTGCGCAGCAGCGACCGCACGTCGTCGCACCAGCCCGGTACCTCCCTGCGGGTGACCGGGCCGGCGAGCGTGAGCACGGGGGGTGTCTTGGCATCCACGTGCGGTAGACCGGCGGGGCCGCCGTAACTCATCGCGGAGACCGGCGTCCTGGGCGGCCGACGAAGATCACATTGACCCGGTCGCCCGCTCCGTCGCAGGGTTGTGCCCTGTGCAGGGGGTGCTGAGCGGGTTCGCGGTGATCGCGGTCGTCATCGGGGTGGGCTATGTGCTCGGGTGGCGCGGGACGCTCGGCGACCAGGGCGCCGCGGTGCTGACCGGGCTGGCGTTCACGGTGGCGGGTCCGGCGCTGCTGTTCACCACGCTGGCGAAGGCCGATCTGTCGGTCCTCTTCTCGGCGCGGCTGCTCGTCACGGCCCTGAGCACGGCCGTGGTCTCGGGACTGTTCGTGGCGGTCGGCGCGCTCAGGCGCTGGGGCGTGGGCCGCACCACCATCGGCGCCCTGTGCTCGGGCTACGTGAACTCCGGCAACCTGGGCATCCCGATCGCGGCGTACGTCCTGGGCGACGCGTCGCTGGTGGCCCCGGTCCTGCTCTTCCAGGTCGTCCTGGTCACCCCCGTCGCGCTCACCGTCCTCGACCTGTCCGGCATGGGCGAGAAGGGCACGGTGTGGCGGCGCCTGCTGACCCCGCTGCGCAACCCGATCGCGGTGGGTTCGCTGTCCGGGGTTCTGGTGTCGGCGGCGGGGTGGCGGCTGCCGGGCCCCCTGATGAGCCCGCTCACGCTGATCGGCAACATGTCCGTGCCGGCCGCCCTGCTGGCCTTCGGCATGTCCCTGCACGGCAACGCGCTCCCCGGCCGGGGCCGGGACCGCCGCCCGGTCCTGCTGTCGGTGACGCTGAAGTCGGTGGGCCAGCCGCTGGTGGCGTGGCTGCTGGCGGAGGGCGTCTTCGCCCTGCACGGCGCCACCCTGCTGGACGTGGTGGTCACCTCGGCCCTCCCGGCCGCCCAGAACCTGTTCACCTACGCCAGCCGCTACCGGGTGGCCGAGTCCCTGGCCCGGGAGTCGATCCTGCTGTCGACGGTGGTGTCGGTACCGGTGCTGGTGGGGGTGGCGGCGGTGCTGGGGTGATCTCGTCAGCCGGCAGGGAGGTCGCCTGGGTGGGCCCACTGTCACGCTGTAGGGCGAACCACAGGCCGATGTCCACCGTGTCCTGCGTGCGGGGAAATTCGGCGAGGAGATCTTTTTGCGCCTCGGCGATCGGAGCGCCACCGGTCCCAGCATGCCGAACGGGACCGGCGGTGGTCCACCGGTCCCGTTCGCCCGAAAGGGGAAACCGCAGGTCAGGCGATACGTTCCAGCACGACCGGCGACGCCGTGAAGTCGGTGCCCGGGGCCGCGATGTCGTAGGAGCCCTCGACCGCCTGGAGGGCGTAGTCGAAGCGCTCCGGGGTGTCGGTGTGCAGGGTCAGCAGGGGCTGGCCCGCGGTCACCGTGTCGCCCGGCTTGGCGTGCATCTCGACGCCCGCGCCGGCCTGCACCGGGTCCTCCTTGCGGGCGCGGCCCGCGCCGAGGCGCCAGGCGGCGACGCCGATGTCGTAGGCGTCCAGGCGGGTCAGCACACCGGTGGACGGCGCCTTGACGACGTGCTGCTCCTTCGACGTGGGCAGCTCGGCGTCCGGGTCGCCGCCCTGGGCCGCGATCATCCGCCGCCAGACGTCCATCGCGGAGCCGTCGGCCAGCGCCTTCGCCGGGTCGGCGTCCCTGACCCCGGCCGCTTCCAGCATCTCGCGGGCCAGCGCGACCGTCAGCTCCACGACGTCCGCGGGGCCGCCGCCGGCCAGCACCTCGACCGACTCGCGGACCTCCAGGGCGTTGCCCGCGGTCAGGCCGAGGGGGGTGGCCATGTCCGTGAGGAGGGCGACCGTCTTCACGCCGTGGTCGGTGCCGAGGCCGACCATCGTCGACGCCAGCTCCCGCGCGTCCTCGATCGTCTTCATGAAGGCGCCCGAGCCCACCTTCACGTCCAGGACCAGCGAGCCGGTGCCCTCGGCGATCTTCTTCGACATGATCGAGGAGGCGATCAGCGGGATCGCCTCGACCGTGCCGGTGACGTCGCGCAGGGCGTACAGCTTCTTGTCGGCCGGGGCGAGACCGTCGCCCGCGGCGCAGATCACCGCGCCCGTGGTGTCCAGGACGTGCAGCATCTCCTCGTTGGAGAGCAGCGCCCGCCAGCCGGGGATGGACTCCAGCTTGTCCAGGGTGCCGCCGGTGTGGCCGAGGCCGCGGCCCGAGAGCTGCGGGACGGCCGCGCCGCAGGCCGCGACGAGCGGGGCCAGCGGGAGGGTGATCTTGTCGCCCACGCCGCCGGTGGAGTGCTTGTCCGCCGTCGGGCGGGACAGCGAGGAGAAGTCCATGCGCTCGCCGGAGGCGATCATGGCCGCGGTCCAGCGGGAGATCTCGCGGCGGTTCATGCCGTTGAGCAGGATCGCCATGTTGAGCGCGGCCATCTGGTAGTCGGCGACCTCGCCGCGGGTGTACGCGTCGATGACCCAGTCGATCTGCTCGTCGGTCAGCTCACCGCGGTCCCGCTTGCTGCGGATGACGGAGATGGCGTCCATGGCCATGACTTTCCTTCCGGGAGGTGCGAAGTGCACGGCCCCCCTGAACAGGTCAGGGGGGCCGCACGGGAGTTACTTGGTGAGATGGTCCGGGCCGAAGGCCTGGGGCAGCATCTCGGAGAGCGCGAGGACGCCCGCCGGGGTGTCGAGCAGCAGCTCGGGCCCGCCGAACTCGTACAGGAGCTGGCGGCAGCGGCCGCAGGGGACGAGCAGCGCGCCCTCGCCGTCCACACAGGTGAAGTGCGTGAGGCGGCCGCCGCCCGTGCGCTGGAGCTGCGAGACGAGCCCGCACTCGGCGCACAGGCCGAGCCCGTAGGAGGCGTTCTCCACGTTGCAGCCGGTGACCGTGCGCCCGTCGTCGACCAGGGCGGCCACGCCGACCGGGTAGCCCGAGTAGGGGGCGTAGGCGTGGGACATGGCCTCCCGCGCCTCGGCCCGCAGCGCCTCCCAGTCGACGCCGGCCGGCGCGGCGGTCACTTGCCCTGTCCCTTCCGGTACGGCAGGCCGTCCGCCTTCGGCATGCGCAGCTTCTGCGCGGACAGCGACAGGACGAGCAGCGTGACGATGTACGGGGTGGCCGTCACGAGCTGCCGCGGGACCTCGTTGGTGGAGGTGTACCAGACGAACATCAGGGCCGCGACGACGACCGTGACGACGGCCGGGACGTACTTCTTGCGCCAGGCCAGGTAGCCGGCGCCGAACACCAGCAGGATCGCCACCAGCAGGATCAGCGCGTGCACGTTGGTGGTGCCGCCGCGCAGGTTGAGGCTGTCGGTGTAGCCGAACAGGCCGGCGCCGAGGGCGAGGCCGCCCGGCATCCAGTTGCCGAAGATCATCGCGGCGAGACCGATGTAGCCGCGGCCGGCCGTCTGGCCGTCGAGGTACACGTTGGACGCCACGATCGACAGGAAGGCGCCGCCGAGGCCGGCGAAGCCGCCGGAGATGATCACCGCGATGTACTTGTACTTGTACACGTTGACGCCGAGGGACTCGGCCGCCACCGGGTTCTCGCCGCAGGAGCGCAGGCGCAGGCCGAACGCGGTGCGCCACAGCACCCACCAGGTCAGCGGGACGAGCGCGACGGCGATGACGGTGAGCGGCGACAGGTCGGTGACCAGGCCGCCGAGCAGGCCGGCGATGTCGGAGACCAGGAACCAGTGCTTGCCGTTCAGCGTGTTCAGCCAGTCCGACAGGCCCGGGATGCTGAACTCGCCGAGCGAGTCGATCGGCGGGGACTGCTTGGTGGAGCCCTGCGGGGCGTCGGCGAAGGTGAACTTCGACAAGTAGCGGGTGACGCCGAGCGCCAGGATGTTCAGCGCCACACCGGAGACGATGTGGTTGACGTTGAACGTCACGGTGGCGACGGCGTGCAGGACGGCGCCGAGCGCGCCGCCGATGATGCCGAAGGCGATGCCGACCCACGGGCCCCACTGGTAGCCGGCCCAGGCACCGAACCAGGTGCCGAGGATCATCATGCCCTCGAGGCCGATGTTGACGACGCCCGCGCGCTCGGCCCACAGGCCGCCGAGGCCCGCGAGGCCGATCGGCACGGCGAGCTGCAGCGCGGTGGACATCTGCCCGACCGAGGTGATGCCGTCCGCGCCGGTGATCAGGCGGACGATCGAGGTCAGCACCAGCACGCCCGCGATGACCAGCAGGAGTACCGGGAGCGACATTCGGCGGCCGCCCTTGCCGGGCTGCTTCGCCTGCGGCTTGGCGATGGTCGCGGTGGACATCAGGCCGCCACCTCCTTCTTGGTGTTCTGAGCGGCGGCCGCGGCCAGCTCCGCGCCGACCCGCTTCTGCTGGCGGCGCAGGCCCCACTGCCGTACGGCCTCGTACGAGATGACGACCGCGAAGACGATCAGGCCCTGCATGATCGTGGCGATCTCCTTGTCGTACGCCACGGGGGTCGCGTAGTCCAGGGCGGGCGAGGCCTTGTCGAGGAAGGCCCACAGCAGGGCGGCGAGCGCGATGCCGCCGGGGTTGTTGCGGCCGAGCAGGGCGATGCCGATGGCGGTGAAGCCGAGGCCGGCGGGGAAGCTCAGGCTGTAGGTGTGGGTGTCGCCGAGCAGCAGCGGCAGACCGGCCAGGCCCGCGATGGCGCCGGAGATCAGCATGGAGACCAGCACCATGCGCTTGGCGTCGACACCGGAGGCGGCGGCGGCGGTCTCCGAGGCGCCGGTGGCGCGCAGGTCGAAGCCGAAGCGGGTGCGGTTGAGCACCACCCAGTAGCCGATGCCGAGCACGACGGCGAGGAAGACCAGGCCGTAGATCTCGCCGACGTCCGAGCCGAGGTTGATGCCGGGGAACCAGCCGGACTTCTTCATCACGCCGGTCGTCACGTTGTCGCCGACCTGCACGCCCCACACGTCGGTGAGGGTGACGTAGCCGATGACGGCGGTGGCGATCGAGTTCAACATGATCGTCGCGACGACCTCGCTGACGCCCCGGGTGACCTTCAGGACACCGGCGATGCCGGCCCAGAAGGCGCCGGTGGCCATGGCGACGATCAGCAGCAGCGGGATCTGCAGGACGCCGGGCAGGGCCACGTGCGCGCCGACGACGGCGGTCATCACCGCGGCGAGGCGGTACTGGCCGTCGACACCGATGTTGAACAGGTTCATGCGGAAGCCGAGGGCGACCGCGATGGCGGCGATGTAGTACAGCGACGCCTGGTTGATGATCAGCACCTGGATGTCCGAGTACGGCAGCTGCTGCAGCATCAGGACATAGGGCTCGATCGGGTTCTTGCCCGAGGCGAGCAGGACCACCGAGGTCAGCACGATCGCCAGGACGATCGCGATGACCGGTCCGGCCACCGCGACGAGCACCCGCTCCTTGTCGAACTTCTTCATCGGGCCTCGTCCTCCGGACCGGCGTTGTCGGCGCCCTCGGGGGCGGTCTCTTCGTGCTCCAGGTGACCGGACGCGGCACCCGTCATGGCCGTGCCGAGCTCCTCCGGCGTGATGGTGGCCGGGTCGGCGTCGGCGACCAGCCTGCCGTCGTAGATGACGCGCAGGGTGTCCGACAGGCCGATCAGCTCGTCGAGGTCGGCGGAGATCAGCAGCACGGCCAGCCCCTCGCGGCGCGCCTCACGGATGCGGTCCCAGATCTGCGCCTGGGCGCCGACGTCCACACCGCGGGTGGGGTGGGCGGCGATCAGGAACTTGGGGTCGTGGCTCATCTCGCGGCCGACGATCAGCTTCTGCTGGTTGCCGCCGGACAGGGAGGCGGCGGTGACGTCGATGCCGGGGGTGCGGACGTCGTACTCCTCGACGATCCGCCGGGTGTCGGCCTGGGCGCCCTTGGGGTTCAGCCAGAAACCCTTGGCGTTGGGCTTCTCGGTGACGTGGCCGAGGATGCGGTTCTCCCACAGCGGGGACTCCAGCAGCAGGCCCTGGCGGTGACGGTCCTCGGGGATGTAGCCGACGCCGGACTCGCGGCGCTTGCGGGTGGCCCAGGGGGTGATGTCCTCGCCGAGGAAGACGATCTGCCCCGAGTCGGCGTGCTTGGTGCCGATCAGCGCGTCGATCAGCTCGGTCTGGCCGTTGCCCTCGACACCGGCGATGCCCATGACCTCACCGGCGTGAATGGTGAAGGTGACGTCGTCGAGGACCTTCTTGACCGCGCCGGCGGGCGCGAACTCGGTGAGGCCCCCGGCGGCGGGTTCCTCCTCCGTGCCCATGGAGACGGCGCCGCGGGCGTGCACGGTGAGGTTCCTGACCTCCAGCACCGCGCTGTCGGTGACCGTGGACTCGGCGGTCTCCGGGGTGGGCAGCTCGCTGCCGACCATCAGCTCGGCGAGCTGGCGCGGGGTGGTCTCGGCCGGGACGGCGGTCCCGACGGTCGTGCCGCGCCGGATGACGGTGATGTCGTCGGCGACGGACAGCACCTCGCCCAGCTTGTGGGAGATGAAGATGACCGACAGGCCCTCGGCCTTCAGCTCGCGCAGGTTGTCGAAGAGCGCGTCGACCTCCTGCGGGACGAGCACGGCGGTCGGCTCGTCGAGGATCAGGGTGCGCGCGCCGCGGAAGAGGACCTTGAGGATCTCCACGCGCTGGCGGTCGGCCACGCCGAGGTCCTCGACCAGGGCGTCCGGACGGATGCCGAGACCGTAGCGGTCGGAGATCTCCTTGATCTTCTTGCGGGCGCCGCCGCCGATGCCGAACAGCTTCTCGCTGCCGAGCACCACGTTCTCCAGCACGGTCAGGTTGTCGGCCAGCATGAAGTGCTGGTGGACCATGCCGATGCCGCGGGCGATCGCGTCGGCCGGGCTGGAGAAGCTCACCTGCTCGCCGTCGACGGCGATGGTGCCCTCGTCCGGCTTCTGCATGCCGTAGAGGATCTTCATCAGGGTCGACTTGCCGGCGCCGTTCTCGCCGACGAGGGCGTGCACGGTGCCCTTGCGGACCGTCAGGTGGATGTCGTGGTTGGCCACCACACCGGGGAATCGCTTGGTGATGCCCGCGAGCTCTACCGCGACTGTCGACTGAGCGGTGAGCGGAGGGCTGCTGGACGCGTCGATGGCGCACTCTCCTCGGGAAAGGGGCCGCTCTACGCGCGTAGCGCCCCTGCTTTAAATAGTGCCCGGACCTGACCGGCCTTGATCAGGGACAGCCGCCCCGTGCAAGTAACCGATCCGTTCCGAGCATTCTGCCGCGCGAACGGGGTGCGGGCAGGTCATCCTCTCCGCACCCCGTTCCGTGGCCGTAACGCTGCCATTGCAGCGCTCTGTTGGCCAAGGCCCCTGACCTAGATCGTCAGGAGGTCTTCACCTTGATGCTGCCGTCCTTGATGCCGGCCTCGGCCTTCTTGATCGCGGCCTGCATGTCGGCGTTGCCCTTGAAGGTCGGGTTGGAGTCGGCCAGGCCGACACCGCCGTTGTCCAGGGAGCCGCGGATCTCGCCGGCGAGCGGCTTCTTGTCCTTGATGACGGACTTGGACAGGTCGTAGACCGCGCCCTCGACGTTCTTCAGCGCCGAGGTCAGGATGTAGTCCTTGTACTTGCCCAGCGCCTGCTGGTTGTACTGGTCGGAGTCGACGCCGATCGCCCACACCTTGTGCTCGGCGGCGGACTTGATGACGCCCTGGCCGGAGAGGCCGGCGGCGGCGTACAGCACGTCGGCGCCCGCGTCGATCTGGCCGTTGGCGGCGTTCTCGCCCTTGTCCGGGCTGGAGAAGCCACCCTCCTGGGCGGTCTGGGTCAGGTACTGCGACTCGACCTTGATCTTCGGGTTGACCGACTTGGCACCCTGGATGTAGCCGGCCTCGAACTTGTGGATCAGCGGGACGTCCACGCCGCCGATGAAGCCGATGTGGTTCTTCTTGGTCGCCTTGGCGGCCGCGACACCGGCGAGGTACGAGGACTGCTCCTCGTGGAAGACCATGTCGGCGACGTTCTTCGCCTGGGTCTGGTTGTCGTCGATGATGCCGAAGGTGACCTTCGGGAACTTCGCCGCGGCCTCCTTCACGGCGCCCGCGTAGGCGAAGCCGACACCGATGACCGGGTTGTACCCGGCCTTGGCCAGGGTCTCCAGACGCTGGGTCTTGTCCGCGTCCGTCTCGTTGTCCTGGGGCTCGACGTCCCGGGCGCCGACGCCGAAGTCCTTCTCGGCCTTCTGCAGGCCCGCGTAGGCGGCGTCGTTGAAGGACTGGTCACCCTTGCCGCCGACGTCGTACGCCAGGCCGATGCCCTTGGACTTGCCCTCGGTGGAGGACGACGAGGAAGAGCTGCCACAGGCAGAGACGGTGACGGCCAGCGCTGCGGTCGCAACGCCTGCAATCGTGATACGGGACACCCGGCGCATGGAACGAGACTCCTTTGTGCAAGCGCCCAAACCAGGCGCTGGTTCCGCCGCAGCGTAACGCGCGTAGACCTGTCGGAAAACCCCCAATGTCCGGTCCGTTATCGAGCTGTGGCCACAGTCACTGCCCAAGGTTACGGACAGCAGTACGCCCCTTGCGGGAGGCAAGGGGCGTACCGGGAGGACGGCGCCGGGCGGGCGCCCGAGCGGGGTCAGATCACTTGGTGTTCACGGTGATCTTGCCGCTGACGATGTCCTGCTTGGCCTTGTCCACGGCAGCGGCCACACCGGGCAGCGCCTTGTACTTCGGGTTGGAGTCGGCGAAGCCCACCCCGCCGGACTTCAGGTCGCCGCGGACCTCGCCGCTGAGCGGCTTGCCGTCGTAGACCGACTTGGCCAGGTCGTAGACCGCGCCGCCGACGTTCTTCAGGGCCGAGCCGAGGATGTAGTCCTTGTACTTGGCCAGCGCGCTCTGCTGGTACTGGTCGGAGTCGACGCCGACGGCCCACACCTTGTGCTCGGCGGCGGACTTGATCACGCCCTGGCCGGAGAGGCCGGCCGCGTGGTAGATCACGTCGGCGCCCGCGTCGATCTGGCCGTTGGCCGCGTTCTCGCCCTTGTCCGGGCTGGAGAAGCCGCCCTCGGCCGGGGTCTGGGTCAGGTACTGCGACTCGATCTTGATCTTCGGGTCGACCGCCTTGGCGCCCTGGTCGAAGCCGGCCTCGAACTTGTGGATCAGCGGGATGTCCACGCCGCCGATGAAGCCGATGTGGTGCTTCTTGGTGGCCTTGGCCGCGGCCACGCCCGCCAGGTACGAGGCCTGCTCCTCGTGGAAGACCATGTCGGCGACGTTCTTCGCCTGGATGGTGTTGTCGTCGATGATGCCGAAGGTGACCTTCGGGTACTTCGTGGCGACCTGCTTGACGGCCGGCGCGTAGGCGAAGCCGACACCGATGACCGGGTTGTAACCGGCCTTGGCCAGGGTCTCCAGGCGCTGGATCTTGTCCGCGTCGGACTCGTTGGCCTGCGGCTCGATGTCCCGGCCGCCGATCTTGAACTCGTCCTGGGCCTTCTTGAAGCCGGCGTAGGCGGCGTCGTTGAAGGACTGGTCGCCCTTGCCGCCGATGTCGTAGGCGAGGCCGATGCCCTTGCCGGAGTACTTGCCGTCCTTGGAGGACGAGGTGGCGGAGTCGGTGCTGGACTTGCCGCACCCGGCGGCCGCGAGGGCGACGACCGTGACGGCCACCGCAGCTTGGGAGAACCTCGTTCTCCGGGACATCTTCCGAGAGAGCAGACGCACAGCAAGCACTCCTTCATCCCCACGGCGCCGTCACGGGCCGCTGTCCCCAATGTGCCGCCAGTGGTGGCGATTCGGCGCACAGTAACGCGCGTAGAAGGGGAGGGGAACGGTGTTCCTCCCGGCCGTTATCGATTCGTGCCGACTCCGGGCCGGAGTCGGCCGCCGCGGGTTACAGCGGGGTGACACGCAGGGACGAAGGGCACCTGACGGCACCCCGTCGCCCCGCGCTCCGCCGTGGCGGAGGCCGTCCCGCTACGGGGCCTCCAGCATCGCGGCGGCCGTGAACAGCTCCACACCGACCGTGATCGCGTTCTCGTCGGCGTCGAAGTCGCCCTGGTGCAGATCGCGCCCCACGCGGTCGCCGGGAACGCGGACGCCGAGGCGGGCCATGGCGCCGGGCACGTTCTCCAGGTACCAGGAGAAGTCCTCGCCACCCAGGCTCTGCGCGGTGCTCTCCACCGAGCGCATCCCGCGCCGGGCGACCATGGCCCGGCGCAGCAGTTCGGTGGACTCCCGGTCGTTGACGACCGGGGGCACGCCCCGGACGTAGTTGATCTCCGACTTGGCCCGGTGCAGGGTGGCGACCTCGTCGATGGCCGCGTGCACGATGTCGGGAGCCTCGCGCCACGCGTCGAGGTCCAGGCAGCGGATGGTGCCGGACAGCTCGGCGTGCTGCGGGACGACGTTCGGGGCATGGCCCGACTCGATCCGCCCCCAGGTCAGGGCGAGGCCGGCCCGGGTGTCGACGCGCCGGGCGACGATCGCGGGCACGTCGACGGCGACCCGGGCGACCGCGGTGACCAGGTCGGTGGTGAGGTGCGGGCGGGCGGTGTGGCCGCCGGGGCCGTCGAGGGCGACCTCGAGGCGGTCGCAGGCGCTGGTGATCGGCCCGTGCCGCAGCCCGATCCGGCCGGCGTCGACCTTGGGGTCGCAGTGCACGGCGAGGATCCGGCCGACGTCGTCGAGCGCGCCGTCGCCGATGGCGCCGAGCGCGCCGCCGGGCAGCACCTCCTCGGCGGGCTGGAAGACCAGCCGCACCGGGCGCGACAGCAGCCCCTTGGCGTGCAGGTCGGCGAGGACGAGCCCGGCACCGAGCACCACCGTGGTGTGCACGTCGTGGCCGCAGGCGTGGGCGCGGTCGGGCACGGTGGACCGGTACGGGCAGTCCGCCTTGGTGTCCGGGATGGGCAGGGCGTCGATGTCGGCCCGCAGGGCGAGCATCGGCACGGAGGGGCGGGTGCCCTCCGGGAGCCCGATGTCACAGAGGAGGCCGGTTCCGGTGGCCAGGACGCGGGGGCGCAGCCCGGCCTGCTCCAGCCGCTCCTTGATCGCGGCGGTGGTGCGGAACTCCTGGTTTCCCAGTTCGGGGTGCATGTGCAAGTCGCGTCGGAACGCGACCAGTTCGGCGTGCAGGGACTCGCTGAGCACGCCGGGGAGCACGTCCCCGGGGATTTCGGCCTCGGACTCTCGGGACATCACTTGGTTCACCCTCTGAAGGGTAGGACGCCCGGGCGGTCAACTGACCCTCGATCAACAAAAGTTCAACCTGTTAGGGGAAGAAAATCTGACCGTCGGACGCATGGCGGCATACTTCGATGGGTAAAACCACTGTTTCCTCTTCCACGCATACCATGCCTACCCCGGTTCCCGCTCGACGTGTCCACCGTCCGGACCCGACTTCCTGAGGTCCGGCCGGGCGGTCTCATGCCAGGGCCACCGCCGCCAGCCGGTGGACGTCCCGCGCCGTGTCCGTGACGCCCGACAGGAAGCCCTGGGCCCGCGGGGAGGCGTTCTCGGTGAGCCAGCCCGGGTCGATGTCGCAGACCGCGACGCGGACGCCGGTGCCGGCCAGGGCGAGGGGCAGCGTGTGCACGACGGTGGAGGGAAAGCTGAGGATCGTGCGGCCGATGGGGCCGCGGCGGGCGATCAGCTCCAGGGGGAGGTCCGGGCGGACGATCTCCAGGCCCGTCTCGGCGGCCAGCCGGTGCAGCTTGGCGGTGTTCTCGCGGCGGTGCGCGAAGTAGCGGGTGGCGCCGTGCGCCTTGGCCAGGTCGCGGACGGCCTCCAGATAGCGGTCGCCGTCCACCACCCCGGTCTCCACCAGGGAGGTGCCGACCATGTCGGCACCCTTGGTGATGCGGGGCGGGCCGAAGCGGGCCCGGGTCCAGGCGAAGTCGTTGGCGGTGACCGTGACCCCTTCGGGGGTCTCCGTCACCGGCATGGAGGAGAACACCTCGACCCGGCGGCGGCCGCTCGGGGTGAGGCGGCGGCGGGCCGAGGAGGAGACGGGGGCGAAGAGCAGGTCGCGGGGGCCGGGGCGGCCGCCCTTGCGGTGCCAGCGCACCAGCCGCTCGCCGCGGGCGAGCTGGGCGACGAACTCCATGGTCGCGGTGCCGTCGTCCACGACCACCAGGTCGCGGGCGCGGGTGATGGTGAGCAGGAGCTGCACGTAGCGGGAGAAGGGGTCGCCCATGACGATCCGGTCGGCCCGGCGCAGCGGGCCGGCCAGGCCGCCGATGGTGTGGAAGGGCGCGGTCGTGCCGCCCCGCGCCTCCTCCCAGCGCACCCGGTACCCCTCGTCCCGGGCCAGGTCGGCCATCCGGCGCAGCTGACCCCGGGTCATGGGGTCGGTCGGCGCCAGCACGACGACGGTCAGCTCCGCGTCCTCCCCCGGCAGCCCGCCCCCACCGGCCGTGCGCCGGACCTGCGGGGGCACGACGGGCGCGGGCGGGGCGGTGCCCGCGAGGCCGGACGGGACGACCGAGTCCGCACCCCCGGCACCGGACGGGACGACCGAGGCCGCCGCTCCCGGACCGGACGGGTCCGCCGGATCCGCGCCCGCCCCGCCGGACGGGGCGGCCGGAGCCGCACCCCGGGGCCCGGACGGGGCCGCGTCGTGCAGGTCGTGCAGGCCCTGCAGGTGTGCCCACTCCAGTACGTTCAGCAGCTGTACCGGGCTCTCCACGAAGGCGAGCGTGCGGGCGGGGTGGCCGGCGTGACCGGCGCGGGGGCTCATCGGCGTGCGACCGTCCCGTCGTAAGGGCATCCGTCAGGCGATCAGGGCGCTCAGACCGCGACCGGCTCGCCCGCGGCCGCAGCGATCTCCGCCTCGGCGACGACACCGCTGACGCGGCGCAGCTTCTTCATCGGGCCGAGCTCGGAGTCGTAGACCTTCTTGACGCCGTCACCGAGGGAGGCCTCGATCGTGCGGATGTCGCGCACCAGGCGCGTGAGGCCCTGCGGCTCCACGGAGGCGGCCTGGTCGGAGCCCCACATGGCGCGGTCGAGGGTGATGTGGCGCTCGACGAAGGTGGCGCCGAGGGCGACCGCGGCGAGCGTGGTCTGCAGGCCGGTCTCGTGGCCGGAGTAGCCGATCGGGACGTTCGGGAACTCCTTCTCCAGCGTGTTGATCACGCGGAGGTTCAGCTCCTCGGCCTTGGCCGGGTAGGTCGAGGTGGCGTGGCACATGAGGATGTTGTCCGAGCCGAGCACCTCGACCGCGTGGCGGATCTGCTTCGGGGTGGACATGCCGGTGGAGAGGATGACCGAGCGGCCGGTGCCGCGCAGGGCGCGCAGCAGCTCGTCGTCGGTCAGGGAGGCGGAGGCCACCTTGTGGGCGGGGACGTCGAACTTCTCCAGGAAGGCGACGGCCTCGGTGTCCCACGGGGAGGCGAACCAGTCGATCCCCTTCTCCTTGCAGTACGCGTCGATCTGGCGGTACTCGTCCTCGCCGAACTCCACCCGGTGGCGGTAGTCGATGTAGGTCATCCGGCCCCAGGGGGTGTCGCGCTCGATGTCCCACTGGTCGCGCGGGGTGCAGATCTCCGGGGTGCGCTTCTGGAACTTCACGGCGTCGCAGCCGGCCTCGGCGGCCACGTCGATCAGCTTGAACGCGTTCTCCAGCTCACCGTTGTGGTTGATGCCGATCTCGCCGCAGATGTAGACGGGACGGCCGGGGCCGACCTCGCGCGAACCGAACGTGCGCAGACGGGAGTTGGTGCTCATCAGGGGATGTCCTTACTTGGGGAGGGAATCGAGAGAGGGGCCGAGGATCCAGCTGGCGATCTCTCGGATCGCGCCGTCACCGCCGGGGAGGGTGGTGACCGCGCGTGCGGCGCCGCGTACGACGTCGTGGGCGCTTCCGACCGCCACGGGCCAGCCGACGAGGGCGAAGCACGGGAGGTCGTTGACGTCGTTGCCGACGTAGAGCACGCGCTCCGGCGCGATGCCCTGCTCCTCGCACCACTGCTTGAGGGCGAGGTCCTTGCGGTCGATGCCGTGCAGCACCGGGAGCTTCAGCTTCCGGGCGCGGGCGGCGACCACCGGGTTCTGTTCCGTGGACAGGATCAGCATCTTCAGGCCGCTCCGGCGGAGGGCCGCGATACCGAGTCCGTCGCCGCGGTGCACGGAGACGAACTCCCGTCCGTCGGAGTCGATCAGCACCCGGTCGTCGGTCTGGGTGCCGTCGAAGTCGAGGACTACGGCGTCGATGTCGTCGTAGGTGGGGAGCGAACCGGGGCGGTCCGCGTCGAAGAGGGGCGCGAGGGCGCGCGCCCGTGCCAGGTCGTGCGGGTCGTCGATCTCCAGCACCCGGGCCGGGTCGGTGCGGACCGGCTCGGTGCGGCCGAAGAAGCGGTGCCGGTGCTCTCGGAAGCCGGCCGCGTCCATCGCGTAGGCGGCGCCGGTCTCCAGCAGGTCCTGCGGGCGGTCCTGGCGGCGGGGGCGGAAGGACTTGTCGTGGTTGACGCCGTAGCCGCCGGCCGGCGCGGCTGCGGTGCCGGACGCGCTCACCGGGCGGCCCGCGTCCGCCGCGGGGCGCGCCGGGAGCTCGTCGGCCGCGTCGCGCCAGACGAAGCCGTGGAACGGCGCGACCGTGAGCGCGGTGTCCGCGCCGTGCTCGATCACCGCGGAGGCGACCCCGTCTATGTCCTCGCGCAGGAGGAACGGACTGGTGCACTGCACCAGCAGCACCGCGTGGACGGCGGTGCCGTGCAGGGCCTCGTGGACGTCCATGGCGTGCAGGACGGCGGCCTCGGAGGTGGCGGTGTCGCCGGCGATGGCGGCGGGGCGCAGCACTACCTCGGCGCCGGCCTGCCGGGCGGCGGCGGCGATGGCCGGGTCGTCGGTGGAGACGACCACGTCGGTCACCAGCCGGGCGGCGCGGCACTCGCGGATCGCGCGGGCCACCAGCGGGACACCGCCGACGGGGGCGAGATTCTTGGCGGGGACGCCCTTGGAGCCGCCGCGTGCCGGGATCACCGCGAGCACGCGGCGCACCGAGGGCGCGTCGTGGTCGGCGTCGGTCATGTGGTCCAGTCCTTGCCGTGGGATCCGGTCGCTCACAGCTCTCCCATTCGTCGGATCACGGGGGCCACGCGCTGCACGCCGTGGCGGTAGGCGCCGCGCGCGGCCCGGCGCACGATCTGGCGGACGGGTCCTGGCTGCTTGTCGGCGGCGGGTGCGCCGGGCAGCGGGGCGCCGTCGGGGCCGAGGTGGTGGCGGGCGAGGATGCCGGGCAGGTAGCCGGGCGCGGTCTCGGGTGTGTAGTAGGGGTTCAGCGGCGGCAGGCCGCCCGGCCGGTCCAGCAGCCGGGCGATGCGGGCGCGGGCCGCGTCGAAGGCGGTGGCGTACGAGCCCTCCCCGCCGGGCGCGACGCCCTGCCGGGCCACCCAGGTTCCGTCCGGCGCGGGGCGGTGCCCGGCGTCGAGCTGGTCCCAGGAGGCGAGGCACCCGGAGCCGGTGAAGTGGTGGTTGCCGAGCACCTCGCGCACCCCCAGGTCGGTCAGGACGACCGTCGGGATGCGGCGGTGCAGGGCTTCGAGAGCGGCCGTGGAGCTGACCGTGACCAGCAGGTCGGTGTGGTCCAGCACCTCGCCCATGTGGCCGTACACCAGGCGGAGGTTGGCGGGCAGCTCCCTGCCCTGGACCAGCTTCTGGTAGGGAAGTTCCTCGATGTGGGTGGTGTGCTCGCCGGGCCGGGAGCGCAGCTTCAGCAGCACCTCGCGCTCGGGGTGCCTGCGGGCGTGCTGGATCAGCCGGTCCAGCAGGTAGGTGCGGTCCTTGCGGCTGTCCGGAACGGAGGGCTGGGCGGCGAACACGACGGTGTAGGGGTCGTGTTCGCCGGTGTACGGCTCCCCGCCGAGGAACGGCAGCGCGACCTCGGTGACGGCCGTGGCGTCGGCGCCCACACCCTCGTACACGGCGCGGAAACGCTCCGCGTCGGCGCGGGAGTTGGCGAGGACGAGGTCGGCGCCGTGCCGCAGCAGCAGTCCGTCGGCGAGCTTCTCGTAGACGACGCCGACGTAGCCGGTGACGACGACGGGACGCCGGCCCGAGCCGCCCCACACGTTCCGCAGCCCGTGCAGCATCGCCTGCACCCCGCCGCCGACCAGCGCGAGGACGAGCACGTCGTAGGACTCCTCGGCCATGACGCGCAGGAACTCGGCGCCGGTGACCTCGCGGAGCGAGTCCGGCTGGACGCCGACTTCCGTCAACTGGCGGGCGGTGGGGGTGGCTCGGCCCCGCAGGAGGTAGCCGTCGAGCCGGAGACCGTCGCCCGTGGGAGTGACGCGCTGCGCGGTGAGCGCGCCCCACTTCCACCGGGTGTCGGAATCCGCGAGGACGGCGATCCGCAGGGACTTCGTTGCACTGGCTGGCACGCCGAAGACGCTAGGAAGGCATTCCGAGGTTCCGCCCAACCTGAATGCAACAAACGGTTAACAGCACATCGCCGAATGGCGAATCGGCTCGTGATCGCGCCGGAAAAAGACCCGGTTCACAGCTTCGCCACGCGTCGTTCACCTGGCATCAAGGAAGGCGTCAAGACACATGACGGGCTTCCGCCTAACGTCCCTGACGTGGTCAAGCTCTCCGTCATCGTGCCGTTCTACAACGTGCAGCAATACGCGCCCGACACCCTGAGGAGTCTCCGTGCGAACGCGCGTGAGGATTTCGAATTCATTCTCGTCGACGACTGTTCGCGCGACGGGACACCGGAGATCCTCGCGCGCGCGGAGCGCGAGCTGCCGGGCGCCGTCCTCGTCCGCCACGAGCGGAACGGGGGGCTGGCGACCGCCCGCAACACCGGGATCGACCGGGCGCGCGGCCAGTACCTGACGTTCCTGGACGGCGACGACTGGCTCGCCGCCGGCTACTACCCGCGGCTGGTCGCGGCCATGGACGAGCTGGGCTGCGACTTCCTGCGCACCGACCACGTGCAGTGCACGGCACGGGCCAGGACCGTGCACCGGGTGCCGGTCGGCCGGCGGAACACGGTGCTCGACCCCCGCGCGGCGATCCTGCCCGCCGACCGGTCCACCTCCGTGGACTACGCCTACGCCTGGGCGGGGATCTACCACCGCCGCCTGGTGGACCGGGGCCTGCTGCACTTCACGGACGGGCTGCGCACGGCCGAGGACCGGCCGTGGATCTGGAAACTGCACCGGGAGGCGGAATCCTTCGCCGCGGTGAGCCTGCTCGGTGTGTTCTACCGGCGCGGAGTCGCCTCCTCACTCACCCAGATCGGCGATGTCCGGCAACTCGATTTCATTCGCGCGTTCGACCAGGTCATCGCGGAAACCGCCGAGGACCCGGAAGCCGGGGCGCTTCTGCCGAAGGCCGTGCGCACGTATTGCGCCATCATTTCCCATCACCTGGGATCCATCGAAAGGTTCGAGCCGGCGGTGGCGAAGAAACTGAAATCCCTGAGCGCCGCGGCCCTGCGACGCATGCCGCAGGACGTGCTGGACGAGGCGCTGGACTCCATGGACCTCCAGCGCGCCACCCGGTTGCGCCGGCTGCGCCGCCGGCCCGCCCCCGCGGGGGTCGCCGCGTGACCACCCAGATCTTCCAGGCGTCGACGCTGTACGGCACGGCCACGCTCGCCGCCGCCCTGGACTCCGGCTGCTTCCGCCCCGCCGACCGCCGGATCCTGCTGGTCTGCAACAACGCGGCCACCCCCGAGACCACGCCCGGTCTGGAGGTGATGCCCGGCTTCGAGCGGCTGCGCGACCGGTTCGACGACGTGCTGTCGTACAACGAGGCGATCTTCCCCTTCCACCCCGGCGGCTGGGCGCCCCGCCCCGAGGACCTGCCGCTGTGGGAGCGGTACTTGCGGCACGAGTGGCGACTGGGCGACGACGACGTCGAACTGGCCGTCGAGTCGATCCAGGTCAACCCCTCGCTCGCGCTCGCCCAGATCTTCACGGGCGCCCCGGTCACCGTCTACGCCGACGGCCTGATGAGCTACGGGCCCACCCGGAACAAGATCGACCCGCTGGTCGGCACCCGGGTGGACCGGGTGCTCCACCTCGACCTGGTGCCGGGACTCGAACCGCTGCTGCTCACCGAGTTCGGCGTCCCGGGGGAGATCGTGCCCACCCCGGCCTTCACCAAGGTGCTGGCCGCACTCGCCCCCCTCGGCGACGGCCTGCCCGCGGCGGAGGAGCCCGCGCTGCTGCTCGGCCAGTACCTGTCCGCGCTGGACATCCTCACCGCCGAACAGGAGGAGGACCTGCACGTACGGATGCTCAAGGGGGCCGTGCGGCTCGGGCACCGCCAGGTGGTGTTCAAACCGCACCCCACCGCGCCGGCCCGCTTCACCCGCACCCTGGAGCAGGAGGCCGAGAAGCTCGGGGTGGACCTGACCGTCCTCGACACCCCGGTCCTCGCCGAGGTGCTGTACCAGCGGATGCGTCCGGCGCTGGTCGTCGGCTGCTTCTCCACCGCCCTGCTCACCGCCTCCGCGCTGTACGGCCTGCCCGTCGCCCGGGTCGGCACCGATCTGCTGCTGGAGCGGCTGACACCGTTCGAGAACAGCAACCGGATCCCGGTCACCGTGGTGGACGCGCTGCTGCCGGAGCTGGGCGACGAGGCCGCGGTCACCGCCCAGCGCCGGGGCACGGACGTCGAGGCGCTCGGCGCGCTGGTGCGTGCCGTCGGCTTCGCGATGCAGCCCAAGATCCTGCCCGGGCTGCGCGCGGAGACCGAGCGGTACCTCGCGGCCAACCTCGACCAGCGGACCCTGCGCTACTTCAAGCGCAAGCGCCTGACCTCGCTCGCGCTGCCGGGCGGGGTGCCCGCGCAGCTCTCCTTCATCCCGCGCAACGCCACGGTCCGCCGGATGGCCCGCAAGGCGCGCGGTCTGCGCCGGGTCGTGCGCCGCTGACCTCACCCCTTCCCCCACCCCTTCGGAGGGCGGGTCCGGCACGGGCCGCCCTCCGCCGCGTTCACCAGCCCAGCACCGTCCGGATCCGGGCGGCGTTCTCCCGCGTGACCTTCCACGGCGCTCGGCGCCCAGGAGGAAGTACGCCGTCTTCGGGAAACGGACTGGTCGACGGTCCGACCCTTCGCCGCGCCGTTCGATTTCGTTCACCCATACGTCTTTTTCCCGGGTAGTGGCCGGGCACCATGTCTGCTTCCTCTCCCGCCCTCGCCACCGGTCCGGCGTCCGCCGCGCCGGATCCGGCCGCCGCCCCCGCCGCCCGCGCCACCGAGCCCGGCCCCACCGAGCCCGGCCCCGCCGGCCCGGCCGCTCCCAGCCCGCGCCGGGGCCGGCTGCTCGCCCTGGACGGCCTGCGGCTGGTGGCCGCCCTGATGGTCTGCCTCTACCACTACGCCGGGCGCGGCGGCACGGTGTCGGCCTCCTGGCACCAGTCGCCCGCGCGCCTCTTCCCGTCCCTGTCCCAGGTGGCCGCGTACGGCTGTCTGGGCGTCCAGTTCTTCTTCGTCATCAGCGGTTTCGTCATCTGCATGAGCGGCTGGGGCCGCACGCTCGGCGACTTCGCCCGCTCCCGCATCGCCCGTCTCTACCCCGCCTACTGGGTCGCCCTGGTCCTGGTCACCGGCGCCGCGCTCGCCCTGCCCGCCGTCGTGCACGCGGTCCGCCCGGACGAGTTCCTGGTCAACCTGACGATGCTTCAGCAGCCCATGGGCGCGCCGCGCGTGCTGGGCGTGTGCTGGACGCTGTGGGTGGAGGTCCGCTTCTACGCGCTGTTCGCCCTGTTCGTCGTCGCGCGCGGGGTCACCTACCGCCGGGTGGTGCTCTTCGCTTGCGTATGGACGCTGGCCGCGGCGATGTGCCGCACCTCGGGCAGCGAGTTGGTCAACCAGCTCGTCATGCCGGAGTACGCCCCGTTCTTCGTCGGCGGGCTCGCCCTCTACCTGATCCACCGCTTCGGCGGCGACCTGCTGCTGTGGGGCATCGTGGCCGCTTCCTGGCTGCTCGGGCAGAGCACCGCCACCCGCGGGCTGTGGCACCCGGGCGCGCACGGGGACCTCGTGCGCGACCCGCTGGTCATCCTGCTGGTCGTCACCCTGGCCTTCGCCGCCGTGGCGGCCGTTGCGCTCGGCTGGACCGGCCGGGCGGACTGGCCCTGGCTGGCCACGGCCGGCGCGCTGACCTACCCGTTCTACCTGGTCCACGAGCACCTGGGCTGGTTCGTCATCCGGGTGCTGCACCGGGGCCTGGGTCTGCCCGCGTGGCCCACGCTGGGGGCGACGGTGCTGGGCATGCTGCTGCTCGCGTATCTGATGCACCGGTTCGTGGAGAAACCATTCGGCCCGCGCCTGAGGAAGGCGCTGAAGAATTCCCGTACACCGGGAATTCAGGCCAGGTTCACCCTGGCGAAAGACGGAAAGCGGAACGGGTGAATCAGGTGATTCCGTAGCGCGCCTGGATACCGGCGACCACCAGCGCGAGACCCTCCTCGAACTGCTGGTCCCAGTCGTCGAAAAGCACCTTTCCGGCCTCGGCCGCGAGCGGGAACTCGGCCAGCCGCCGGGCGCGCTCCTCGATGCCGTACCCCTCCCGGCGCTCCCCCGGGAGGGGCCGCACGCCCTGCTCCTCGGTGACGAACCCGATGGTGAACAGGGTGGCGGTGCGGGCCGCGTTGACCGCCTGGGGCAGGGTGAGCCCGGCCGCCGTCAGGACGCGCAGGTGCGCCTCCAGCTCGCGCCCGTGGTCCGTGCCCGTGAAGCGTGAGCCACTGAAGACCTTGGCGCCGTCGCGGTAGCCGAGCAGGGCGGCGCGCAGCCCGCGGTTGACCGCGAGCAGCCGCTCCCGCCAGGTGTCCGCGGGATCGAGCGCCGCCCCCGCGACCATCCGCCGGTACATCTGCGTAGCCATCTCGTCGAGCAGCGCCTGCTTGTCCTTGAAGTGCCAGTACAGCGCGGGCGCCTTGACGTCCAGCTCCTTGGCGATGGCGCGCAGGGTCAGGCCGTCCAGGCCGACCTCGTTCAGCAGCCGCAGGGCCGTGTCCGCGACCCGCGCGCGGTCCAGCGGGGTGCGTCGTTCCGTACTCACGCTTGACAGCTTAACAGCGTTAAGGGCAGCCTTGCGGTCGGCGGCACTTAACATCGTTAAGGAGAAATCATGCGTGATGTCCTGATCGTGGGAGCCGGTCCCACCGGCCTGGCCCTCGGCGTCGACCTGGCCAGGCGCGGGGTGGACGCACTGGTCGTGGAGCGGGCGGCGGAGCTGTTCCCCGGCTCGCGCGGCAAGGGGATCCAGCCGCGCACCCAGGAGGTCTTCGACGACCTCGGTGTGCTGGACGCGCTCCGCGCCGCGGGCGGCCCCTACCCGGTGCGAATGGTCTGGAAGAACGGCGAACGGGTCGGCGAGCAGCCGATGTTCGACCCCGCGCCCGCCGCCGAGGGCGCGCCGTACACCGAGCCGTTGCTGGTCCCGCAGTGGCGCACCCAGGAGATCCTGCACGCGCGGCTGCGGGAACTGGGCGGACGGGTCGCCTTCGGGCGCGAGGTGACCGGTCTCGCACAGGACCCCGACGGCGTCGAGGTGCGGTTCGCCGACGGCACGGCGGCCCGGGCCCGGTACGTGGTCGCGGCGGACGGCGGACGCTCCGCGGTGCGGCGGGCGGTGGGCGTCGGCATGACCGGGGAGAGCGTCGACCCCAGCCCGTTCGTGGTGGCGGACGTCCGGGTGCGGGGTCTCGACCGGGAGCACTGGCACGCCTTCCCGGGGGCCGACGGCACCGGCGTCATGCTGTGCCCGCTCGCCGGCACGGAGGACTTCCAGCTGTCCGGGAAGCTGCCGGAGGGCACCGAGCCCGAACTGACCCTCGACGGCGTCCGCACGCTGGTCGCGGCGTACACGCACCTCGACGCGGACGACGTCACCGAGCTGCGCTGGGCCTCGGACTTCCGGCCGCGCGCGGCGCTCGCGGACCGCTTCCGGGCGGGCCGGGTCTTCCTCGCGGGCGACGCGGCGCACGTGCACTCGCCGGCGGGCGGGCAGGGGCTCAACACCAGCGTTCAGGACGCCTACAACCTGGGCTGGAAGCTGGCCGCGGTGCTGCGCGACGGGGCGCCCGGTGCGCTGCTGGACACCTACGAGGAGGAGCGCCGTCCGAACGCGGCGGCCATGCTGGGGCTGTCGACGGGCGTGCACCGCGGGCAGGTGCGCCGGGGCGCGGCGACGGTGCAGCTCGGGCTCGGGTATCCGGAGTCGTCGCTGAGCGAGGAGCGGCGTGCCGCTCCGGCCGGGGTACGGGCCGGCGACCGGGCGCCGGACGGCGTGGTGGACGGCGTCCGGTTGTTCGACGCCTTCAGGGGCCCGCACTGGACGCTGCTGGGCGCGACGACGACCGCAGCGGGGGTGCACTCACTCCCGGCCGCCCCCGCCTCGTACGGCCCCGGGGTCTTCCTGATCCGCCCCGACGGCTACGTCGCCTGGGCGGGCGACACGGAGTCCGGCCTGGACGAGTACCTCACCCGGGCCGGGCTCCGCTGAAGCCCCGAACGACGGGCGCCGCCGTCAGGACAACCGCCCCCCAGGGTCACGTGCCGGCCAGCGAGAGCTTCACCGCGAAGCCCAGGAACAGGGCGCCCGCCGCCGAGGTGGCCGTCGCCGACAGGCGCTTGCGGCGGCGGAAGGCGGCGGCGAGGCGGGTGCCGCCGAAGATCAGGGCGCTCAGGTACAGGACGCTGGCGAGCTGCGCGAAGGCACCGAGGACGACGAAGGACAGGGCCGGATGGGCGTACCCCGGGTCCACGAACTGAACAAAGAAAGCGACGAAGAACAGGATCGCCTTGGGGTTGAAGAGGCTGACCACGAAGGCCCGGCGCAGCGGCCGCTCGGCGGCGGGCGCCATGTCCTGCGCGCTCGCCTCGCTCTCCAGCACCCGCTCCCGCCGCGTCCGCCACATCTCCCGGGCGGCCCGCAGCATCCCGATCGCCAGCCAGGTCAGATAGCCGGCACCGGCGTACTTCACGATGCCGAACAGCACCGCGTTGGCCTGGAGCAGGGAGGCGACCCCGGCGGCGGACAGCGTCATCAGCACGGTGTCGCCGCACCAGACGCCGGCGGCGGCCGTGTAGCCGGCCCGGACCCCGCGCCGGGCGGCCACGGACAGCACGTAGAGGGAGTTGGGACCGGGCAGCAGGACGATCAGGACGAGACCGGCCAGATAGGTGGGGAGATCGATGACGCCGAACATGGCAAGGAGTGTCGCACGGGAGTCCGACGGCGCCCACGGCACATTGCTCAGAAGACGTCGGACGGCACGTACGCCCCCCACACCTCGCGGAGCGCCCCGCACACCTCCCCCACGGTCGCGCGCGCCCGCAGCGCCTCCTTCATCGGATAGAGGACGTTGTCCTCCCCCTCGGCCGCCTTCTTCAGGGCGTCCAGCGCGGTGTCCACCGCCCCCTGGTCCCGTTCGGCCCGCAGCCGGGCCAGCCGCTCCGCCTGCCGGGCCTCGATCGCGGGGTCGACCCGCAGCGGCTCGTAGGGCTCCTCCTCCGCCAGCCCGAAGCGGTTGACGCCGACGACCACCCGCTCGGCCGCGTCCGTCTCCAGCGCGATGCGGTACGCGTTCCGCTCGATCTCCGCCTTCTGGAAACCGCGCTCGATCGCCGCCTCCGCGCCGCCGAGGTCCTCGACCTTGCCCATCAGCTCCAGGGCGGCCGCCTCGACATCGTCCGTCATCCGCTCCACCGCGTAGGAACCCGCGAACGGGTCCACCGTCGCCGGCACGTCCGTCTCGTACGCCAGCACCTGCTGGGTGCGCAGCGCCAGCCGCGCGCTCTTGTCCGTCGGCAGCGCGATGGCCTCGTCGAAGGAGTTGGTGTGCAGGGACTGGGTGCCGCCGAGCACGGCGGCGAGCGCCTGGACGGCGACCCGGACGAGGTTCACCTCCGGCTGCTGGGCCGTCAGCTGCACGCCCGCCGTCTGGGTGTGGAAGCGCAGCATCCAGGACTTGGGGTTCTTCGCGCCGAAGTCCTCGCGCATCACGCGCGCCCAGATCCTGCGCGCCGCGCGGAACTTGGCGACCTCCTCCAGCAGCGTCGTGCGCGCCACGAAGAAGAAGGACAGGCGGGGGGCGAAGGCGTCCACGTCCATGCCGGCCGCCACCGCCGTGCGGACGTACTCGATGCCGTCGGCGAGCGTGAAGGCGATCTCCTGCGCGGGGGACGCGCCCGCCTCCGCCATGTGGTAACCGGAGATCGAGATGGTGTTCCACTTCGGGATCTCGGCGGTGCAGTACTTGAAGATGTCGGCGGTGAGCCGCAGGGAGGGCTTGGGCGGGAAGATGTACGTGCCCCGCGCGATGTACTCCTTGAGGACGTCGTTCTGCACGGTGCCGGTCAGCCGGTCCGCCGGTACGCCCTGCTCCTCCGCGACGAGCTGGTAGAGCAGGAGCAGCAGCGCGGCCGGGGCGTTGATCGTCATCGAGGTGGACACCCGGTCCAGCGGGATGCCGTCGAACAGCACCCGCATGTCCTCGATCGAGTCGATCGCCACGCCCACCTTGCCGACCTCGCCGTGCGCGAGGGGGGCGTCGGAGTCGTGGCCCATCTGGGTGGGCAGGTCGAAGGCCACGGACAGCCCGGTGGTGCCGTGCGCGATGAGCTGCCGGTAGCGGGCGTTGGACTCCGCGGCGGTGCCGAAGCCGGCGTACTGGCGCATGGTCCAGGGGCGGCTGGTGTACATCGTCGGGTACACCCCGCGGGTGTAGGGGTACGCGCCCGGCTCGCCCAGCTTCTCCTCCGGGTCCCAGCCGGTCAGGTCGCCCGGTCCGTAGACCGGCCCGATCGGCAGCCCCGACTCCGACTCACGCGCCATGGATGCCTCCGGAAGTACGGTTTGTCACCTCCTCACCATGCCCCGTAGTTCGGCGGCGGTCACGCGGGGAAGCATCCCCGGCATGAGGATCCCGGGCAGACCCGCCGTCGTACTCGTCTCGGTCGCCGCCCTCGCCGCGCTCAGCGGCTGCACCGTGCGGCCCCCGGACGGGGACGGCAAGCAGCGCTCGCCGGTGCACGTCCTGCTGCCCTCCGGCACGGCCCCCGCTCCCGCCGGGACGCGCGCGCACCGGCCGACGGCACGGCCCGCCCGGCCCGCGGGCCGGGTGCTGTGGTCGCGCGGGGACAGCGGCACGGGGGTGCGCGAGCTGCAGGCCCGGCTCCGCCAGGTCGACTGGCTGTTCGACGGGCCGACCGGCAGCTACGACGACCTGACCGAGCGGGCCGTCGCCGGCTTCCAGGGCAAGCGCGGGCTGCCCCGTACGGGCGAGCTGGACACGGCCACCTGGCGGCGGCTGCTGGCCATGACGCACCGGCCGGGCCGGTGGGAGCTGTACCTGATGGGTGGTCAGCCGGCCGACCCGCCCGACCCGCGCTGCCTGACCGGCCGGGTGCTGTGCATCAGCAAGACCAGCCGGACGCTGCGCTGGATGGTCGACGGGCGCACGGTCGAGACGATGGCGGTCCGCTTCGGCGCCTTGTACAGCCCGACGCGCGAGGGTGTGTTCCGCGTCTACTGGAAGTCACGGCACCACGTGTCGACGCTCTACCACTCCCCCATGCCGTACGCGATGTTCTTCAGCGGGGGCCAGGCGGTGCACTACTCCTACGACTTCGCGGCACGCGGGTACGCGGGCGGTTCGCACGGATGCGTCAACGTGCGCGACGAGGCGGCGATCTCGGAGCTGTTCGCCCAGGTGAGGGTCGGCGACAAGGTCGTCGTCCACTGGTGAGGAACGCGAAGGACGCGAAGGACGCGAGAAAGGTGAGGGATGCGGGGCGCGGGCGGGACCGGGGGAACGTGTCCCGCCCGCGCCAGGTGCACGAGCCGTGGGTACGGGGGGAACCCCGGCTCAGTGCGACGGCCGATGACCAGTCGGCTCACTCTTTACTGCGTCGCGGTCGCCGGAAACGTCACACCCCTCGGGAAAAAAGTTTTCGGGACGGTTAGAAGTGCAGGTCAGGGTCGTGATTTGAGGTCCGGGCGGTCGCCACGGACGGAGGGTCAGAGAGCGCTGTAGGACGCGCTGGGCGAGGGGGCGGGCGGGTGCGAACGCCGCCCCGGGGTCACGGGCACGAAGGCGGAGGGAGCGGGAGAGACGACGCTCCCCCGGTGACGGCCGCCGTGACCGCCCCGGTCACGGCCGTGACCCCGGCCCGGGTGACCGTCGTCGTCACCCTGCCCGTTGCCGTCGCCGTTTCCGTCTCCTTTGCCGCTCCCGTCCCCTTTGCCGTTCCCGTCCCCTTTGCCGTTCCCGTCGCCCTTGCCGCCGCCGGTGTCGCCGCCCTGGCCCTTGTCGTCACCGGCGGAGCCGTTCTGCTCGGCGAGGACGGCCCGGCAGTACCGGGTGACCCGCACGGGCCCGCCCGCCAGGTTCTCCAGGGCCCGCCTGCGGTCGCTGCCCAGCTCCTTGCCGTCACGCAGGTCGCGGCAGGCCGCTGCGGCCTCCCGCCACCAGCTGCCGGAGGTGCCGGACGGGTCGCCGGAACGGGGCGTCGCCTGCCCACCGGCGCCCCGGCCGGGCCCGGCGGCCGTGCCCGAGGGGCTGCCGCCGGGGGGCGCGGCGGAGCTGCCGTCGGGCGTGCCCGGCACGAGGCCCAGCGGCGGCCGCGTCGAGGACGTCGCGGTCGGGCGGTCCGAGGACTGCGCGGTGGAGACGGAGGTGACTGGTCCCGGGTGCTCGTCGCGGAACGGATTGGGCAGCACACCGCCGCCGGCGGCCATGGCGACCCCGCCGAGGGTGCCCGCGGCCACCACGGCGGCGAGCGCGAAGCGCACCGGACGGGCCCAGGCCGGGCGCCGGGAGCGGGTTCCGCTACGGGCCGGGCGGCCGATCCGGACGAGGCCGGCGTCCGCGTCGCGCGCGCCCGTGCCGGAGCCCGCGCCGGTGCCCGCGGCGCCGAACGCGGCGGCGGCCCGCTCGGCCTCGGCCTCCTCGCGGACCTTGCGGAACGCGGCCAGCGCACCCTGCTCACCGGGGAGTTCACCGGTCGCGGGGGCCGCGCCGGCGGAGAGCGCGCCCAGTGCCTCGGCGAGCCTGCGGGCCTGGTCAGGGGTGGAGCTGTCGACGGCTTCCAGCGACTCACCGCGCAGCAGACGTTCCGCCATGTCACCGGTAAGCCACTTGTACTGCTCGTCGGCCATCACATGTCCTTCTGCGTCCGCGCACGTGTATGCGTCACAGTGGCGGACGTCACCGCGCGACGGCGCGGTTCTCGCTGGGGCGGGAGGGCGTCGAGGCCGCTTCCCGATTCCGGATCGTCGCCGAGCAGCTCTGCCAGCCGCTTCAGGCCACGGTGCGCCGCGGTGCGCACGGCCCCCGCGCGCTTGCCGAGCGTCTCGGCCGCGGACTTGGCGTCGAGGCCCACCACCACGCGGAGCACGACCGCCTCGGCCTGGTCCTGCGGGAGCCGCGCGATGAGCGACAGGGTGCTGTCGGTGGTCAGGGCCTCGATGGCCTCGCCGGCCGTGTCGGACTCGGCGGCCCAGCCGGTCAGTTCCGTCTCGTCGCCGCCTATCGCCGGGCGGCGGCCGCGCATGCGTATGTGGTCCAGGGCGCGGTTGCGGGCGATCCGGGCGGCCCAGCCGCGGAACCGGTCCGCGTCGCCGCTGAACCGTTCGAGGTCCCGGGCTATCTGGAGCCACGCCTCGGAGGCCACGTCCTCGGCGTCCGGGTCGCCGACCAGCGTGCGTACATATCCGAGCAGCCTCGGGTGCACCGCGCGGTACACCGTACGGAACGCGGTCTCGTCCCCGTTCTGTGCCGCACGCACCGCGGCGGTCAGCTCCGCGTCGTCCCCCAGCACCGCACTCCCTTTACGCCTGTGTTCGGTCCGGCGCGAAAGGCACGTTACGGCGTGAAACCGCTCCTCGTCCATGTCTGTAGAAGATGCAACTAACTCGTGACTCAGTGTGGGACGACAGGGTGTGACAGAAAACGCACTCATGGCGCTGAAGGAAGTACGGGCCGCCGAGCGGTCCGCGAGCGCGACGGCCGGGGCCTCTCCTGTGGGGGGTGGCGGCCCCGGCCGTTGCCCCGGCCCCAGAACCGCGGCCCGCTTCGCGCTCCGTCACCCCCGGCGGGGGGTGCCCGGACTCACTTCCTCGCGTCGGCCTTGCCGTTCCCACCGCTGTTGGCGTTGTCGCCGCCGATGCTCCCGCCGTTGCCGCTCCCGCCGGTGCTGCCGTTGCCGGTGCTGCCGTTGCTGCTGCCGCTGTTTGCGGCGTTGCCGCTGTTGTCGCCGCTGTGCGGGGCGTTGCCCTTGCCCGCTCCGGGCGTGCCCGCCTGCGCGAGTCGTCCGGCGCAGTAGGCGGAGACGTTCGCCTCGCCGCCGGCGGCCGTGACCAGCCGCTGCCAGGCCGTCGACGCGAGCGTCTTGCCGTGGCCCTTGACGTGCTCGTAGGCGCGGCAGTGCGCCAGGGTGTCCTTGGCGGTGGCCGGGTGGTCCCGGTGTGCCGACGGCGTTGCCGACGCGGGGGCGTGCGGCGCCGCGCCGGGCCGCTGCGAGGCGCCGGCCGAGGGACGGGCCGGGTGCCGGTCACCGCCGTGCTCGCCGGACCCGGCGGAGCCGATCGCCGCGAAGGCGACGCCGCCCATCGTCAGGCTCGCGACGAGCACGGAGAGCGCCGCCTTCGGCGAGAGCCGTCGGAACCGCCGCGTCCGGGGCCGCCAGTCGTCCCGGCGCCGGGTCCTGGTCCGGTGCGCGCCGGAGTCCCGGGCGATGCGGAACGCGGCCACGGCACGCTCCTCGGCTCCGGCCCCGGCGTCGGCGGCGTCGGGGCGCAGCGCGGCGGCGAAGCGGGCCTCGAACTCGGCGCCGGCGGTCGCGTCGCCGGGTGGGACCGGTCCGTCGACGAGGCCGGCCGGGTGCGCGTGCCGGCGCCGGGGCGGCCCGTCGCCGCTGTGCCGTTCACCCATGTCCGTTCCCGTTCCTGGTCCGTCCGGCCCGGCCGCGCGGATCCGCCGGGCGCCTCGCTCCACTGGTTCTCGTGGAGGTATACGGCCGGTGGCCGTCGCCGTTCATTTCGACTCCCCCAGCGTCCGGGGGCCGTCATCCGTCACACCCGCGTCCGCGGCGTCCCGGGCGCCCAGTTGGCGGGCGAGCCGTTTCAGGCCCCGGTAGGCGGCCGTGCGCACCGCGCCGGGGCGCTTGCCGAGCACCCGGGCGACGGCGGGGCCGTCGAGGCCCACGACCACCCGCAGCAGGACCGCCTCGGCCTGGTCGCGGGGCAGTCCGCGCAGCAGGGCCAGGGCGCGCTCGGTCGACAGGGACTCCAGCGCCTGCTCGTACGTGCTGTGCGGGCCCGGCAGTTCCAGTACGTCCTGTTCGAGCGCCGTCCCCCTGGGCCGTACCCGCTGTCGGCGCAGGTGGTCCAGGGCCCGGTGGCGGGCGATGGTCGCGGTCCAGCCTCGGAAGCCGGCGCCGTCGCCCTTGAACCGGCCGAGGTCGCGGGCTATCTCCAGCCAGGCGTCGGAGGCCACGTCCTCCGCGTCCTCGCCGACGAGCCCGCGCAGATAGCCGAGCAGGCCCGGCTGCACGATCCGGTAGGCCACCGCGAAAGCGCTCTCGTCACCGTCCTGGGCCCGCGCGACGGCCGCGCCCAGCTCCCCGTCGCGCGCCTGCTGGCGACGGGGCTCTCGTCCCTGGCCCAAGAACCGTCCTCGTCCGTACCGGCGGCACGGGCCCGGGCCCGTGCCCACGTCGACTCGGCATGGCGCGACACGACCGTCCGTGTCCCATGCCCCACGGTGATCAGCGCCAGGGCGCACGGATGTGTCACAGCCGCGGGCACACGGCTGTCGGTGCCCCGCCCCCATGACCGGTGCGTGCGGCGCACGGCGATCGCTGGTCATCCGTGCCCGCGGGGCGCTCGCCGATCAGCCGGCTCAGCCGCTCAGGCCCAGCACCTGCGGGTCGTCGCCGGGGAAGTTCCCGGGCATGCCCGGGACGTCGATGGTGCGCCCGTACACGCCGGCCAGGAACGCGGCGGCGCCGACCGGAAGAACTCGAACCAGTCGGCGTTGTCCGTGCGGACGACCACCGGCCACGCGTCAGCAGCCCCGGCACACGCCACCGCGTCATCGACGGAAGCGCGGCCTCCAGCTCTTCGAGGCTCGTCATGTCGTCCGCCGATCCGTGGCTGTGGCTGTGGGGGCTGACCTTCACGAGTCGCCCGCCCGCACCACGGAGTGACGTCTGGTCAGGTGCGTGCGCTGTCCAAGTGGCACCCGTGACTCGTGGTGCCGTCGTGATTCTTGTCTAGGGGTGGGGTAGTTGAGTCCTCGCAGGACCCATGCGTACAAACCGCTCAGTCTGAAGAGACGGGCGTGGCTGACGGCCGGTGCGGTCGTGCTGAGCGGAGCCGGCATCGTCACGTACGCGATGGCGGACCCGGCGGCGCGGTCCGGCGGCGGGCAGGGCCGGGCGCCGTCGGTCCACACGCTGAAGCTGGAGAACCGGGGCTCGGGCAGGAGGGGCCTCGGGCAGAAGGGCACCGACCGGTTCAGCGCCGTCCTGCTGACGTGGAACGACGCCGACGCCGAGGCCAAGGGCACTCCGGAGGTGCGCACCCGGGACCGGGAGAGCGGCAGGTGGTCCGGCTGGCAGAAGCTGCCGGACGACCCGTACCAGGCCGACGGCGCGGAGGCCGCCCGGGCCGGGAGCGACGTGCGCGGCGGTACGGCCTCGCTGTGGACCGGTGACTCCGACGGCGTCCAGGTGCGCGTGGTGAAGGCCGACGGCACCGAGGCGGGCGGCCAGCCGTCCGGCATGGACGTCAAGCTTCTGGACCCGGGCACGGATCCGGCGAGCGGCCCGCGGCCGGCCGCGTTCGTTGCGGAGACGACGACACCCGGGCCGGCCGGCTCCTCGGCGTCGGACACGCCCGCGCCGACGGACCCCGCGCCCTCCGGGTCGCCCGAGCCCACCGGCACGGTGTCGGCCCCCGAGTCGGTGTCCGCCTCCCCCTCGGTGTCCGACTCCGCCTCCCCGTCCCCGTCCAGCACGGTCCCGGCCCCCGTCCCGTCCACGGTCGCCAAGCCGCCGGTCATCACGCAGGCCGAGTGGGGCGCCTCCACCGCCTATGACGGCACGCCGAGCTACGGCACCGAGATCAAGGCGGCCGTCATCCACCACACCGGCGTCGACAGCGACAACACGCTGTCGTGCGCCGACTCGCGGGCCCGGATGCGGACCATCCAGCAGGAGCACTTCTCCCGCGGCTACTTCGACATCGGCTACAACTTCGTCGTCGACCGCTGCGGGCAGATCTTCGAGGGCCGCAGCGGCGGCATGGACCTGCCGGTGGTCGGCGCGCACGACATCGGGTTCAACACCGACACGGTCGGCATCTCCTACATCGGCAACTACATGACGGCGCGGCCGTCGCGGGCCGCCCTGGACTCGATCGCCCGGGTCGTGGCCTGGAAGTTCGGGATGTACGGCGTCGACCCGACCGGCAAGGTCACGCTCGCCTCGGGCAGCCCGAAGGGCCAGGACGGCAACCTGGTCGACAAGGGGCAGCAGATCACCCTGCCCCGGGTCTTCGGGCACCGCGACACCAACGCCACGGCCTGCCCCGGCGACAACCTCTACAAGAAGCTGGCGCTGATCGCCACGCTCGCGAAGACACCGGGCGTCTCGCACGCGCTGTCCACCTCGGACGTCGACCGGGACGGCCTGCCCGACCTGGTGGCCGGCACCCCGAAGGCGAACTCGGTGACGGTCGTGCCGGGCGGCACCGCCGGACCGGCCGTCTCCAGGAAGGTCACGCTCAGCCAGAGCAGCCCGGGCGTGCCCGGCACCTCCGAGACCGGTGACGGCTTCGGCGCCGCGACCGCCTGGGGCGACGTCAACGGCGACGGCTACGCCGACCTCGTCGTCGGCGCGCCCGGCGAGGACGACACCAGCGGCCACGCCGACCGGGGTGCGGTGACCGTGCTCTACGGCCCGGCGCTGAACTCCGGCTACTCGTACACCACCTCCGGGGGTGTCACCTCGACCGGCGCCAAGCTCGGATCGACCGTCGCGGTCGGCGACTTCAACGGGGACGGCAAGGCGGACGTGTTCGCGGCCGGCACCGGCAAGGGCGGCGACTGGAACGCCCGGCTCACCGGCGGCGCCACCTCCGCCGGCACGCTGACCACGGCCACCGGCGCGGTCGCCTACCTGGACGCGGCGACCGGCGACTTCAACCGCGACGGCTACGCCGACGTGGCGCTCAACTACCGGGACACGGGCGGCGCCGGACGCGTGGTCAGGTTCGCGGGCTCGGCGAGCGGTCTGACCAAGGTGGGCGTCATCTCGGTCAAGGGCGGCCGCGCGGTCGCCGCGGGCGACGTGGACGCCGACGGCTACGACGACATCGTCGTCGGGCAGCCGTACGCGAGCGAGTCCGCCGGCCGGGCGGGCGGCCAGATCACGCTGGTGCGCGGCTCGGCGAGCGGCTTCACCACGACCGGCATGACCACCGTCCACCAGGACACCGCGGGCGTCCCCGGCGCCGACGAGTCCGGCGACGCGCTCGGCGCCTCCGTCTCGCTCGGCGACTACGACGGCGACGGGTACCCCGACGTGCTCGCGGGCCTGCCCGGCGAGGACATCACCCGGTCCGGCGCGAACCGCTCGAACGCGGGCTCCGCGCTGCTGGTCAAGGGCGGCGCCACCGGCCTGACCGGCTCCGGCGCGATCGCCGTCTCGCAGGACACCTCGGGCGTCCCCGGCTCCACGGAGACCGACGACAAGCTCGGTTCCTCGGTGTCGCTGACCGACCTGTCCGGGTACGGGCGCGCCGATCTGGCGCTGGGGGTCGCGGGCGAGGACGGTGGCGACGGCATCCTGATGTACCTGCCGAGCAGCAGCACGGGGCTCGGCTACGCGCAGACGTCGGTGCTGAGCGGCAAGACGCTCGGGACACCGGCCGCCGCGGCGCTGGGCACGGCCCTGACACCGTAACCGCGCCGCGATCCGTCCGGCCGGGGCCCGCTCGCACGAGGGGGTCCCGGCCGCACGTGGGTCAGCCGGAGGCGGACGCGTCCCGGCACAGCAGGCGCAGCGAGCCCTGGCCGGCGTAGCACCGGCGGGCCTCGTCGAAGGGGTCCCAGAGCCGGCCGTCGGGCGTGCGCAGCCAGTGGTCGCCGCCGCTCGCCCACCACTCGGCCCCGGTCTGGCGGACCACGACCTCGCCGGCGTAGGCGGCGAAGCCGCGCAGCACGCTCTCGACGGCCGCGTAGGGCGGTTCCTCGCGCCGTATCTCCTCGATCATCCGGTCCACCCGCCACAGGCTCTGCGCCGAGTAGTCGAGCCGCAGCCGGGCACCCTCGCGCATGGTGGCCACCGCGTCCGCCGCCCACCGCACGGGTTTCGCCGCGGCGTGCGGCCTGGTCTCCTGGTGTGCTGTCACATACTGCGCTGTCACATAGGAAAGAGCGGCCGGAACCGCCCATCCGTCACCCGGATCCGGGCTGTTTCAACAACCGTTCCAGGACCACCGCACCGCCACCGCACGACGCTCACAGGACTCACCCGCGAACGAGGTTTGGGGGAAGGGCCCGCAGGACCGGAGCGCGCCCGCGAGCGATGCCGCGGCCCGGCCCCGGGGTCAGCCGCGGCTGCGGGCTCGGCGGGAGACCACCGCACGGAGTACGCGGCGGCCCTCGACGGACACGTCCAGGGCGCCGCGCAGGCCGTTCGTGCCGTGTTCGGCGAGCAGTTCGAGGACGGCGACCTGGCGCCGCAGCTCGGCGGCGACCAGCGGGGAGGTTTCCTCGGCGCCGCCCGCCCGGCCGGCCTCCAGCGCCTCGGGCGACGGGCTCTCGCCTGGAGCGGGGTCCAGCAGCCGGTGGATGTGCAGGGAGGCGACGGAGCAGGCGTCGGCCCAGTCCCGTACCGCCTCGCCGGTGCGCTCGGCCGGGGCCGCGTCCAGCATGCGGCGGGCGAGCGCCGCCGCCTCGTCCTCACCGGTCCCCTCCGGGCCGAGCGCGCCCCGGGCCTTCTCCAGGCCGCCGGCCCACGCGGAGCCGTCTGCGAGGCTCGCCCAGAGCGGGCGCAGCACCTCGTCGTCACCGCCCAGCAAAGGCACGCACCGATCCAAACAGGCCAGCCCGCTCGCGGCCAGCCCGCGCTCGTCGGCCTGCGCGATCAGTTCAACCAGGCTCATGAAAGCCTCCCTCGCCAGGGCGCCGCCTTTACGGAGCCCGCACTTCCCCTTACTGCGTGCGACGGCGAGAGACTGTCACAGCAGAGCGTTTTCAGCCAAGAGCCGGGACAGGGATCGGTTGCGCGAGCGCCTTGCGGTGCTGCATCCGGGTCAGTCGCAGCACGAGGAGCAGGGCGAGCGCGGCGGCCGCCATGTCGGCGGTGTCCACGGCCATCGACTCGACCGCGGCGTTACGGAACTGCGCCGCGGTGTGCGCGGAGTCGTAGTCGTCCGAGATGAGCACCTGGGCCGTGGTGGACACCAGCCACAGCGCCCACCAGGCGTTGACCAGCCCGTGCCGGGCCGGTCCGGCGCCCGACCGGCTGGCGTCCCAGATGTCCAGGACGACCCGGCGCGGGTACCAGAGGTTCGCCAGGGGCACGATCCAGCCCGCTATCACCCAGGCACGCGCCTTGCTGTGGCCGTCGGGGCTGAACACCTCGGCGTTCACCCGCAGCCGGTACAGCCAGCACAGGAACACCACCCCGCAGGCCAGCCACAGCAGCGTCTGCGCGACCCCGGAGAGCAGGTACAGGGTGTCCGCGCGGTGCGCGGTGCCGGACGGCGTCCCGGTGCCGAAGGGCGAGGCGCCCGCCGCGAGGCCGTCCGCCCTCCGGCGGACCTCCAGACCGGCCCCGACGGCGCACGCGTCGCTCAGCATGACCAGCCCGAGCAGCGTGACCGTGGCCCGGCCCAGCCCCAGCGGTGAGCGCAGGCGTGCGACGGACATGATGGTGACCCCCCGTGTTCCCGTGTGTGCGGCACGCGGAAGATACGGCCCGTCACGCCCGCACGTCCACCAAGGGACTCGCGCGGAACTCAGCCCAGCCGGTCCGCCAGTGCCTTGAACTGCGTCCAGGACAGCGCGGGCGCGCCCGGGTCCCACAGCTTCTGCACGGTGGCCCGGAGCGGCATCCGGATCCCGGCGGCGACCTGCGCCTCGGTCTGGGCGTTGGGGAAGTCGGACCAGACCGCGAACACCCCGCCGAGGATCTGCGGGTCGTAGCGGGCCGGTACGGGGGTCGTGCCGCGGAGCACCCGGGGGGTCCACTGCTCGTAGATGCGCTGCCCGGTCGGGTAGACGAAGGTCTGCGGCTGTCCGAGGACGTAGTACAGGAACTCGTCGTTGTAGTTGATCACCTTGCGGCCGGTGCTCAGGTACTCGAGCGGCTGCCGGGCGCCGATCTCCTTGCCGGTCCAGTAGGCGACCTGGAGGTCCTTGGCCGGCTGCACGGAGGTGTTCCGGAAGAAGCCGTCGTTCCAGGCCCGCATGGTGCGGTGGTGGGCGCGCACGGTGGCGGCGCGGTCGTTCAGCCAGCCGGCCGCGAGGTCGGAGACCTTCGCGCCGGAGCCGTACTTCTGCCGGGCGGCCGCGGCGAGCTGCGGGAAGGACGCCTGCGGGTCGGAGACCGTCAGCGCCTGGTACTCGTCGCCGCCGAGGTGCCACTTGCCGCCGGGGAAGACTCCGGCGTACTCGTTCAGCAGGTCGTCGACGATCTTCGCGGAGCCGGCCTTGGAGATGTCGATCGCGCCCCGCGTCGCGACCCCGTTCACGTTGCGCAGCTGCAGGTCGGGGTGGGCGGCGATGACCGCGCCCAGGTGGCCGGGCGAGTCGATCTCGGGCACGACGGTGATGTGCCGGGAGGCGGCGAGGTCGACGATCCGCTTGACCTGCGCCTTGGTCAGGTGGTCCTTGGAGACGATCTCCGGATGGCTGCTGGACTCGATCCGGAACGCCTGGTCGTCGGAGAAGTGAAGTCCCAGCTCGTTGAACTTCAGGTCCCCCAGCTCGCGCACCCGGTCCTCTATCCAGGACGCGGAGTACGGCTTGCGCGCGATGTCCAGCATGAAGCCGCGCACCGGCTTCGCGGGGGCGTCGCGGACCACGCCCTCCGGGGCGGTGCCGCCGCCGTGGACCTCCTGCTTGAGGGTGCGGGTGCCGTAGAAGACGCCCGCGTCGCCCGGCCCGCTGATGTCGACCCGCCCGCCCTTGACGGTCATGGAGTACGACTCCTGGTCGCCGCCGCCGCCCAGCGCGAGCCGGAGGTCGCCGGCCCGTACGTCGTTCTTCCGGCCCGCGTACGACAGGCCCAGCTCGCCGGCTATCAGCCGCCCCTCGTCGGCCAGCCGCGGGTCGCTCACCACCACCCGCTCGCCGTGCCGCGGCTGCCAGCCGGGACCGCGCGCGGCGGTGTGCGAGCGCACCGCGGGTATGGTCCGCGGCGCCCGGGAGAGCGGGTAGGTGCGGGTGGGCGTGGGGCTGCTCGGCGCGGCGGCGCGGCCGGTCGCCCCGGTGGAGGCTCTGGGGGCCGGGGAGGTCTGCGCCACATCCGCGCCGGGTCTGGCGCCACCGTCCGCCGAGGCCCACACGCCGACGCCCACGCCGAGCGCGACGGTCCCCGCGAAGGCGGCGGCCACGACCGCCCGCTTCCGCCTCACCTGCTGCGCCGACACCCGGCGCCTGTGCTGGGTCACTCAGCCAACGTACGGCCGATCGACGGCACACCCGTCATCGAGCCGTTCCGAAACTCTCCCGTTCGAGTGAAATTCGGGCATCCGTCGGACACAGACTGACCACTCTCGATAACGTGGCGACACAGCCTTCACGACATCCCCTGCCACACCACATGTGACGCGAGGACCCACGCTGCCTGCGCACCGCCTGCCGTACCTCCCCAAGCCGCTGGACGCCTTCAACGCCGCCCATGCCGACGAGGCCTGCGCCCTGCTCCAGCACTGCCTGCGCAGCCTGCGCTGGGCCCGTCGCATCGCCGACCACCGCCCCTACCCGGACCTGGGCTCTCTCCTGGCGGCGGCGGACGAGGCGGCGTACGACCTGTCGCCGGCCGATCTGGCCGAGGCGCTGGCGGGAGAGTCGCTGCCCGAGCTGCCGGAGGACACCTACTCGGCCGCCCACATGGCCCTGAGCGCGGCGAACGCGGCCTACGAGGCGAAGTTCGGGCACACGTTCGTCGTCTTTCTGGGTGACGTGCCCCCGGAGGAAAGCCTCGATCACATTCTCGCGGGCATCCGGTCACGATTGGCGAACGATCCCGAGGAGGAGCGCGTCATGGCGGCGGAGGAACTGCGCCGCCTCGCGCGGGGCCGGCTGACGGACTTCCTCAGGGGCGCGGGAGCCTGCGCGCCCGCGGGCCCGGCGCGGGGCATGAGCAGTCCGAACGCGTCCGCACCCGGCACATAGCGGTACACGCCACCCCAGCAGCCCACTCCGCTAGCCCAACCGCGTGCCACTTTGATCACACAAGTAGGCCCCCCGTAAACCGCACGGCGGCGCACGGATACGATGCTGGGGGCCGGTGGACCGTACCCGGCCGGGCCCGACCGACAGTGAAGCCGGCGCGGCCCTAGTCCCCGCTCCCGGAGGGTTCTTCCGTGCCGGCTGGAACGCTGTACCGCGGCCGGGAAGGAATGTGGTCCTGGGTGGCTCACCGAGTCACCGGCGTCCTCATCTTCTTCTTCCTGTTCGTTCACGTGCTGGACACCGCTCTCGTGCGTGTCTCCCCCGAGGACTACGACAAGGTCGTAGCCACGTACAAGACGCCGATCGTCGCGCTGCTGGAGTACGGCCTCGTCGCCGCCATCCTCTTCCATGCGCTCAACGGCCTGCGCGTCATCGCCGTCGACTTCTGGTCGAAGGGCCCGCGCTACCAGAAGCAGATGTTCTGGACCGTGATGGGTGTCTGGGTCGTCCTGATGGCCGGCGCGATCTACCCGGTCCTCGGCCACGCCGCCCGTGTCCTCTTTGGGAGCTGACGCCGATGTCCACGACTGAATCCCCCGCGTCCGGCGTCGGCCCCGTCGAGGGCGCGCCCGTCCACACGGTGGACAACCCGGCCCCGCTGATCGAGGCGCCGCGCAAGCGCACCAAGAAGTCCCCCAAGTCCACCCGGGGCAACTTCGAGCTGGCCGCCTGGCTGTTCATGCGCCTGTCCGGCGTCGTGCTGGTCGTCCTCGTGATCGGCCACCTGCTGATCCAGCTGGTGCTCGACGGCGGTGTCTCCAAGATCGGCTTCGCCTTCGTGGCCGGCCGCTGGGCCTCCCCCTGGTGGCAGGTCTGGGACCTGCTGATGCTGTGGCTGGCCATGCTGCACGGCGCCAACGGCCTGCGCACGGTCATCAACGACTACGCCGAGCGGCCTGCCTCCCGCATGTGGCTGAAGGCCCTGCTGTACACCGCCACGGTGTGGACCATCCTGCTGGGCACGCTGGTGATCTTCACCTTCGACCCGAACATCCGCTAGGCACGGGGCTGCGAGAATCATGAAGATCCACAAGTACGACACCGTCATCGTCGGCGCCGGTGGCGCCGGTATGCGCGCCGCCATCGAGTCGACGAAGCGCAGCCGCACCGCCGTGCTGACCAAGCTCTACCCCACCCGCTCCCACACGGGCGCAGCGCAGGGCGGCATGGCCGCAGCGCTGGCGAACGTGGAGGAGGACAACTGGGAGTGGCACACCTTCGACACGGTCAAGGGCGGTGACTACCTGGTCGACCAGGACGCCGCCGAGATCCTGGCGAAGGAGGCCATCGACGCCGTCCTCGACCTGGAGAAGATGGGCCTTCCGTTCAACCGGACGCCCAACGGGACGATCGACCAGCGCCGCTTCGGCGGTCACTCCCGCAACCACGGCGAGGCCCCGGTCCGCCGGTCCTGCTACGCCGCGGACCGCACCGGCCACATGATCCTCCAGACGCTGTACCAGAACTGCGTCAAGGAGGGCGTGGAGTTCTTCAACGAGTTCTACGTCCTGGACCAGCTGATCACCGAGGTCGACGGCGTCAAGAAGTCGGCCGGCGTGGTGGCGTACGAGCTGGCCACCGGCGAGATCCACATCTTCCAGGCGAAGGCCGTGATCTACGCCTCCGGCGGCACCGGCAAGTTCTTCAAGGTGACGTCGAACGCGCACACGCTGACCGGTGACGGCCAGGCCGCCGTCTACCGCCGCGGGCTGCCGCTGGAGGACATGGAGTTCTTCCAGTTCCACCCGACCGGCATCTGGCGCATGGGCATCCTGCTGACGGAGGGCGCCCGTGGTGAGGGCGGCATCCTCCGCAACAAGGACGGCGAGCGCTTCATGGAGAAGTACGCGCCGGTCATGAAGGACCTCGCGTCCCGTGACGTCGTCTCCCGCTCCATCTACACGGAGATCCGTGAGGGCCGCGGCTGCGGTCCCGAGGGCGACCACGTCTACCTCGACCTCACGCACCTCCCGCCGGAGCAGCTGGACGCCAAGCTCCCGGACATCACCGAGTTCGCGCGCACCTACCTCGGCATCGAGCCCTACACGGACCCGATCCCGATCCAGCCGACCGCGCACTACGCGATGGGCGGCATCCCGACCAACGTCGAGGGTGAGGTCCTGGCGGACAACACCACCGTCGTCCCGGGTCTGTACGCGGCCGGCGAGGTCGCCTGTGTCTCCGTGCACGGCGCCAACCGCCTCGGCACCAACTCGCTGCTGGACATCAACGTCTTCGGCCGCCGTGCGGGCATCGCCGCCGCCGAGTACTCCCACAAGGCCGACTTCGTCGAGCTGCCGGAGAACCCGGAGTCGCTGGTCGTCGAGCAGATCGAGCGGCTGCGCACCTCCACCGGCAACGAGCGGGTCGCCACGATCCGCCGCGAGCTGCAGGAGACCATGGACGCCAACGTCATGGTGTTCCGCACCGAGCAGACGATCAAGACGGCCGTCGAGAAGATCGCCGAGCTGCGCGAGCGCTACCGGAACGTGGCGATCCAGGACAAGGGCAAGCGGTTCAACACGGACCTCCTGGAGGCGATCGAGCTGGGCAACCTGCTCGAGCTGGCCGAGGTCATGGCGGTGTCTGCCCTGGCCCGCAAGGAGTCCCGCGGCGGTCACTACCGCGAGGACTACCCGAACCGCGACGACGTCAACTTCATGCGCCACACCATGGCGTACCGCGAGGTCGGCGCCGACGGCTCGGAATCCGTCCGTCTCGACTACAAGCCGGTCGTCCAGACCCGCTACCAGCCGATGGAGCGTAAGTACTGATGGCTACCCCTGTTCTGGACAAGGCGGACGCGGCCGGCCAGCCCGAGCCCGGCTTCGCCGACTCCCCCTACATCACCGTCACCTTCCGGGTCCGCCGGTTCAACCCCGAGGTCTCCGCCGAGGCGACCTGGGAAGACTTCCAGCTGGAGATCGACCCGAAGGAGCGCGTCCTCGACGGCCTCCACAAGATCAAGTGGGACGTCGACGGCACGCTCACCTTCCGCCGGTCGTGCGCGCACGGCATCTGCGGCTCGGACGCGATGCGGATCAACGGCAAGAACCGCCTGGCCTGCAAGACGCTGATCAAGGACATCAACCCCGAGAAGCCGATCACGGTCGAGCCCATCAAGGGCCTGACGGTCCTGAAGGACCTGGTCGTGGACATGGAGCCGTTCTTCCAGGCGTACCGGGACGTCATGCCGTTCCTGGTCACCAAGGAGACGAACGAGCCGACCCGCGAGCGGCTGCAGTCCGCCGAGGACCGCGAGCGCTTCGACGACACCACCAAGTGCATCCTGTGCGCCGCGTGCACGTCGTCCTGCCCGGTGTTCTGGAACGACGGCCAGTACTTCGGTCCGGCCGCGATCGTGAACGCCCACCGCTTCATCTTCGACAGCCGTGACGAGGCGGGCGAGCAGCGCCTGGAGATCCTCAACGACCGCGACGGCGTGTGGCGCTGCCGCACGACCTTCAACTGCACGGACGCCTGCCCGCGCGGTATCGAGGTCACCAAGGCGATCCAGGAAGTGAAGCGCGCGCTGATCACGCGTCGCTACTGATCCCCCAAGGCACAGCTCCGCGGAGCGCCTTCAGGAGCCCCACCGGACCCGTTCCGGTGGGGCTCCTCGCATAGGGGTGAGTTTCCCCCTTAATGTGACGACATGTCAGACGAAGAGTCGTACGAGCTGCTCGGGTTCGACAACGCACTGCTGCCCGTCGGGGACCTCACGGAGGCCGTCGGGTTCTACGAGCGGGCCGGGTTCACCGTCGGGTTCCGGTTCGACGAGGGCGGGATCGCCCAGCTGAAGGTGGGCGGCGAGACGCCCGGCATCCTGCTGCGCGTCGAGGAGGGCCTGGGGCACCGGCCGCCGCCGTGGCCCCCCGCGCGCCTGTGGCTGGAGGTGCCGGACGCGCGGGCGGCCGCGCGGGAGCTGGCCGCCGCCGGGATCGCGCCGCTGGACGAGGTGTTCTCCGTGGCCACCGGCTGGACGGTGGAGATCGCCGATCCCTGGGGCAACGTCCTGGGCTTCACGGACTACAGCAAGCGCCCGGCGCTGGGCCGCCGGGGCTGAGACGCGGTTACGCGGACCTGCGCACGCCCTTGAGTTGAACATGTTCAAAAGCAGGGCTACAGTCATGCACTGTCAGCGTTTTGAACGCGTTCAAGAAGGGGTGGGGCATGGACCGCACCGTCATCGCCTACGTGATCTACCTGGCCGTCAGCATCGCGCTGACCGTCTGGGTGGCCCGCACGCTCAGCCGCAACGGCCGGATCTTCCTGGCCGACGTGCTGCGCGGCGACGAGAAGCTCGCCGACGCCGTCAACCACCTGCTGGTGGTCGGCTTCTATCTCGTCAATCTCGGCTTCGTGGCGCTGTACCTGCACGGCAGCGGGGACATCGACGACACCCGCGGCATCTTCGAGGCCCTGTCGGCCAAGCTCGGGGTGGTGCTGCTGGTGCTCGGCGCGATGCACCTGGGCAACGTGTACGTGCTCAACAAGATCCGGCGCCGCGGGATCCTGGAGCGCGAGCAGCGGCCCCCGGTCGGCCCGCAGGGCTGGCTCCCGCCGACGGCCGGGGCGTGAGCGCCGTGACCGAAGCGCAGGACCGGGGCGCCGCCGGCGCCCCGGTCCTCGGGCTCACCGTCCTGTACGACGCGGAGTGCGGCCTCTGCGCCCACCTGCGCGACTGGCTGGTACGGCAGTCGCAGCTCGTGCCGCTGGAACTGGTGCCGGCCGGGTCGGCCGAGGCCCGCCGGCGCTTCCCCGGGCTCGACCCGGCGGCCACCCTCGACGAGGTCACCGTGATCGGCGACGCCGGACAGGTCTACCAGGGCTCCCGCGCCTGGATCGTCGTCCTGTGGGCACTGCGCGAACACCGCCCGCTCGCCCACCGGCTGAGCACCCCGGCCGGGGCCCGGCTGGCCCGCGGGGCGGTGCTGGCGGCGGCGAAGTGGCGGGGCGCGCAGTGGGGCGGGAAGTCGTACCGGCGGACCGACGGCTGGTCGTACGACCGGCACACGGGCTGGACCCACAACCCGCCGACCTGTGGCGGCGGCTCCTGCCCCACTGGTTAGGCTCGTGCCGTGCCCGCGAAGAACGAAGGCCCCGAAGCGGCCGGCCCCCAGACCAAGTCCGAGCAGACCCGAGCGCTGATCCTGGAGACCGCGATGCGGCTCTTCCAGGAGCGCGGCTACGACAAGACGACCATGCGGGCCATCGCCAAGGAGGCCGGCGTCTCCGTCGGCAACGCCTACTACTACTTCGAGGGCAAGGAGCACCTGATCCAGGGCTTCTACGACCGGATCGCCGCCGAACACCAGGTGGCGGTCCGGGAGATCCTGGACCGGGAGACCGATCTGGAGGCGCGGCTCGCGGGCGTGCTGACCGCGTGGCTGAACATCGCCGAGCCGTACCACGAGTTCGCGGTCCAGTTCTTCAAGAACGCCGCCGACCCCGACAGCCCGCTCAGCCCGTTCTCCCCGGAGAGCGAGCACGCGCGGGAGCAGGCCCTCAGCGTCCACCGGGAGCTGCTGGCCGGGTCGAAGGCCAAGGTCGCGCCCGAACTGCGGGACGTGCTGCCGGAGCTGATGTGGCTGTCCCAGATGGGCCTCGTGCTGTACTGGATCTTCGACCGGACCGAGGGCCGCGAGCGCAGCTACCGGCTGGCGCGCCGGGGGGCCCGGCTGACCGCGCGCGGCGTGGCCCTGGCCCGGTTCCGGGTGCTGCGCCCCCTGGTGCTCGAAGTCCACGAGCTGTTCACGGACTTCCTGCCGGGCATGACGAGGGCGCTGCCGGACCCGGCGGCCAGGGCCGGGCGCGAGGACGCGGGCGAGGGCTGAGCCCTCACCCGCGGGGCGTCAGATCCACTGCAGGCGCCACAGGCGGAACACGCCCGTGCCGTCCGAGAGGTACTGCCCGCCGCCGACGTCCTCGGTGCTGACCACGTACTCCTTGCGCTGCCACAGCGGGATCAGCGGCACGTCGGAGGCCACGTCCGCCTGGATGCCGCGGAAGTCGTTCGCGGCCCGTGCGCGGTCGGGGTACTGCTGGCTGTCCTGGATGAGGTGGTCGACGGCCTTGCTGCTGTAGCCGGTGCTCATCGTGGAGCCGGTCCCGACCAGCGGGGAGCCGAAGGTGTCCGCGTCGGGGTAGTCGGCCACCCAGCCGACGGCCCACGCGTCCATCTTTCCGGCGGCCCAGCGCTTCTGGAAGTCGGTCCACTCGTAGCCCTGGACGTCCACCTTGAACAGCCCGCTCGCCTCCAGCTGCTGCTTCAGCTCCGCGGCCTCCTCCGCGCCGGCGCCACGGTTGCGGCCGTAGCCGAGGGTGAAGCGCACCGGCACGCTCACGCCGGCCTGGAGCAGCAGCTCCCGCGCCTTCTTGGCGCTCTGCGTCGGGTAGGTGTCGAAGAACGACGTGGTGTGGCCGGTGATGCCGGTCGGGATCAGCGAGTACAGCGGGTCGACCGTGCCCTTGTACACCTTGACGGACAGCCGCTCGCGGTTGACCAGCCAGGCCATCGCCCGGCGCACGCGCACGTCGTTCAGCGGCGAGTTCGTGCGGGTGTTGAGGTAGAGGTTGCGGGTCTCGGAGCTGTCCGACACCGTGACGCGCTGCTTGGGATCGCTCGGGTTCAGCTCGGAGAGCACGCCCGGGGGCAGCGTCCGGGTGGCGACGTCGACCTGCTTGTCCGCCCAGGCGCTGCTGAGCTTCTGGGAGTCGGCGTAGTAGCGCAGCTCGATCGGCCGGCCGGTCCCGCTCAGGTAGCCGTTGTAGTTCTTGTACGGCGCGAGGTCCGCCTTCTTGTTCACCGTGTAGGCGGTCAGCGTGTACGGGCCGGTGCCGTCCACACCGTTGCCCGTGCGCAGCGAACGGGCCGGATACGCCTCCTTGTCGACGATGGAGCCGGCGCCGGTGGCCACCTTCAGCGGGAAGGTGGCGTCCGGCGTGCGCAGGTGGAAGCTGACGGTGGTCGCGTCGTCGGCGGTCACCGAACCGAGGGTGGAGAACAGGGACGCCGGACCGACGTCGGAGTTGATCTTCTTCACCCGCTCGAAGGAGTACTTCACGTCCTCGGCGGTCATCTTGCGTCCGCTCGGGAAGGTGATGTCGTCCCGCAGCCGGCACTGGTACGTCCTGAGCCCGCCGCCCTCGAAGACGCAGCTCTTCGCCGCGTCCGGGACCGGTTCGACACCGCCCGGCTCGAAGGTCAGCAGCGTCTGGAACACGTTGCTGAACAGGGCCCAGGATCCGGCGTCGTAGGCGCCGGCCGGGTCCAGTGACGTGACCGCGTCCGTCGTGCCGACGGTGATGGTCTTGTTCGTGTCGTCCTGCGACGGCAACAGTTGCCAGCCGCCGATTCCCACGACCGCCAGTACCAGCAGTGTCACGAGAATGCGCATGCGAACAGATCGCATGGTGGTGCCCTCCCCAGGCCCGCCAAGGCCCTACCCCTGGCACAGCACAAAAATGGCCACTCCCCATAGTGGCGCGGCTCACCTAATCACACGTGTTTCACGCGGGGGAAGAGCAATCCGGCGGTATGTGAAAGAACTTACCGAGGCGTTGTTTGCCCCGGGTTTCACAGCCTCTGCACAGAGTCTCAGGCGCGCGTCGAGGCCAGCTCGACGACCGTCACGTCCGAGGGCGCCCCGACGCGCGTGGGCGGTCCCCAGGCTCCGGCGCCCCTGCTGACGTAGAGCTGGGTGTCGCCGTAGCGTTCGAGACCGGCCACGGTGGGGTTGGCGGCGGCCGCGACGAGGTTCCCGGGCCAGAGCTGGCCGCCGTGGGTGTGGCCGGAGAGCTGCAGGTCGACGCCGTACCGGACGGCCTCGTGGATCTGCACCGGCTGGTGGGCGAGGAGCACGCACGCGCGTGTCCGGTCCCGGTCGCCCAGCGCCCGGCCGAAGTCGGGCCCCCGGCCCTCGCTCTCCCCTTGCAGGTCGTTGACCCCGGCCAGGTCGAAGTGGGGCAGCTCGGTGCGGGCGTTCTCCAGCGGGTGCAGGCCGAGGGTGCGCACCTCGGCCACCCACTGCTCGGCGCCGGAGAAGTACTCGTGGTTGCCGGTGACGAAGTAGGCGCCGTGCCGGGCGGTGAGCCCGGCCAGGGGCGCGGCGGCCGGGCCCAGGTCCTTCACGCTGCCGTCCACCAGGTCGCCGACGACGGCGATCAGGTCCGGCTGGGTGGCGTTGACCGTGTCGACGACCCGCTGCGCGAAGGAGCGCCCGAGGACCGGCCCCAGGTGGATGTCGCTGACGACCGCGATCCGGAAGCCGTGCGCGGCGCGCGGGAGTCTGGCCAGCGGTACGGTGACGCGCTTGACCCGCGGCCCGCGCAGCACCCCGTAGGTGCCCTGCCCGACGGTCCCGACGGCGGCGGCCGCGGCGGCCCCGCCGACCACCCGGGAGACGAACAGCCGCCGGGAGGGCGTGGGCGCCGCCCGCTCGGGTCCGGCCGCCCGCTCCGGCTCGCGCGGGGGCTCGGGTGCGCCCGGCGGGGGCCCCTGGGCCGGTACGGTCTGCGGCGCGGGCACGGCCGTCGCCCCGGGGGCCGGCCGGCGGGCGAGGAACCGCCGCAGCAGGGGCCGTACGGCCTCTCCGGCCGCCACCGCGAGCAGCAGGTACAGCGCCAGCGCCATCCACAGGAAGCCGGGCCAGGCGAGGGCGCGCTGGAGCCAGAAGGGTGCGCCGGAGCGTTCGGCCACCAGGGCCGTGATCATCAGCAGCGGTCCCGCGACGAAGACCGCGGTCCCCGCGCGGCGGGCGGGGCCCGGGCCGCGGGTGGTGTCGCGCACCAGGCGCCGCCACACGTACCAGTGCCCCAGTACCAGGACGGCGAGCGCGACCAGCGCGGCGAGGACGAAGACGACGATCACGCCGGTGTGTCCCCCGCTATGAGGTGCGGCGCAGGGCGCGCAGACCGCGCAACCCGATGACCCCGATGACCGTCCCCCATACGAAGGAGACGACGGCCAGCAGCAGATGCACCCAGAAGTAGGCGGTCGGGTGACCGTCGTCGAAGGCGAGGCCGCTGCCGTCCTTGACCAGGTTCTTGACGAAAGTGACCCAGATGACCCAGCTCCACACCCCGAAGGCGAGCAGGAACCAGGAGACCGGGCGGCTGAGCTTCATACGGACAGTATCGCCGTCCGCCGTCCGGTTCCGTGTCCGGGGTGGGGTGCGAGGCGGGACTTCGCGGCCGGTGACCGGTACGTTTCCGACCGTGCCCGCAACCGAGAAGGCCGCCAGGCGAGCCCTGCCGGTCACCACCGCCGCGCTGCTGTCCCTCTCCGTCACCGCCCCGGCCGCCTTCGCCGCCCCGACCCCCTCGACCGGCCCGACGGCCACACCCCCGGCGCAGATGTCTCAGGTCGGCGGCGCCCGGCTGGGACAGCCCGGGACGCAGGTGGACCTCGCCGTCGGTGCGCCGGTGCTCCCCAAGGACCTCACCGCCCGTTCCTGGATCGTCTCCGACGCCGAGTCCGGCGAGGTGCTGGCCGCGCACAACGCGCACTGGCGGCTGCCCCCGGCGAGCACCCTGAAGATGCTGTTCGCGGACACCGTGCTGCCGAGGTTCCCGAAGACGACCGAGCACAAGGTGGTGCCGTCCGACCTGGCGGGCATGGGCGCCGGCTCCAGCGTGGTCGGGATAAAGGAGGGCCACAGCTACACCGTCCACGACCTGTGGCTCGGGGTGTTCCTGCGCTCGGGCAACGACGCCGTGCACGTGCTGTCGGCGATGAACGGCGGTGTCCAGCGGACCGTCCGGGACATGCAGGACCACGCCGACGAGCTCCAGGCCCTGGACACGCACGTGGTCAGCCCGGACGGCTACGACGAGCCGGCGCAGGTGTCCTCGGCGTACGACCTGTCGCTGTTCGCCCGCTCCGGGCTGCAGAAGAAGGACTTCCGCGACTACTGCTCGACGGTGAGCGCGACGTTCGGCTCCGCCGAGATCCGCAACACCAACCGGCTGCTGAGCGGCGACACCGACGTACCCGTCTACCAGGGCATCGCCGGGGTGAAGAACGGCAACACCACCCACGCGGGCGCCACCTTCACCGGGGTCGCCGAACGGAACGGCAAGGTGCTGCTGGTCACGGTGATGAACCCGCGGAAGCGCGAGCACAACGAGGTCTACAAGGAGACCGCGAAGCTGTTCGACTGGGGTTTCCAGGCCGCGGACAAGGTCCGGCCGGTGGGTGTCCTGGTTCCGCCGAAGAGCGCCGCGGAGCCCAGCGCGGAGCCGTCCGGCCGGCCGGCCGCGACCGCCGCGGCCGGGCAGGCGCAGGGCACCGGCGGGCCCGGCGCCAAGCCGGTGGCGAGCGCCACCGCCGGGAACCGCTCCGGCGGCGTCGGCACCGCGCTGGCCGTCGCGGGCGGGCTGCTGGTGCTGCTCGGCGGTGCGGTGTTCCTGGTCAACCGCCGTTGGCCGCTGCCGGATCTGATGCGCCGCCGGGCCCGGCCGTGACGCCCTCCACCTCCACCTCCTTGCTCTGCGTCGCCGTCCATGCGGCGCAGAACAGGACCAGTTTCGCGGTGAAGTTGATCCACAGCAGCAGGGCCACCGGGACACCGAACGCGCCGTACATGCTCTTCGCGGCGACTCCCTGGATGTAGCCGCTGAGCAGCAGCTTCAGCAGTTCGAAGCCGACGGCGCCGGTGAGCGCGGCCACCACGAGGCGGCGGCGCGGGGGTTCGGCGCCGGGCAGCAGGGTCAGGACGTAGAGCAGCAGCAGGAAGTCGGCGAGCACGGCGACGGCGAACGCCACGACGCGCAGCAGCACGCTGCCCCAGCTCATCCGGTCGATGCCGAGCTGGTCGGTCACCCAGCCCACCATGGCGGAGGCCACGGTGGAGATGGCGAGCGTGGCGACGACGGCGCCGCCCAGACCGACCAGGATGCCCGCGTCCTTGAGCCAGGCCACGAACGGGTTCTGCTCGTCGTCGGGCAGGTCCCACACCACGCGCAGGCAGTCGCGCACCTGGCCGACCCAGTTGATACCGGTGAACAGCAGCACGGCACCGGCGATGACTCCGACCGTACCGGCGTTCTGCACCAGGGAGTTGATGTCCAGCTGGTCGGCGAGACCGGGGATCTGCTGGGTGATCTTCGTCTGCACGTTCTTCTGCTGCGACTCGCTGAGGGTGGCCGCGGCGATCGCACCGCCCAGGGTCAGCAGCGGGAACAGGGCCACGAAGCTGACGAAGGTCATGGCGGCGGCCAGCCGCGTCCACTTCACCCGGTCCAGCCGCTCGAACGACCGCCAGGCGTGCGTGAGCGTGAGCCGCGTGACGATCGGCCCGATGCCGGGAAGCCGCTTCAGCCAGTCCATGATCGGACTCTGCCCGCTGCGTGTGCGCGTGAACACCGCGTTTCTTCAGCAAGACGGACATATGAGGGCGATACGGTCGGCTGTCATGAAGGATGCGACCGAGCTGCCCCAGTCCCTGCTCGTCCTCGGCGGCACATCGGATATCGCGCTGGCCACCGCGCGCCGTCTGATCGCCCGCCGCACCCGTACCGTCTGGCTGGCCGGCCGCCCCTCGCCCGCCCTGGAGGAGGCCGCCGGCCGGCTGCGCGCCCTGGGCGCCGACGTCCGCACCGTCGCCTTCGACGCCCTCGACCCCGAGTCCCACGAGCCCGTCCTCGACAAGGTGTTCGCCGAGGGACGCATCGACATGGTGCTGCTCGCCTTCGGCGTCCTCGGCGACCAGGCCCACGACGAACGCGACCACCTGCGCGCGGTCCGCGTCGCGCAGACCAACTACATTGGCGCCGTCTCGGCCGGTCTGGTCGCCGGCCGCGCCCTGCAGACCCAGGGGCACGGCTCGCTGGTCGTGCTCTCCTCGGTCGCCGGGGAGCGGGCCCGCCGCGCCGACTTCATCTACGGCTCCAGCAAGGCGGGCCTGGACACCTTCGCCCAGGGCCTCGGCGACGCCCTGTACGGCACCGGCGTGCGCGTGATGGTCGTACGCCCCGGACCGCTGCGCGCCGGGGGGCCGCTCACGACGACCCCGGAGGCGGTGGCCACGGCGATCGAGCTGGGCCTGCGCAGGCGTTCGGAGGTGGTGTGGGTGCCGGGATCGCTCCGGGTGGTGATGTCCGCGCTGCGGCACGCGCCGCGGGCCCTGTTCCGGCGCCTGCCGCTCTAGGGCCTGGCGTCCGGACCGGCCCGGCGCGCCCCGCGGTCAGCTCACGGAGCTGCGGCCCACCCCGCGCAGCGCCTGCGGCGGCACCACGGCCCCGCCGAAGGTGTACTCGCGCAGCTTGCGCCACACGGCGTCGGCGCCCTGCTCGTAGAGCGCGAACCCGGTGCACGGCCACTCGGCCTCGAAGCCGGCCAGCTCCGCGAAGGCGCGGTCCATCGCCGCCTCGTCGATGCCGTGGGCGACCGTGACGTGCGGGTGGTACGGGAACAGCAGCTCGCGCGCCATGGGCCCGGAGGAGTCCCGGACCCGCTGCTGGAGCCAGGCGCAGGACTCGGCGCCCTGGACGACGCGGACGTAGACGACCGGCGACAGGGGCCGGAAGGTCCCGGTCCCGGACAGCCGCATCGGGAACGGGCGGCCGGCCGCGGCGACCCCGGTGAGGTGGGCGTCCACCGCCGGCAGGTCCGCCGCGTCCACCTCGGTCGGCGGCAGCAGGGTGACGTGCGTGGGGATGCCGTGAGCCGCGGCGTCGCCGAAGCCCGCGCGCCGCTCCTGGAGCAGGCTGCCGTGAGGCTCCGGGACCGCGATCGAGACGCCGATCGTTACGGTCCCCACGTCGTCTCCTGTCGTCGTGTGTTGTCTGCCGGCCGTCGTCGTGCGGGCCGTCGGATATCGACTGTACGACCACGGGTGTCCTGTCGGCAGGCGCAGCGGAAGTGATGTGCAGCGCTCCGCCCGGCCGGGCGTGCGAACGGTCGTGCGCCCCGGCGCCGGTCCGTGCCCCTCAGTGCTTCGCCGGCAGGAAGCCGACGCGCTCGTAGGCCTGCGCGAGCGTCTCCGCGGCCACGGCACGCGCCTTCTCCGCGCCCTTGGCCAGTACCGAGTCGAGCGTCTCGGGGTCGTCCAGGTACTGCTGGGTGCGCTCCCGGAACGGCGCGACGAAGTCGACCATGACGTCGGCGAGGTCCGTCTTGAGCGCGCCGTACATCTTGCCCTCGTAGTCCGCCTCCAGTTCCTCGACCGACCGGCCGGTGAGCGTGGAGTAGATGGTGAGCAGGTTCGACACGCCCGGCTTGTTCTCCACGTCGTAGCGGATCACGGTGTCGGTGTCGGTGACGGCGCTCTTGACCTTCTTGGCGGTGGTCTTGGGCTCGTCGAGCAGGTTGATCAGGCCCTTCGGCGTGGACGCCGACTTGCTCATCTTGATCGACGGGTCCTGAAGGTCGTAGATCTTCGCCGTCTCCCTGAGGATGTACGGCTTCGGGATGGTGAAGGTGTCGCCGTAGCGACCGTTGAAGCGCACCGCGAGGTCGCGGGTCAGCTCGACGTGCTGGCGCTGGTCCTCGCCGACCGGCACCTCGTTGGCCTGGTACAGCAGGATGTCGGCGACCTGGAGGATCGGGTACGTGAAGAGGCCGACGGAGGCACGGTCGGCGCCCTGCTTGGCGGACTTGTCCTTGAACTGGGTCATACGGCTGGCCTCGCCGAAGCCGGTGAGGCAGTTCATGATCCAGGCGAGCTGGGCGTGCTCGGGCACATGGCTCTGGACGAAGAGGGTGCAGCGGTCGGGGTCGAGACCGGCGGCCAGCAGCTGCGCGGCGGCCAGGCGGGTGTTGGCCCGCAGGTGGGCCGGGTCCTGCGGGACCGTGATCGCGTGCAGGTCGACGACCATGTAGAACGCGTCGTGGGACTCCTGGAGGGCCACCCACTGGCGGACGGCGCCCAGGTAGTTGCCGAGGTGGAACGAGCCTGCCGTGGGCTGGATTCCGGAGAGCACGCGGGGTCGGTCAGCAGAGGCCATGTCGCCCATTCTCTCATCGGCGGAGGGCGGCATCGGCCCGTGAGGGGGAGGAGTTCCGGGCGCGGGGGGCCGCGGGCCGCCCGTGGCCGCCCGCGCGGTTCCCCGCGCCCCTCACGGGGCGTTTCAGCCCAGGTCGACCTCCGGGTACAGCGGGAAGCCGGCCACCAGGTCCGTCGCCCGCTGGGCGATCTCCTCGGACACCTTCGTGTCCAGGACGTGGGCCGCCTTGGACGGGGCTCCCGACTTGGTGGTGCCCGCCTCGGTGGTGGTCAGGACGCGGTCGATCAGGCCCGCCACCTCGTCCATCTCCGCGGTGCCCAGGCCCCGGGTGGTGAGCGCGGGGGTGCCGACGCGGATGCCGGAGGTGTACCAGGCGCCGTTCGGGTCGGCCGGGATCGCGTTGCGGTTGGTCACGATGCCCGAGTCGAGCAGGGCGGCCTCGGCCTGGCGGCCGGTGAGGCCGTAGGAGCTCGCCACGTCGATCAGGTTGAGGTGGTTGTCCGTGCCGCCGGTGACCAGAGTGGCGCCCCGGCGCATGAGGCCCTCGGCGAGCGCGCGGGAGTTGTCGACGATGCGCTGGGCGTAGTCCTGGAAGGCGGGCTGCCGGGCCTCGGCGAGGGCGACCGCCTTGGCGGCCATCACGTGCGGGAGCGGGCCGCCGAGCACCATCGGGCAGCCGCGGTCGACCTGGTCCTTCAGGGAGTCGTCGCACAGCACCATGCCGCCGCGCGGGCCGCGCAGCGACTTGTGGGTGGTGGTGGTGACGATCTGGGCGTGCGGGATGGGGTCGTAGTCGCCGGTGAGGACCTTGCCCGCGACCAGGCCCGCGAAGTGGGCCATGTCGACCATGAGGGTCGCGCCGACCTCGTCGGCGATCTCGCGCATGATCCGGAAGTTCACCAGGCGCGGGTACGCGGAGTAGCCGGCGACGATGATCAGCGGCTTGAACTCGCGGGCCTGGGTTCGCAGCGCCTCGTAGTCGATGAGGCCGGTGGCCGGGTCCGTGCCGTAGGAGCGCTGGTCGAACATCTTGCCCGAGATGTTCGGGCGGAAGCCGTGGGTGAGGTGGCCGCCCGCGTCCAGGGACATGCCGAGCATCCGCTGGTTGCCGAAGGCCCGGCGCAGCTCGGCCCAGTCGGCCTCGGACAGGTCGTTGACCTGGCGGACGCCGGTCTTCTCCAGGAACGGGACCTCGACGCGGTCGGCGAGGACGGCCCAGAAGGCGACCAGGTTGGCGTCGATGCCGGAGTGCGGCTGGACGTAGGCGTGGCGGGCGCCGAACAGCGCCTTGGCGTGCTCGGCGGCCAGCGACTCGACCGTGTCGACGTTGCGGCAGCCGGCGTAGAAGCGGCGGCCGATGGTGCCCTCGGCGTACTTGTCGCTGAACCAGTTGCCCATGGTGAGCAGGGTCGCCGGGGAGGCGTAGTTCTCGGAGGCGATCAGCTTGAGCATCTCGCGCTGGTCGGCCACCTCCTGGCCGATGGCGTCGGCGACCGCCGGCTCCACCGCGCGGATGACGTCGAGGGCCGCGCGGAAGGCGGTGGACTCGGTGGAGAGGGGCTGCTGCTCTGGCATGGGGACCTCCGGACGGCGTGCGTTTCGGCGTTCACGTTCGGCCCAGGCGCACGGCACTGATTTCCCGCTCGGGCCGCTCCCCGATGGTCCGTCCCATCCCAGCGCGCCAGTCACGGCCCGCTGATCAGCCTACCGGGCACGCCGGAGCGGGGAGGTCCCGCGTCCACCATGCGAGCGACGATAGGAAGGGGTCCACCGTCCTAGCCGGGGAGAGGCCGTGACCGCTGCCGAAGACCTCATCGCCACCGCCGACGCGCACAGCGCGCCCACCTACCGTCCGCTGCCCGTCGTCGTGGCCACGGCGGAGGGGGCCTGGATGACGGACGTGGAGGGGCGGCGGTACCTGGACCTGCTGGCCGGTTACTCGGCGCTCAACTTCGGGCACACCAACCGGCGCCTGGTCGAGGCGGCCCGGCGGCAGCTGGAGCGGGTGACGCTGACCTCGCGCGCCTTCCACCACGACCGCTACGCCGCGTTCTGCGCGGAGCTGGCCGAGCTGTGCGGCATGGAGATGGTGCTGCCGGTGAACACCGGTGCCGAGGCCGTGGAGAGCGCCGTGAAGACCGCCCGGAAGTGGGGCTACCGGGTGAAGGGGGTGCCCGCCGAGATGGCGAAGATCGTGGTCGCGGGCGGCAACTTCCACGGGCGTACGACGACGGTCATCAGCTTCTCCACCGATCCGGAGGCACGCGCGGACTTCGGCCCGTACACGCCGGGCTTCGAGATCGTGCCGTACGGCGACCTGACGGCGATGAGGTCGGCGCTCACCGAGAACACCGTGGCCGTGCTGCTGGAGCCGATCCAGGGCGAGTCCGGGGTGATCGTGCCGCCGGCCGGCTATCTGCCGGGGGTGCGGGAGCTGACCCGCGAGCGGAACGTGCTGTTCATCGCCGACGAGGTGCAGTCGGGGCTCGGGCGGACCGGGCGGACCTTCGCGTGCGAGCACGAGGGGGTCGTGCCGGACGCGTACGTGCTGGGCAAGGCGCTGGGCGGCGGGATCGTGCCGGTGTCGGCGGTGGTGTCGAGCGCCGAGGTGCTGGGGGTGTTCCGGCCGGGCGAGCACGGGTCGACGTTCGGCGGGAACCCGCTGGCCTGCGCGGTGGCGCTGGAGGTGATCGCGATGGTGCGCTCCGGCGAGTTCCAGGCGCGGGCGGCCGCGCTGGGCGAGCGGATGCACCGGCGGCTGGCCGGGCTGCGTGGCACGGGCGGGGTGACGGCGGTGCGCGGGCGCGGCCTGTGGGCGGGCGTGGACGTCGCCCCGCGGGTCGGCACGGGCCGGGAGGTGTCGGAGCGGCTGATGGACCGGGGTGTGCTGGTGAAGGACACCCACGGGGCGACCGTCCGGATCTCCCCGCCGCTGGTCATCGGCGAACAGGACCTGGACTGGGGGCTCGACCAGCTCGCTGCCGTGCTCGAAGGTGCGGGCTGACGGGCATCAGGCGAAAAGCTCCGGCTGTCGTGCTCCCGCTAGAGGATCACGTGCGGCACGAAGCGGGCGTACTCGTCGGTGATCAGCCCCGAGGACTCGCGGATGCCGAGGCCGGCCGGTTCGTCCCGGACGACCCAGGCGCCGAGGACGACGTGGTTGCCGTCGAAGGCGGGCAGCGGGGCGAGGCCCTGGTAGCAGCAGGCCTCCTCGCGGGCGGCGGGCGCGGTGCCCGGCTCGTGCACGGTGACGCCCGCGCCCTCGCGGCCCAGCAGGGGCTTGGCGACCCAGCCGGTCGACGCGGCCAGTTCGCGGGGCCCGTCCAGGTAGGCCGGGAGCAGGTTCGGGTGGCCGGGGTACAGCTCCCAGAGGATCGCCAGCAGGGCCTTGTTGCTCAGCAGCATCTTCCAGGCGGGTTCGATCCACAGGGTGCTGCCCGTGCCGCCGCCGTTGTCCAGGGTGTCCAGGACGTGACCGGCGAAGAGGTCGGTGGTGAGCCACTCCCACGGGTAGAGCTTGAAGACGCCGCGGATGAAGCGGAGCCCGTTGTCCACGAAGCGGCCGGAGAGGGTGTCCCAGCCGATCTCCTCCATGGAGATCCAGTCGGTGGCGAGCCCGGCCTGCTCGGCGGTCTCCTTGAGGTAGGCGACCGTCATCAGGTCCTCGCCCAGTTCGTCGGCGCTGGAGTGCGCGAAGTGCAGCGGGCTGCCCGGCGGGAGCAGCGCGGCCTGCTCGCGCCAGGCGTCGACGAGCCGTTCGTGCAGGGAGTTCCACTGGTCGGCGCCGGGGAAGCGCTCCTCCATCCAGAACCACTGCGGTGAGGCGGCCTCGACCAGGGAGGTGGGCGTGTCGGCGTTGTACTCCAGCAGCTTCGCCGGGCCGGTGCCGTCGTAGCGGAGGTCGAAGCGGCCGTAGACGGAGGGGAGTTCGGCGCGGCGCCGCCAGGACTCGGTGACGGCCTCGGCGACGCGCGGGTCGGTGATGCCGAGGTCGGCGAGGCGGCCTTCGGCCACGATGTGCGCGGCGGCCGCGAGGCACATGCGGTGCAGTTCCGCGACGGTGTCCTCCAGCGCCTCGACCTCCTCCAGGCCGAAGACGTAGTAGGCGCTCTCGTCCCAGTAGGGGCGCAGCGAGCCGTCGGGATGACGGGTCAGGGGGTAGACGAGTCCCTGGGCCTCGACGGTCTGCTGCCAGCCAGGGCGGGGCGTGGTGGTAAGGCGTTCCATGGGGCGGGTCCTGCTCAGCCGCCGGAGCTGCCGTGGCCGCCGCCGAAGCCGCCGCGGTGGACGCCGCCGGAGGAGCCGCCCGAGCCGCCCGAGCCCTTGCCGGGCTTGGTGAAGGAGCCGCCGCCGACCCAGGAGCCCTTCTTCTTGCCGCCGTAGTACCAGCCGGCGTGGACGGACGACTTGGCGGTCTTGCAGTTCCGGTCCGAGACGACCTTGTAGCCCTTGGCCAGCTGGTAGCTGTCGCGGTCGACGCAGCGCTTGTCCGGCTCGGACGAGCAGGCGGTCAGGGCGGCGGCGAGCAGGCCCATTCCGCCGAGGACGACCGTGGTCGAGCGGAGCTGTCCGCGGATCTCCGGTCCGGTGTGCGCCATGGTGGTGTCTCCCCCGTTCGCTGCCTGTGTGCGGCGGTCAGCCTAGAGACCGGTGAGAGCCGGGGACTGCGCGGGGGTGGGGGCCGCGCCCTCCCCTAGAGTCGCTTCGTGCTCTTTGGAATGGTGTGCGCCCTGGCCGCGGCTCTCTGTTTCGGCACGGCGACCGTGCTGCAGGCGATCGCCGCGCGGGACGCCGGGACGGGTGGGGGCGGCGAGGCGGCCCTGCTGCTGCGGGCGCTGCGGCAGTGGCGGTACCTGGCCGGGCTGGCGCTGGACGGGCTGGGGTTCCTGTTCCAGATCGCGGCCCTGCGGTCCCTGCCGATCTACGCGGTCAGCGCGGCCCTCGCGTCGAGTCTCGCGGTCACGGCGGTGGTCGCGGCACGGCTGCTGCGGGTGCGGCTGAGCCGCACGGAGTGGAGCGCGGTGGGCGTGGTCTGCGCCGGTCTCGCGATGCTGGGGCTGGCGTCCGGGCCGGAGGGCGGGGAGCAGGGGTCGGCCGCGCTTCAGTGGGCGATGCTCGCGACGGCCGTGGGCATGCTGGTGCTCGCGCTGCTGGGCGGCCGGCTCTCGGGGCGGCTGCGGGCCCTGGTGCTGGGGCTGGGGGCGGGCTTCGGGTTCGGGGTGGTGGAGGTGTCGGTCCGCCTGATCGACTCGCTGCGGCCGGCCGACCTGGTCGCCGACCCGGCGGTCTACGCCCTGCTGACCGGCGGTGCCGCCGCGTTCATCCTGCTGACCTCGGCCCTGCAGCGCGGCTCGGTGACGACGGCCACGGCCGGCATGGTCATCGGCGAGACGATCGGCCCGGCCGCGGTGGGCGTCGTCTGGCTCGGCGACCGCACCCGCGAGGGCCTGGCCTGGCTGGCGGTCCTGGGCTTCGCGGTGGCAGTGGCAGGCGCCCTGGCCCTGGCCCGCTTCGGCGAGGCACCGCCACCCGTGGACCAGGACGAACCCGAGAACGCTCCGGCCCACTGAGCGACGGACCCGACGCACGGGCATCACCGCTCCTCGCCGCCGGCCCCGACGCGGGCGTCGCCGGGCCGTCACGGCAGCGCCTGCCGCGAGCGTCCCGCCCCTCACGGCAGGACCCTGCACAAGGCCTCCAGCGCCCCTGTCCACGCGCTGTCCGGTGGCGTCCCGTAGCCCACCACCAGGGCGTCCAGTGGCTCGGTGACGGCCTGGGGGTGCCGGTGGAAGGTCAGGCCGTGCAGGGCCAGGCCCTGCCAGGTGGCGGCCTGGACGACCGACTGCTCGGTGCCGGGTGGCAGGCGCAGGACGGCGTGCAGGCCGGCCGCGATGCCGGTGACCCGGACCTCGGGCGCGCGGTCCGCGACGGCGGCGGCGAGGGCGTCCCGGCGGCGCCGGTAGCGCAGCCGGGCGGAGCGCACATGGCGGTCGTATGCGCCGGAGGTGATGAACTCGGCCAGGGTCAGCTGGTCCAGCACCCCGCAGGTGTCGATGGCGCCCTTGGCGGCGATCACCTCCTCCAGCAGGGACGGGGGCAGCACCATCCAGCCGAGGCGCAGACCGGGGGCGAGGGACTTGCTGGCGGTGCCGAGGTAGACGACCCGGTCGGGGGCGAGGCCCTGGAGGGCGCCGACGGGCTGGCGGTCGTAGCGGAACTCGCCGTCGTAGTCGTCCTCCAGGACCGGCCCGCCGGTCCGGCGCGCCCACTCCACGACGGCGGCCCGCCGGTCGGGGTGCAGCGGGGTGCCCATGGGGAACTGGTGGGCGGGCGTGACCAGGACCGCACCCTCGTCGCCCAACGCGTTTGTGTCGGTGCCCAGTTCGTCGTACGGCAGTGCGCGGGTAGCCAGATCCGCGTCCCGCAGCAGTCCCCAGTGGGCGTCGAGGCCGTACGACTCCACCGCCACCGTCCGCGCCCCGCGGGCCCGCAACACGGTGCCGAGGAGGCGCAGCGCGTGCGAGAAGCCCGCGGTGATCACGACGGCCCCGGGGTCGGTGCGCACGCCGCGTGCCCGGGCGAGGTAGCCGGCGAGGGCGGTGCGCAGTTCGGGCCGGCCGCGCGGATCCCCGTAGCCGAGGGCGTCGAAGGGCGCGGTGGCCAGGGCGCGGCGGGCGGCCCTGAGCCACTCGGCGCGCGGGAAGGCGGCCAGGTCCGGGGTGCCGGGGACGAGGTCGTGGACCGGCCGGCCCGGCTCGCGGGGCCGGCGCGGCGCACCCTGCGAGGACGCCGGGACCGCCCTTCCCGGCGGGGCGGAGGGCGTGACGGGCACCCCCGTGGCGACCCGGGTCCCGGAGCCCTGGCGGGCGGTGAGCCACCCCTCGGCGACCAGGTCGGCGTAGGCCTCGGCGACGGTGTTGCGGGCCAGGCCCAGGTCGGCGGCGAGACCGCGGGAGGACGGCAGCCGGGTGCCGGGAGCGAGGCGCCCGGTGCGCACCGCGTCCCGCAGCGCGTCGGTGAGACCTTTGCGCAGCCCGTTGGAACCGGCCGGTTCCAGGTGGAGGTCGACTCCCAGAGTGGCCCATGAATTCGCCATGGAAATGGACCATACTCCTGGGCTTCCCGGCTCCTAGGGTCGAACCATGAGCACTGCACAGGAAACCGTCGAGTACGCCACCGAACACGCCCCCCGGCTCGCCTGGGCCGAGCACGCGCCCGAGGTCTACAAGGCGATGATCCGCCTGGACGCGGCCGCCAGGCGGGGCCTGGACCCCACGCTGTACGAGCTGGTGAAGATCCGCGCCTCGCAGCTCAACCACTGCGCCTTCTGCCTCGACATGCACACCAAGGACGCGCTCGCGGCCGGCGAGAGCGTGGAGCGGATCGTCCAGCTCAGCGCGTGGGAGGAGTCGCGGCACTTCTACACGGGGAAGGAGCTGGCCGCCCTCGAACTGACCGAGGCCGTCACCGTGCTCACCGACGGCTTCGTGCCGGACGAGGTGTACGAGCGGGCCGCCAAGCACTTCGAGGAGGCCGAGCTGGCGCAGCTGATCGCCGCGATCGCGGTGATCAACGCGTGGAACCGGTTCGGGGTGGCCACCCGGATGGTGCCGGGCCACTACAAGCCGGGGCACCAGTGAGCCGGACGCGGACGCTGGACCGCGAGGTCGGCTACAGCGAACGGGAACGAGCCGCGCCGGCGCTGACCGAGGCGGTCACCGTGCTGACGGACCGGTTCGTGCCCGACGACGTGTACGGCACCGCCGCCAAGCATTTCGACCAGGGCGAACCGGCCCACCTCATCGGGCTGGTCGCCTCGTCAACGGCTGGAACCGCCTGATGGTCAGCCACCGCGTCCCACCGGGAGGGTACCGGCCATGAGCGCACCGGCCACGGACAAGGCGGACCTGTTCCGCACGCTGCACCGGGTGCGCCCGCACGGCGACCCGCTGGTGCTGCCCGGCCCCTGGGACGCGGCGAGCGCCCGGGTGTTCGCCGAGGCCGGGTTCCCCGCGCTGGCCACGCCCAGCGCCGGGGTCGCCGCCTCCCTGGGGTACGAGGACGGCGAGACCCCGGCCGACGAGATGTTCGCCGCGGTCGCCCGGATCGCCCGGGCCGTGGACGTGCCGGTGTCGGCGGACGTCGAGGGCGGCTACGGGCTCGCGCCGAAGGAACTGGTGGAGCGGCTGCTGGAAGCCGGCGCCGTGGGCTGCAACCTGGACGACTCCGGGCCAGGGGGCGTCCTGCGGGACGTGCACCGGCACGCCGACCACCTCGCCGAGGTGCGCGCGGCCGCCGCCGACCGGCTCTTCGTCAACGCCCGCGTCGACACCTTCGTGCACGGCGACGGCGATCCCGAACGGGCCATCGAGCGGGCCGCGGCCTACGTGGCGGCGGGCGCGGACTGCGTGTACCCGATCCTCGCCCCGGCCGACGTGCTGCCCCTGCTGCGGTCCGGCATCGCCGGCCCGCTCAACATGCTCGCCCGGGCGGACGGCGAGGGCCCCTCGCCCGCCGTGCTCGGCGAACTGGGGGCCACCCGCGTCACGTTCGGGCCGGGACTCCAGCGGCGGTCGGCGGCCGCGCTGCGCGAGATCGCCGCGGAACTGTCCTGACCCGGCTCAGGACAGCCACCGCTTCCACACGGAGGGGTGGCTGTCCACCCACTTGCGCGCAGCCTCCTGCGGCGACAGCTTCCGGTCGGCGATCATCAGGGAGACCTCGTTCTGGTCCTCCGTCGTCCACTGGAACTTCTTCAGGAACGCGGCCGCGCTGCCGCCGGACTTCGCGAACCCGGCGTTGAGGTACTTCTGCAGCGGGGTGTGCGGGTAGGCGCAGGCCACCTTGGCCGCATCCGCGTCGCAGCCCTCCTTGTACGGCGGCAGCTTCACCTCCGTCATGGGGACCTTCTTGAACAGCCACTGGGGCGAGTACCAGTAGGTCAGGAAGGGCTTCTTCTCCTTGGCGAACTGCTTCATCTGGGTGATCTGCGCCGCCTCGGAGCCGGCGAAGACGACCTGGTAGTCCAGCTTCAGGTTCTTCACCAGCGCCTTGTCGTTGGTGACGTAGGACGGGGAGCCGTCCATCAGCTGGCCCTTGCCGCCGCTCTCCGCGGTGCGGAACAGCGAGGCGTACTTGTCGAGGTTCTTCCAGTCGGTGATGTCGGGGTGCTGCTTGACGAGGTACGTCGGCACGAACCAGCCGATGTGCCCGGTGACGCCGAGGTCGCCGCCGCGCGTGATGGTCCGCTTGTCGGTGACGTAGCGCTTCTCCTGGTCCGGGTGGCCCCAGTCCTCCAGGATCGCGTCGACCCGGCCCTGGCTGAGCGCGTCCCAGGCGGGCACCTCGTCCACCTGGACGGTGTCGACGCGGTAGCCCAGCTTGTGTTCGAGCAGGTACTGGGCGACGGCCACGTTGGACTGGGCGCCCACCCACGACTGCACGGACAGGGTCACGGACTTCGCGCCCCGGGCGTTCGCGAACGGCGAGGCCTGCTTGGTCATGTCGGCGGCGCCGCAGCCGGTGAGCAGCGCGAGCGCGGACGCGCCTGCGGTCACCGTGAGGGTCGTACGGAATCGCATGTCAGGCTCCCTTCCCCGGGCGGCGTCCGGTCGGCTGGGTCACCCGGTCGAGCATCAGGCCGAGGCAGACGATGGCGGCTCCGGCGACCAGACCGGTCGCCAGGTCGCCCTGGGCGAGGCCGAAGGTCACGTCGTAGCCGAGGGCGCCGCCGCCGACCAGGCCGCCGATGATGACGACGGCGAGGACCAGGACCACGCCCTGGTTGACGGCGAGCAGCAGCGACCGCCGGGCGAGCGGCAGTTGCACCTGCCAGAGCTGCTGGCGGCCGGTGGCGCCGAGCGAGCGCGCGGACTCCAGGGCGGCGGCGTCGACCTGGCGCAGGCCCTGGGTGGTGATCCGCACGACGGCCGGGAGGGCGTAGACGACGGCCGCGGCGACGGCGGGGGCGCGGCCGACGCCGAACAGGGCGACGACCGGGATCAGGTACACGAACTGCGGCATGGTCTGGAAGACGTCCAGCACCGGGCGCAGGACCCGTTCGACGCGGTCGCTGCGGGCGGCGGCGATGCCGGTCGCGAAGCCGAGGACGAGGGTGACGGCGACGGCCGCGAGGACCTGCGAGAGCGTGTCGAGGGAGGGCTGCCACACGCCCAGGACTCCGATCGCGGCCATGGCGAGCACCGCGGTCAGGGCGGTGCGCCAGGTGCCGATCAGCCAGGCCGCGGCGGCGACCAGCAGCAGCACCGCCCACCAGGGCAGCCACTGCAGGCCGGCCCTGACCGGGTCCAGGACCCAGGTGGTGAAGTGGCCGGCCCAGTCCGCGGTGCCGCCGACGACGGGGACGCCGGAGTACAGGTGGGCGGTCATCCAGTCGACGGCACGGTTGACCGGCTCGGCGATGGCCAGGGTCCAGGAGGACGGCCAGTCCAGGCGGCCGAGCAGCCGGCCGCCCACGGCGACGGCCACGGTGACGGCGAGCGCGTAGGGCAGGCCGATGGTGCGCGAACGGGTGGTGCCGTCGCCGGCCGCCGCGGTGACGCGGTCCAGGACGACGGCGAGCAGCACGATCGGGATGCCGGCCGCGAGGGCCGCGCCCACGTCGACGGAGGCGAGTGCCTGGTAGACGCGGTCGCCGAGGCCGCCGGCGCCGATCACGGAGGCGATGACGGCCATGGACAGCGCCATCATGATGGTCTGGTTGAGGCCGAGCAGGAGTTCCTTGCGGGCCAGCGGGATGCGTGCGGTGAGCAGCCGCTGCCGGGCGGTGGCGCCTAGCGACTCCACGGCCTCCAGGACTTCGGGGTCGGCTCCGCGCAGGCCGAGCGCCGTCAGGCGGGCCATCGGCGGGGCGGCGTACACGACGGTGGCGAGCACGGCCGCGGGGACGCCGATGCCGAAGACCAGGACGACGGGGAGGAGGTACGCGAACGCCGGCAGCACCTGCATGGTGTCCAGCACCGGGCGCAGGGCGCGGTCCAGACGGTCCGAGAGACCGGCGGCCAGGCCGAGCACGGCGCCGACGGCCACGGAGACGAGGACGGCGACGACCATCAGCGCGAGCGTCTGCATGGTGGGCACCCACATGCCGAGCGCTCCGCAGGCCAGGAAGGCGACGGCGGTGCCGGCGGCGAGGCGGACCCCGGCGACCCGCCAGGCGACCAGGGCGGTGAAGGCGGTGACGCCCATCCAGCCGGCGGCGAGCAGGGTCAGGTAGACGGCGCGCACGGAGAGCACGACCGCGTTGCTGATGTAGCCGAAGAAGTAGAGGAACAGCGGGTGGCTGTCGCGGTTGTCGATGACCCAGTCGCTGGCGCCGGCGAGCGGCTTGGACAGGTCGACGGTGAGCGCGTGCGGCCAGGCGCCGCTCCCCCAGCGGCTGTGCAGCAGGGGTACGGCGACGGCGGCCACGACGGCCAGCACGAGCAGCTTGGCCGCGGCGCGGTTTCCGAGCAGGCCGGGCAGGGTGGGCCGGGAGGCCGGGGCGGCGATCGTGGCCATCAGACGACCTCCGGGCTGGTGCGGGGCGCCGGTGGGCCCGGGAGCGGGTCCGGGGCCCCGGTGTCACCGGCGCCGGCGTCGGCGTCCTGGCCGTCGGTGCGGGCGTCCGTGGTCCCGGCGTCGGGGCCGTAGGTGCCGACGCCGGCCACGACGCCGAGCAGGCGGTCCTGGTCCACCACGCCCAGGCACCTGCCGTCGTCCATCACGCGGGCCGGGGCGCCGGCGCGGGCCACCGCCTCGATGGCCTCGGCGACCGTGGCGTCCGGGCCGATGGCGGGGCCGGAGCCCGCCTCCTCCAGGGCGGCCGGGCGCATGGCCGTACGGGCCGTCATGACCTGCTCGCGCGGCACGTCGCGGACGAATTCGCGGACGTAGTCGTCGGCCGGGGACCCGACGATCTCCTCCGGGGTGCCGAGCTGGACCACGCGGCCGTCGCGCATCAGGGCGATGCGGTCGCCGAGCTTCAGGGCCTCGGACAGGTCGTGGGTGATGAAGACCATGGTGCGGCCCTCCTCGCGGTGCAGGCGGGCCACCTCGTCCTGCATGTCGCGCCGGATCAGCGGGTCGAGGGCGCTGAACGGCTCGTCGAAGAGCAGGACCTCGGGGTCGACCGCGAGCGCGCGGGCGAGGCCGACGCGCTGGCGCTGGCCGCCGGAGAGCTGGGCGGGGCGGCGCTTCTCCATGCCCGCGAGGCCGACCTTCTCGACGAACTCGGCGGCCCGCTCGCGCCGTTCGGACCTGCCGACGCCCTGGACCTCCAGGCCGTAGGCGACGTTGTCCAGGACCGTGCGGTGCGGGAGCAGGCCGAAGTGCTGGAAGACCATCGCGGCGCGGTGGCGGCGCAGCTCGCGCAGCCTGGTCCGGTCCATGGCGCGGACGTCCTCGCCGTCGATGGCGATGGTGCCCGCCGTCGGCTCGATCAGCCGGGTCAGGCAGCGCACGAGGGTGGACTTGCCGGATCCGGACAGGCCCATCACCACGAACACCTCGCCCCGGCGCACGTCGAAGGAGACGTCGCGGACGGCGGCGGTGCAGCCGGTGCGGGAGCGCAGCTCGGCGGGGTCGAGCGCGCTGAGGTCCGGGTCCGCGGGGACGCGGTCGGCCTTCGGCCCGAAGACCTTCCAGAGTCCCTCCACGGAGAAGACGGGAGCGTCGCCGGTAGGGGGCTTGCGTGTGGGTACCGTGAGCGTCATCGGACGTCACCTCCGATCAGGTCGACGGCCTTCTCCCCGACCATGAGCACCCCGATCATCGGGTTCACGGCGGTCATGGTCGGGAAGACGGACGCGTCGGCGATGCGAATTCCGTCGAGGCCGCGGATCCTCAGTTCGGGATCGACCACGGCGAGTTCGTCGTCGGCGGCGCCCATCCTGCAGGTGCCGGCCGGGTGGTAGACGGTGTGCGCGACCTTGCGGGCGTACTCGCTCAGCTCGGCGTCGTCCACGACGTCCGGGCCGGGGCAGACCTCGCGCTTGAGCCAGCCGGCCAGCGGCTCGCTGTTCGCGATCTCGCGGGCGATGCGGATGCCGTCGACGAGGGTGCGGGCGTCGTAGTCCTCGTCGTCGGTGAAGTACCGGAAGTCCAGGGCGGGCTTGACCGACGGGTCGGCACTGGTCAGGTACAGGCGGCCGCGGCTGCGGGGCTTTGGGATGTTCGGGGTCATCGAGACGCCGAACTCCGGCCGCTCGTAGCCCAGTCGCTCCGGGTTGTCGGTGAACGGGATCTGGTAGAAGTGGAACATCAGGTCCGGACCCGGGTGTTCGGGGTCGCGGCGCACGAACAGGCCCGCGTCGGAGTCCATCGCCGAGTTCTCCGGGATCGGCCCGTGGGTCTCCCAGACGATGACCGACTCGGGGTGGTCGAGCAGGTTCTCGCCGACGCCCGGCAGGTCGTGCGCCACGGGGATGCCGAGCGCCTCCAGGTCGGCGCGGGGGCCGATGCCCGAGTGCAGCAGCAGCCGGGGCGAGTCGACGGCGCCCGCGCACAGCAGCACCTCGTTGCGGGCCCGGACCAGCAGTTCCTCGCCGGCCTTGGTGCGCACGTGGACGCCCTCGGCGCGGGTGCCGTTCAGCTCCAGGCGGTGGGCCCAGGTCTCCAGGAACAGGGTGAGGTTGGGGCGCTCGTCCATCACCGGGTGCAGGTACGCCACCGAGGCCGAGGAGCGCTTGTTGTCCTCGGGGTGGTAGGCGAGGTCGAAGAAGCCGACGCCCTCGGTGAACGGCTTCGTGTTGAAGCCCTCGACGCGGGGCACGCCGAGCGCCGACTGGGCGGCGTCGACGAAGTCGCGGGCGATGGCGTTCCGGTCGTTCTCGTCGACCGGGACGATGTTGTTCTCGAGCCGGGCGAAGTAGGCCTCCATGGGGACGGCGCCCCAGCCCTTGGCGCCGGCCGCCTCCCACTCGTCCCAGTCGGACGGCAGCGGCTTGAAGGAGATCAGGGTGTTGTGGGAGGAGCAGCCGCCGAGGACCCGGGCGCGGCTGTGCCGGATGTGCGAGTTGCCGCGCGGCTGTTCGGTGGTCGGGTAGTCGTAGTCGAGGTCGCCACCGAGCAGGCCCATCCAGCGGCGCAGGGTCAGCACGTCGTCGCGGCCGACGTCGCTGGGGCCGCCCTCGATGACGGCGACGGTGACGCCGGGGTCCTCGGTCAGCCGCGAGGCGATGACGGAACCGGCGGTTCCGCCGCCGATGACGACGTAGTCGAACTCGTGGGTGTGATCGGGCATGAGGTGGTTACTCCTGGGGGGTGGGAGGACAGGCGGAGTCCGGGAGCGGGGATGTGTGGGGCCCTGCTCCCGGACTCGTGCGCCGCGGGCTCGCGACGCCGACCGGGACGGGCGGGTCAGCCGGCGAACCAGCGCACCGGCTTCGGTGCGAGGTTCTGGTAGACGTGCTTGGTCTCGCGGTACTCGGCGAGCCCGGCGGGGCCCAGTTCGCGGCCCGTGCCGCTGCGGCCGAAGCCGCCCCACTCCGCCTGCGGCAGGTAGGGGTGGAAGTCGTTGATCCAGACGGTGCCGTGGCGCAGCCGGCCCGCCACCCTGCGGGCCCGGCCGGCGTCGGCGGACCACACGGCGCCGGCGAGGCCGTACTCGGTGTCGTTGGCCAGGAACACGGCTTCCTCCTCGGTGCGGAAGGTCTCCACGGTGAGCACCGGGCCGAAGACCTCCTCACGCACGACCTTCATCTCGCGGTGGCAGGCGTCGAGGACGGTCGGCTCGTAGAACCAGCCGCTCTCCGGGCGTTCCGGGGCCGGTTCGGGACGCCGGCCGCCGCAGCGCAGCACCGCGCCCTCGGCGAGTGCGGAGGCGACGTACGCCTCGACCTTGGCCCGCTGCTGCTCGGAGACGAGGGGGCCGCACTCGACACCGTCCTCGGTGCCCCGGCCGAGCCTGATCCGCTGGGCACGGCGGGCGAGTTCGGCGACGAAGCGGTCCCGGACGGACTCCTCCACGATGAGCCGGCCACCGGCCGAGCAGACCTGGCCGCTGTGGATGAAGGCGGCGTTGAGGGCCTGGTCGACGGCGGTGTCGAAGCCCTCCTCGGTGGCGCAGGCGTCGGCGAAGACGACGTTCGGGTTCTTGCCGCCGAGTTCGAGGGCGACCTTCTTCACGGTGGGGGCGGCCGCCTGGGCGACCTTGGTGCCGCTGGCCAGGCCGCCGGTGAAGGAGACCAGGTCGACGCCGGGGTGCTCGGCGAGCCGGGCGCCGACGGTGTGGCCGGGTCCGGTGACGAGGTTGGCCACACCGGCCGGCAGGCCGGCCTCGGCGAGCAGTTCGAGCAGCGCGATCGTCGTCATGGGGGTGATCTCGCTGGGCTTGATCACGAAGGTGTTGCCCGCCGCGAGCGCCGGGGCGATCTTCCAGCTGGCCTGGAGCAGCGGGTAGTTCCAGGGGGTGATCAGCGCGCAGACGCCGACCGGTTCGTGCACGACGACGCTGTGGACGTCGGGTGTGCCCGCGTCGACGACCCGGCCGGGGGCCTCGGCCGCGACGAGGTCGGCGAAGTAGCGGAAGGCGTCGGCGACGCAGTCGATGTCGACGCGGCCCTCCTCGGCGGTCTTGCCCGCGTCGCGGCTCTCCAGCAGGCCGAGCCGCTCGCGGTCGCGCACGAGCAGGCCGGCGACCCGGCGCAGCAGGGCGGCGCGCTCGGCGACGGGGGTGCCGGGCCAGGGGCCGTGGTCGAACGCCTGGCGCGCGGCGGCCACCGCCCGCTCCGCGTCCTTCTCGTCGCCCTCGGCGACCACGGCGAACGGCCGGGCGTCCGCGGGGTCGAGGATGTCGCGCGTGGCGCCGGAGATCGCCTCCAGCCATTCGCCGCCCGCGTGGATCGTCGCCCGGGCCTGTCGTTCCGTTCTGTCCGCCATGATCGGTATTGCCTTCCGTTCCTGTTCCGTGCCCCTCTGTCACAGTCGTGTCACGCTCGGGGACCGCCACCGCCTGCCCAGGCCCCGTCGTCCGTATGCGCGATCGATGGGGGAAAGTAAGCGGGGTCACTGAACGGCGGGGAGAAACCGGACATAGCCGACCCGGTGCCGACCGGGCGGGCACGGTGGGTCACCGGCCGGGCGGCTCGCTCCGCAGCACCTCGCGTACGCAGCCGCGCAGCCAGGCGTGCGCGGGATCGGCGTCGTGGCGCGGATGCCAGGCGAACCCGACCTTGAGCGGGGGGAGTTCGAGCGGCACCTCGAAGGCGACCAGGCCCAGGGTGGTGGCCAGCGGGCGGCCCCAGTGGCCGATCAGCCCGATCAGGTCGGTGTCGCGCAGCACGAAGAGTGACGCCGGATAGGTGCCGACCGTGCCCACCACCCGCCGCCGCAGACCGAGAGCGGCCAGCGCGTCGTCGACCGGCCCGTGCTGCCGGCCGCGCCGCGAGACGATGAGGTGGCCGGCCTCCACCGCGAACCGCTCGGCCGTCAGCCCGCCCGTGAGCAGCGGGTGCCCGGACCGTACGACGCCCAGCATGCGCTCCTCGTGCACGGTCTCCACATGTACCTCGGGATCGACCGTGTCGATCACGCCGACCTCCAGATCGGCGGTGCCCTGGCGCAGGAACGGGCCGTCCACGTGGCTCTCGGACAGGAAGCGCAGGCGGACGCCGGGCGCCTCGCGGGCGGCCCGCGCGAACAGGGCGGCGCCGTGGGTGGCGGCGATCGTGTCGTGGCCGAGGATCGTGAAGGTGCGGCTGACGGTGCGCAGGTCGGTGTCCCGGCCCGGCGTGAACAGGGCCCGGGCCCGCTCCACCACCGCGCCGACCTCGGCGCGCACGGCGAGCGCGTGCGGGGTAGGCACCATCCGCCGGCCGGCGCGCACCAGCACCGGGTCGCCGAGCGCCTTGCGGATGCGGCCCAGGGTGCGGCTCATGGCCGGCTCCGACAGGTGCAGGCGGCGCGCGGCGCCCTGGACGCTCTGCTCCTCCAGGAGCACGTCAAGGGCGAGCAGCAGGTTGAGGTCGACGCCGGCGGGTGAGCCGGTGGATTGCGTCATGCGCAACCGTCCTTTGCAAAGGTTGCACTGGAAAGCAGGTCAGGGGCGAGCCTACGGTGACGGGGCATCCCACACCAACCGCTCAGCTCCCGGGAGGAGCCGTGCCCGTGCACGCCCTGAAACGCCCCACCCTGCTCGCGCTGTGCGCCTGCGTCCTGGTCGCCCAGAGCATGGTCGCCGCCATCAACCTGCTGATCCCGCAGCTCGCCGCGTCCTCGCTGCACCCCTCGCACAGCGAGATCATGTGGACGGTCGACGCGTACGTCATCGTCTTCGCCGGGCTCCTCGTCCCGGCGGGCGCGCTCGGCGACCGGTTCGGCCACAAGGGCGCGCTGCTCACCGGGCTCGGCCTGTTCGCGGCGGGCGCCGCCACCAGCGCGCTGGCCATCGGCCCGGCCGTGCTGATCGCGGGCCGTGGCCTGTCCGGCGCCGGAGCCGCCCTGATCACCCCGGCCACCCTGTCAATCCTCATGCGGCTGTCCGCGCCCGGGCACCGGGCCCGCTCGATGGCCGCCTGGACCCTGGCGCTCGGCCTGGGCGGCGCCGCCGGCAACCTGGGCGGCGGCCTGGCCGGGCAGTTCCTGTCCTGGCGGGCCCTGTTCGCGGTCATGGTCCCGCTCGCCGCGCTGCTCGCCGCCGCGGTCGCGGTCACGACCCCGCGCACCGAGCGCTCCCGCCTCGCCCACCCGGACCCGGCCGGCACCCTGCTGCTCACCGCCGGGCTGGTCGCGGTCCTGTTCGGCATCATCGAGGGTCCCGACCACGGCTGGGCCTCCGCCCGCATCCTCGGGGCCTTCGCCGCGGGCGTCCTGCTGCTCACCGCGTTCACCGTGCACGCCCTGCGCTCGGCCGCCCCGCTGTTCGACCCGCGCGTCTTCGCCTCCTCCCGGCTGCGCGCCGCCTCCCTCGGCACCGCCACCGGCTTCTTCGGCCTGTTCGCCCTGTTCTTCGTCAACTCGCAGTACCTGCAGGAGGTGAAGGGCTACGGGGCGGCTCTCACCGGGGTAGCGATCCTGCCGCTGCCCGTCGGCATGGCACTCGCGCAGCGGCTGGCCGCGCGCTGGGCGGACCACCCGCGCGCGGTGATCGGCACCGGGCTCGCCCTCATCGGCCTCGGTCTGCTCGGCGTCTCCACGGTCGACTCGGGCACCTCCTACGGGGCCTACGCCGGCTGGCTGCTGGTCGTCTCGGCCGGCACCGGTCTGTCGATGCCCGCCCTGACCCTCGGGGTCGTCACCTCGCTCCCCGCGCACCAGGCGGGGCTCGGCTCCGGCCTGGGCACCACCGCCCGCGAGACCGGCGCCGCCCTCGGCGTCGCGGTCACCGGGACGGTCCTGTCCGCCCACCCCGACCTCGCCCACGGCATGGGCCCGGCCCTGCGCGCGGTCGCCCTGGTGGTCCTGGCGGCCACGGCACTGGTGACCGCGGGCTACGGCGGCCGCACCACCGACCGCGTGGTCACGGCCGGCCCGGCGGAGCGCCGGGAAGCGGCACTCCCCCGCGCCTGAACCACTACGAGCAGGCGGCATCCGTCGGGCAGAACGAGGCCAGGGCCGTGGTGAGCGGCGCCCGGACCAGGGCGTCGGAGAGCCGCTCCGGTCCGCTGGCGCGGAGGGCGTACAGGGTGCCGTCGGCCGCCCGGAAGCGGTGGTCGACGACGCGGCGGGCGCCCTTGTCGGGGTCGTCGTAGCGGTACGACAGCTCGGCCCAGGTGTCCCCGGTGGCGCGGTCGAGGGCCTGGTAGCCGGGCTCGCGGGCGTAGCCGTAGCCGGGGTCGTTCTCGGCGAGGTCCAGCGACTCGGCGACGGTGGCCTCGGACAGCTCGAAGATCTGCAACTGGCGGCCGTCGGACGGGGAGTCGTAGAACACCACGGCCGCCTTCTCCCCCTGCTTCTCGCGCCGGGTCCAGCCCGCGGGGACGGAGACGGCGTAGCCGACCGGGTCGTGGACGAGGCGGTAGCCCGCCGGTGCCGTCCGGCCCGGGGCGGCGGTCGCCGGGTCGGAGGACGCGCCGGAGGCCGTGCTGGAGCCGGAACCGGAATCCGGGGCCGAGCCGGAGCCGGCGGAGTCGTCCGAGGCGTCGGAGGCGGAGGCGGAGACGCCGGTGGCCGGCGCGGACGACGCCGGGGTACCGGTGCCGCCGCGGTCCCGGCCGAGGTACCAGACCCCGAAGCCGGCCCCGGCTCCGACCAGCACCATCGCCAGGACCAGGGCGACCAGCCGGCCGCCGCGCGCGGAACGGGAGGCGGGGGCGGGCCCGGGCCCGTACGACGGGTGCGACGGCGGGTACGCCCGCGGGTACGACGGCGACGCGTCCGGTACCGGCGTGGGCGAGGCGCCTGCCTGGGTGGGGGCGGTGGCCCAGGGCGGCGGTGCCGGGGTGTCGGCGGGTGCCGGGGTCAGGGGCGCGGTGCGGGTCTCCTCGGACGCCCACGCGGGCGGGGTGACCGGCCCGGACGGCCAGGCCGGCCGGCCTCTGTCGGCACCCGGCTCACCCTCGGGACCCGGGTCGTGCCCCTCCCCGCCGGTCCATCCGTTCCATCCGCTCATCACGAACCCCCCGAAACGCCCGCCCTGTACTGCTGTCGACAGTAGCGGCGAAAAGGGGCGCGGGCCCCGCTCCGGACGAAACCGGAACAGGGCCCGCGCACACGCGTGGCGAAACCGCCCGAGTCGGGCTCAGATGAGGCCCAGGGAGCGGACCGCCTCGCGCTCCTCGGCGAGCTCCTGGACGGAGGCGTCGATACGGGCGCGGGAGAACTCGTTGATGTCCAGGCCCTGGACGATCTCGTACTTGCCGTCCTTGGTGGTGACCGGGAAGGAGGAGATCAGGCCCTCCGGGACGCCGTAGGAGCCGTCCGACGGGATGCCCATGGAGGTCCAGTCGCCCTCGGCGGTGCCGTTGACCCAGGTGTGCACGTGGTCGATGGCGGCGTTGGCGGCGGAGGCCGCGGAGGAGGCGCCACGGGCCTCGATGATCGCGGCACCGCGCTTGGCTACGGTCGGGATGAAGTCCTCGGCCAGCCACTTCTCGTCGTTCACGACCTCGGCGGCGTTCTTGCCGGCGACCGTGGCGTGGAAGATGTCCGGGTACTGGGTGGCGGAGTGGTTGCCCCAGATGGTCAGGCGCTTGATGTCCGCGACCGTCGAGCCGGTCTTCTTCGCGAGCTGGGTCAGCGCGCGGTTGTGGTCCAGACGGGTCATCGCGGTGAAGCGCTCGGCCGGGACGTCCGGCGCGGCGGCCTGCGCGATCAGCGCGTTGGTGTTGGCCGGGTTGCCGACCACGAGGACCTTGATGTCGTCGGCGGCGTGGTCGTTGATGGCCTTGCCCTGCGGCTTGAAGATGCCGCCGTTGGCCTCCAGCAGGTCGCCGCGCTCCATGCCCTTGGTGCGGGGGCGGGCGCCGACGAGGAGGGCCACGTTGGCGCCGTCGAAGGCCACGTTGGGGTCGTCCGTGATGTCGATGCCCTGGAGCAGCGGGAACGCGCAGTCGTCCAGCTCCATGGCGGTGCCCTCGGCGGCCTTGAGCGCCGGGGTGATCTCCAGGAGGCGCAGCTTGACCGGCACGTCCGCGCCGAGCAGCTGGCCGGAGGCGATGCGGAAGAGCAGGGCGTAACCGATCTGGCCGGCCGCGCCGGTGACGGTGACGTTCACGGGAGTGCGGGTCATGGCGTTCTCCGTATGACAGCTGGCGGTGGGGCTTCGCTGCCCCGTGCGGATGATCGATCTCTTGGCGTCAAGAGAGATCCAGCGGTCAGGCTATCGCGCATCCGGCATGCGAGACGTCCGGGGCCCTGTGGCCCAGCCCACAAGCCGGATGCCCGGTCGGCAAAAGGCGGCCGCCCGTCCGGGAGAGGAGGGACGAGGACGGCCGCCGGGGGGTACCGGATTGCCGGACTCCCGTGGGGGTACGGTTCGCGTTCCCAGGATCCGGCGGGCCATGCGTCCGCCTCACGAATTCCACCCGGAACAGTGACCGCGGGCCGCCGTTCGCCGCTTTCCGGCCGTGCGGCGCCGTGCGGCGCCGTCCGCGCCTCCGGCCGACTGAGCCGTCCGGCCGACTGAGCCGACTGAGCCGACCACACCGGCTACTTCGTACAGCCGGTGCGCCCGGAGGCGAGGGTCGCGCAGGCCTTGGCCTCGGCCGCGTCCTTCACGGCGACCATGGGCGTGTAGGCGATGGTGTCGCCGACCTCGGTGATGTCACCGCTCTGCCGCACCTTGCCCGCGGAGACCCGGACCTGGTCGCCCTGGGTGCCGCCGGTGATCCGTCCCCAGGCCGCGCCGCAGGTCTTGCTGTAGCGGACCTCCAGGGTGGCGGTGCCGAGGGCGGCCGTCTTGGCGGTGGTCACCAGGTCGCCGCTGCACCCCATGGACTCGGCGTCCTTGCCGGTGCAGGAGGAGCCGCTGCACTTGACCCCGGGGGGCGGGGTGGGGTCGCTGCTGGCGCTCGGGGAGGGCGACTTGGCGGCGTTCGCGTCCTTGCCGCCGCCGTCCGGCCGGGTGAGGAAGAAGACGGCCGCGACGACGACGAGGACGCCGACGACCCCCGCGAGGAACATCGTCAGCCGCCGCTTGCCGCCCGTGCCGGTGGCGCCCACGGCGGGCCGCGGCGCCTGCGGCTGACCGCCGTACGGGTCCGGGGTGCCCGGCGGCCGGCCCGGGCCGCCCGGCGCGGGCTGGGGC